>JALSGO010000125.1 GCA_026982655.1 Candidatus Bipolaricaulota bacterium
CCCCACCCGGGGCCCCCGTGTCCCCGGTCGACGCGGAAGCGCTCCGCAGCCCCGTCCGCTTCGCCAAGGGGGTGGGGGAGCAGCGCGCCCGGCTCTTGAAGCGATTGGGGATCGAGACGATCGAAGATCTTCTGCTTTATCTCCCGAGGAAGATCGAGGACCGGCGCGCCGTCCGAAAGATCGGCCACCTCAAGCACGGGGACAAGGCGACCGTAGTAGGAAGGCTGCGCGCGGTGGACACGATCAGACCCCGTAAAAACTTAGAGATCATCAAGGCCGCCGTCCAAGACAACACGGGGGTGTTGTTTGCCGTCTGGTTCAACCAGCCGTGGGTCAAATCCCAGCTGGAGGCGCACATGGGGCGACGACTCGCTTTGTACGGGGCCGTGGAGCGGGTGTACGGGATGCCCCAGATGAGCAACCCCGTCTGGGAGCCCGAGGACCAAGAGCCTTTCCTCACGAGACGCCTGGTACCCCTCTACCCCCTGACCCAGGGGCTCACCCCGGCGGTCCTCTATCGGATCCTCCGCGAGAACCTCTCGCGGTACAAGCCCGCCGTTCGCGATCTGCTCCCCCGAGAGATCCGGGAGCGGCAGGGGCTCCTCCCCAAGGCGGAGGCATTGGAGAAAATCCACTTCCCCTCGACGCTCGAGGAGTTCGAGCGCGCCCGCCGCACGCTCGCGTTCGAAGAGCTCTTCCTCTTTCAGATCGGGGTGGCGCTCGAGCGCCGACGCCAACGGAAGCGCTCGGCCCGCAGACTCGCGATTCCCGACGAAGAACTCCAAGCGTTTTTGGAAGCGCTCCCCTTCCGGCTCACCCAAGCACAAGAGCGGGCCCTGCGAGAGATTCGAGACGATCTGCGGTCGTGCCATCCCATGAATCGCCTCTTGCAGGGGGACGTGGGCTCGGGCAAGACGGTCGTAGCCGCCGCGGCGGCGTACATCGCCATAAAGGCAGGGGCTCAAGTCGCGTTCATGGCACCCACGGAGATCCTAGCACGGCAGCACGCGGAGCGCTTGCTTCCCCTGTTGGAGCCCTTGGGCGTCCGATGCGAGCTGCTGATCGGGAGCCTTCCGCCCTCGCAGAAAACACAAGCTCGCGGGCGGATCGCCGCCGGGGAGGTGGATTTGGCGATCGGGACCCACGCGCTCCTCACGGAGGACGTCCGGTTCCCGAGACTGGGGTTGGTGGTAATCGACGAGCAGCACCGCTTCGGGGTGATCCAGCGGGCCCAGCTCGAGGAGAAGGGCGAGGACGTCCACGTGCTCGTGATGAGCGCCACCCCCATCCCGCGGACGATCACGCTCACCCTCTACGGCCAGTTCGAGATTTCTATCATCGACGAGCTCCCCTTCCCCAAGGACGTCCGCACCTACTGGGTCTCGGAGGACAAGCGCGAGGAGGTGTACAAGCTCGTCGCGGAGGAGGTGCGCAAGGGCGTGCAGGCCTATGTGGTGTACCCCCTGATCGAGGAGTCGGAGGAGCTGGATTTAAGAGCCGCGGCTCAGATGAAGGAGGAGCTGGAGCGCACGGTCTTCCGGGGACTGCGGGTGGGGCTCTTGCACGGACGCATGAAGGACGAGGAGAAGCAGCAGATCATGGAACAGCTCCGGCGCCGGGAGCTGGACGTGCTGGTGAGCACCTCCATCATAGAAGTGGGGATCGACGTGCCGGATGCCTCGATCATGGTGATCGAGCACGCGGAGCGGTTCGGGCTCTCGCAGCTCCACCAGCTTCGGGGGCGGATCGGGCGGCAGGGGCAGCGGGCCCTATGCTTTGCGATCGCCACGGCCAAGACGGAAGAGGCCCAAAGGCGCCTGCGGGCGTTTCGGGATCTGAGCGATGGGTTCGAGATCGCCGAGGAGGACCTTAAGATCCGTGGGCCGGGGGAGCTTTTGGGCGTGGCGCAGCACGGGCTGGACACGACCTTCAAGGTGGCCGACTTGATTCGGGACCTCCCTTTGATGAAGGCCGCACGGGAGGAGGCTTTCCGTTTAGTGGAGCAGGAGCCAGACACGCCCCTCATCCAAGAGTTCGAGCGGCGATTCGGGGACAAGTTCGAGTTGGCAAGGGTATAGCGCTATAATACTCCCATGCTCACCCGCGGAGAGGTTCTGCACATCGCGCGGCTGGCGAAGCTCAAGCTCACGGAGGAGGAGGTCGAGCTCTACCGCGAGCAGCTGGGGCGCATTCTCGAATACTTCAAGAAGCTGGAGGAGCTGGACACCTCCGACGTGGAGCCCACCTCCCACGTCCTCGACGTAAAGAACGTCTTGAGAGCGGACGAGCCCCGGCCCTCCGTCCCCCCGGAAGAGGCGCTGCGCAACGCGCCCCGCAAGCGCGATGGCTACTTCGAGGTCCCGCAGGTGATCGAGCGGGAGGAATGAGCGAACATGGGCCTGAACGAGAAGAAAAAGCGGAACTGCACGCTTCGGGTCCTACAGCGGGGTGAGCCCGAGGGGACGGACTGGAAGCGGCTTACGCCCGCGGAGCGGCTGGGGATGGTCTGGCCGCTCACCGTGGAGGCGTGGACGTGGGCCTGCCGGGGGGACTTCGATGCTGAATCCCGACTTCCGCGACATATTGTCCGCGTGATCCGACGGGGGCGTTAGCCCGATAGAGTTTCCTCCTCCTCGAGTTGCTCCATCAGCTCCCGGTACATCCGTTGCAGGAACGCGTGCCGGTCCTCGTACTTGATGAGGTCGCTCCTCCCTTGCATCACGATGTGGAACGCAAAGGGGCTTGGATGGGGCATCACCCGCCCGACGATCTCGATCTCCCCCCGCAGGATCTCGTCGATCACCCGCTGCGCGTTCTCCACGTCCATCGCGTCCTCCATCACCTCCCGATACGCCTCCCACAAGATGGGGAAGCGCTCGTCGAGGGCTTCCACGGCGTGCTGGAGCAGGAACGCCTTCATCTGCTGGCTCCCCACGGACTTGCGTCGCCCCTTGTAGTTCTTCAAAATCATTAAAGAGCGGGTGGCGCAGTGCCGAAAGCGCCTCTTCAAGATCTCGGTGTCGGAGAGGGCATCCTTGAGGACCGAGCGCAGGTCCCGCTCCTTTAAGAGGTCGAAGGCGCTCATCACTCGGACCTTCCCCTCATAGGCCAAGTAAAAGCCGTGGTCGGTGATCCCCACCTCGACGTCGCGGTCCTCGCGACGGGAGACGAGCCACGCCAGCGCCCGGCTCAGGGCATCGTTGACCCGCCTGCCGAAGAGGGTGTGGAAGATCACCCACGTCTTGATCGGGCTCCTCCAGAGGTGGGGCGCAAGCTCCTCTTGGTAGTATTCGATGAGCACTTTATGGCGGTGGGGGATCTCCGCGTAGCGGTGCTGTTCCAGGAAGTAGCGGTAGAGGGACTCCACCCCGCGCTCGTCCAGATACAATTCCTCACGGATGAACTCCTTGATCTCCTCGGAGGAGCGGCCCGCCTCGAACATGTGGGCCAGCTTCTCCCGAAATCGTTGGATCTCGAGGGCGAGGTCGAAGCTTAAGGGGAGCATCTCGGAGAACCACGAGGGGACTGTGGGGGTCTTGCCGCGGGCGGGTTCCACCTGGGCCGTCATGCCCCTAGAGTATTTAAAGCGATACGTCTCCCCTCCCAACACGAAGACGTCCCCCTTGCGGAGCATCTCCAAGAACGACTCCTCGATCGAGCCGATGCGCTTGTCCCCGATCTTGACGGTCACGTAGGACTCGTCGGGGATCGTCCCCACGTTCGTCACGTAGAGAACGCGGGCCAGCCGCCCGCGCTTTCCGATCACGCCCTTCTCGCGGTCATAATAAATTTTGGCGTACACCCTTCGGTCTTCCAACGAGGCGTACTCGCCCGCTAAATATTCAAGAACCCGCTCGAAGTCCTCCCGCGGGAGGTCGCGGTAGCAGTAGCTTCTCGTCACGATCTCATAGAGGTCGTCCACGGCGTAGGGGCGGTCCAGGACGATCCCGAAGACCTGCTGGGCCAGCACGTCGAGGCAGTTCGTGGGGATGTGGATGCGGTCGAGCTTGTGTTCGACGGCCCCCTTGAGCATCACCGCGCACTCTACGAGATCGTCGCGGTCGGTCACCACGACGCGGCCCACGACGGTGTCGTGGAGCTTGTGGCCGCTTCGTCCCACCCGCTGCAGGGCGCGGGTCACGCTCTTGGGGGAGCCGAGCAGGATCACCAGATCGACGTACCCGATGTCGATCCCCAGCTCCAGCGAGGTGGAGCAGACCACGCACTTGAGCTCCCCGCGCTTGAGCCGCTCCTCTAAGGAGAGCCGCAGCTCCTTGGAGAGGGAGCCGTGGTGAGCCCCGATGTGCTCCGAGAGATGGGGGTATCTCTCCTTGAGGAAGTGCACCACCCGTTCCGTGCCGGAGCGGGTGTTCGTGAAAATGAGCGTGGTGCGGTGGGCGTCGATGAGCTTGGCCAGCAGTTCATAGAGATTGGAGTGCAGCTCCTCCGTGGAGCAGCGGATGAAATCGTCCACGGGGCTGAGCACTTGGAGGTCGAGCCTCTTGTCGAAGCGGGCGTCCACCACGAGGCAGTCGCGCCAGAGGTCCTCTGCAGCGCCGTCGTCTTGAGCCATCTCCGTGAGCACCCGTCCGTATCGGCGTCCGACCAGGAAGCGGGCGATCTCGTCGAGGGGGTGGATGGTAGCCGAGAGCCCAATGCGGGCAAAGTCCTTGCCCACGATCTCGTGGAGGCGCTCCAGGGACAAGGAGAGGTGAACCCCGCGCTTGTTTTCCGCTAAAGCGTGGACCTCGTCCACGATGACCCACTCCACCCCGCGGAGGTGTTTCGAGAAGCCTGGGGCGGTGAGCGCGATCGCCAGGGACTCGGGGGTGGTGATGAGAATATGGGGAGCTTTGTGAAGCATCTTCTGCTTCTCGTGGGCGGAGGTGTCGCCGGTGCGCACGGCCACGCGAATCCCCAGATCCCGTCCCGCGATCTCGGAGATGCCGTGAAGGGGTTCTTCTAAATTGCGGCGGATGTCGTTCCCCAGCGCCTTGAGGGGGGACACATAGACGCAGTGGACGCGGTTCTCCAGCTCTCCGCGTTCGGCGAGGGCCACCAGCTCGCTGAGGATGGCCAAAAAGGCGCTCAGGGTCTTGCCGCTGCCCGTGGGCGCTGAAATCAAGCAGTTTTTTCGCTCGTGGACGTTGGGGATCGCATACCGCTGCGGGGGGCTGAACGTCCCAAACCGCTCCTGGAACCACGCCCGCACCCAAGGGTGGAGCAGCCGATAGAGCTCCTCGTCGGTGTAGGCCTCCCTCTGATGGCAAATCATAGGCGGGGATAAAGCTATCGAGGCAGGAGGAGGATTACAAGAACTCGACGCGATTCTTCAGGTCTTCGGCCTGGAAGGTCGTGGCATATTCCTTGAGACGCCGGATGCACTCCCCGAGGCTCAGCTTCTCTGGGTGGACGTAGATCACGCCCCAATGCTCTTTCCCTTTTTGCGTCCAATCCCAGGCAACTCGGATGAGGTCGGCATCGTGGGTGAACAGAACCGCCCGCTCTCGGGCCGCATAGTGCAGCTGCTCTTCGTCGCTCACGCCTAGATTTCCTGCTTCCGCAGCTGTAAAGGCGTCTACCCTGCGCCTGCGCAGCCCTGCGGCGACGGCGGAAGGTACGTTCTCATCCAAATAAATCCGAACGGGGGTCACATGCCTTGCGAGGAAGCTACGCTTTGCTTGAATTTTTCAACCATTCGTTGTTCTTCCGCGATTTGGCGTTCGATCTCGTCTATGTTTTCATAGTAATAAGACAGCGCATCATGGACTTGAGCCAGCGTCAGGTGGGGGTGCGCTTGTACGATCTCGTCGGGTGTCCAACCCAACCGCTCGTACTCGATCACAATCTGAGATACTTTAATCCGAGTTCCTCGGATAATCGGCTTGCCTCCGCAAACGCCCGCTTTGCGGGTGACGTACGGGTGCTTTCGCTTCCTCGACTTCGTCTTTTCCGGTGCCATCTCCGCGCCCGTTCCTTTCGGCTACTCGCTCTTGCCTTGCTTGTACCGAGGAAGACGGGAGGATGCAAACCGTCTAAGGCCGCCGCAGCACCTTGAGCCCCACGCGAGCGAGGCCCTTCTCGAGGATGCCCAGCTCCTTCGCGGCGGCGTAGGAGAGGTCGATGATGCGCCCCGGCACAAAGGGGCCGCGATCGTTGATCCGCACGACGACCGAGCGGCCCGTGTCCAAGTCCACCACCCGGACGATCGTGTTGAAGGGGAGCGTCTTGTGGGCCGCGGTCATCGCGTACATATCGTAAATTTCCCCGTTGGCGGTCCGCTTGCCGTGGAACCCCGGCCCGTACCAGGAGGCGATCCCCACTTGGTCATATTGTAAGCGCTGGACGAGCCCCACCACCAGGAGCAGGGCCACCATCGCGGCCACGAGCGTCGTCCGCGGGTCCATCGCTTCGTCTTCGTCGCCTCCCCCTTCGCGTCTTCTTCCCGCCCGCGGCTTGCGCTACCGTCCGCGCGCGTGCGCCCGTCGGGGCCGAAGCGCGCTCACCCCGCGGTCCAGGAGCACGTGGAGCACGTTCGGAAGGTACAGCCCCGCGCCCAAGGCCCAGAGGACCTCCCGGTTCTGCCAGAACGCGGCGGCCTTCTCGGCGGGGGGGAGGGCGAGCCCCCAGAGGTACGAGAGCCCCGCGATCACCGCGGCCAGCACGAGCCCCAGATACACCAGACGCGTGAGCGGGCCCAGCACGAGGCTGTGGCTTAGGCCCCGGTGCTTGAACACCTTGGAGTAGGGAGTCCAGAGGAACCCCAAGGGCCCCCAGCGCCTCCGGGCCGCGTTCTTGTGGAGGTCTAAGTCGGGGCTCAGCCAGAGGCTGGAGAAGAGATAGGCCCCCGCGAAGACCGCCAGCTCCACCGTGCCGGGTTGCAAGGCCACATAATACGCAGCCCCGAGCGCCGGAAGCAGCGCCATCTCCACGACCGCGTGCGTCTTCCCCGAGGGCATACCTCTATCGTACGCACCCGGTCGGAGGTTCCTACGAAACCGCGCACCCCCGGAGGGGACCTTGACGCCTCCTCCGGGGTGCGCTACAATACTAGCAGTCACCCCTAAAGAGTGCTAAACAAGCGCGATTTCCATTCCGAAGGACGCGCCGTCCCCGCCGCAAGGGGACGGAACCCCAACCGATAAACACGTGGGAGCAAGACGGAGAAGGAGAAAGGGAAAGGAGGAGGAATGGCGACCAAGAAGAAGGTGAAGATCAAGCCGCTCGGCAATCGCGTGCTCGTCCAAGAGGTCAAGGAGGAAGAGGAGGGGGGCGGGATCGTCCTCCCCGAGGACGTCGAGGTCGACCGCGACTTCGTCCAAGCCGAGGTCGTGGCGGTGGGCACCGACGAGGAGAAGATCAAGGTCAAGAAGGGCGATCGGGTGCTCCTCGACGGCTTCTCGGGCAAGAAGATCGAGCTCGACGGCGAGGAGTACCTCATCGTCAAGTCCAGCGACATCCTCGCCATCGTGGAATAGCTTTCTAGCTAACCCTCTAGCTCGTTAGACATCTAGTTTGTCGGCGGAACAGCCGGTTAGCCAACTAGCTTCTTAGATTCACCCAACAGGGAAAGGACAAAGGAGGAGGAGATATGGCCAAGAAGTACAAAGAGGTGATCTTCGACGACGAGGCGCGGGAGAAGCTGCGGAAGGGGATCGAGCGTCTCACCAATGCCGTGCGCATCACGCTGGGTCCCCGCGGTCGCAACGTCGTGTTGGCCAAGGAGTTCGGGCCTCCGAAGGTCGTAAACGACGGGGTCACCATCGCCGAGGAGCAGGAATACCTCGATGAGTTCGAGAACATGGGGGCCCAGCTCGTAAAGCAGGTGGCCAAGGAGACCGAGGACGCCGCGGGCGACGGGACCACCACGGCCACCATCCTGGCCTACGCGCTCATCACCGAGGGGATGAAGAACATCACCGCCGGGGCCAACCCGATGCAGCTCAAGCGCGGGCTCGATAAGGCCGTCGAGGTCGTGGTGGAAGAGCTGGAGAAGATGAGCAAGGAGCTCAAGTCCAAGGAGGAGATGGCCCGCGTGGCCACCATCTCCAGCAACGACGAGGAGATCGGCAAGATCATCGCCGACACCATGGAGGCCGCGGGCAAGGACGGCGTCATCACCGTCGAGGAGTCCGACACCATCCAGACCTACTACGAGATCGTCGAGGGGATGCAGTTCGACCGCGGCTACCTCTCCCCCTACTTCGTCACCAACGCGGAGAAGATGGAGGCCGAGCTCAAGGAGCCCTACATCCTCATCACGGATCAGGAGATCAAGAAGGCCCGCGATCTCGTCCCCATCCTGGAGAAGGTGGCCCAGACGGGCAAGCCCCTCCTGGTGATCGCCCAAGACGTCGAGGGCGAGGCCCTCACCACCCTCGTCATCAACAAGCTGCGGGGGACCCTCCAGAGCTGCGCCGTCAAGGCTCCGGGCTTCGGCGACCGCCGCAAGGCGATGCTCCAGGACATCGCCATCTTGACAGGTGGCCAGGTGATCGCCGAGGAGACGGGCATGAAGGTGGAGACGGCCACCCTCGACATGCTGGGCCGCGCGGAGCGGGTGGTCATCACCGATGACGACACCACAATCATCGGCGGCAAGGGGGACAAGAAGGAGATCGAGGCCCGCATCGAGCAGATCCGCAAGCAGATGGAGAACGCCGACTCCGACTACGACCGGGAGAAGCTCCAGGAGCGGATGGCCAAGCTCGCCGGTGGGGTGGCGATCATCAAGGTGGGCGCGGCCACCGAGGCGGAGCTCGAGGAGAAGAAGCACCGGATGGAGGACGCCCTCGAGGCGACCAAGGCCGCGGTGGAGGAGGGCATCCTCCCCGGCGGCGGGGTGGCGCTGCTCAACGCCGCCAAGGCCCTGGACAAGCTGGAGCTCGACGGGGACCAGCAGATCGCCGTCCAGCTCCTCAAGAAGGCGCTCGAGGCCCCGATGAAGCAGCTGGCGGAGAACGCCGGGTACGAGGGCTCCCTCATCGTGGAGAAGGTCAAGACCCTCAAGGACGGCATGGGCTTCGACGTCCTCACCGAGGACTACGTGGACATGATGAAGGCCGGGATCATCGACCCGGCGAAGGTCACCAAATCGGCGGTCCTCAACGCGGTGAGCGTCGCCGGGCTCATCCTCACGAGCGGCGCGGCGGTCGCCACCAAGGAGATCGGCGAGGACAAGCAGCAGCCGCCCATGCCCGAGATGTACTAACGCTTACGCCTACGCCTACGCCGCTCGCCCGCTTAAAAAGCTAGCGAGCTGGCTAGATAGCAAGCTGATAGGCATCACGAGAAGGCCCTCCGCGGGTATAATGCCCGCGGAGGGCCTTTCGCTGTGGGGACTCGAGGTCGAAGTCGAGGTCGAAGCCAAACCCGGCGCAGGCGGGAGGGGGGCGAACACCGCCCCCGGTTGGGCTTGGCCCTCGGGGGCGGAGGTGCCCGGGGGTACGCCCACCTGGGCGTCCTGCGGGTCCTCGATCGCGAGGGTATCCCCATCGACGCGATCGCGGGGACGAGCATGGGGGCCGTGATCGGGGGCGCGTACGCGGGCGGGGTGGACCTCGCCAAGCTCGAGGAGGTCCTAAAGCGCTTGGATTTGAACAAGCTCTTGGGGTTCCCGCACAGCTCGGTGTGGGGCGTGGTGGGCAACACGGCCACGGAGCTCTTCACGAAGCGCGACTGGCGCCGCGCCGACCCGGAGAGCACCCAGGCGCTTGTCGAGTTCTTCGAGCTGTTTACCCGACGCAAGACGTTCGCCGACCTGGAGGTCCCCTTCGCCGTGGTGACGGCGGATATCGACACGGGCGAGGAGGTCGTGCTCACCCGAGGATCGCTGGGCCGGGCGATGGCCGCCGGGGTGGCGATCCCCGGGATCCACTACCCCGTGGGAATCGAGGGACGCTTTTTGGTGGACGGCGGGCTCGTCAACCGCGTCCCGGCGGACGTGGCCTTCTCGCTGGGCGCGGACTTGGTGATCGCCGTGGACGTGAGCGCCGAGCTGTACACCCGGGAGCCCCACAGCAGCTTCGAGGTGCTCCTGCAGGCGGAGTCCATCCTGTTGAGGGAGCTGACCCGCCTGCAGCTGGCTCTCGCCCGAGAGCGCTACGGTGCCCGGCTCTTGATCCTAAAACCCGCTGTCCAGCACGTAAAGGCCCTCTCTCTGGAGGAGGTCGAAGGCCCGGCACGTGCCGGAGAGGCTGCCACGGAGGCCCTTCTCCCCCAGATCCGCTCCTGGATCGAGAGGGCCCCGGAGGAGGCCGTCTAGCCTGCTCGGCCTGCTTTGGGCATTTGGGCCTAACAAGCTCGTCGGCTATCTAGATGTTTATCTAGACGCATAGCCGGATTGCTGGCTAGCTGGTTCGTTAGGCAGGCGATCATCGTGTCTTCTTCCGGGAGTTCTCCGCCTTGGGAGTTCCGTTGATTCGGTTCCCTTCGGCGTCTCGCCCGTTGCGGATCACGCCGTCGTTGGAGGCCCAGTTCCCCTCGCTGTCGGGAGCCGTAGGATCCACTCGTTCCATGCTGGCAAAGGGAACCTCTCCCTCGGCGACGTCGCCCGCGGTCCCCGCGGGCCACCCCTCCCCCTCGCCGTCGAGGTTGGCCGTGTCCACCACGTTGCCGTCGGGGTCCACCAGGCGGAGGGTCTCCCCGGAGTTGCGCAGTGCGCCGGTGTAGATGAGATCCGCTTCGATGTCGCGGATCGTCTCGTCGTCCGTGCGCTCCAGCAGATAGAAGCCGCGGGCGGGGATCACGGTGCGCCGCACCTCTTTGGTGTTATCCGTGGGGGAGCCGAAGTGGATGACGATCTCCTCCTCGCCCTCGCGCCAGCGGAGCGTCCAGCCCGTGAGGTCGATGTCCCGGTTGGTGTTGTTTCTCAGTTCAATCCACTCGTCCCGAGGGCTTGCGGCCGTCCCGGCCCAAGCGACTTCGTTGATCACGACCTCGGGAGTTCTGGGGGGTTGCGCCGTCTTCCACCCAGCGGGGTGGGATACGGGAAGCACCGCCAGGAGCGCCAAGAGGAACGCGGCCAGCCACGCTTCGCTCCGCATGGTCTCCTCCTTTTCTTTGCGATCCTTTGCTCCTATCTTTGTAGGAAGGAGCATAGATCGTTTCTTCTTCGTTTGTCAAGTCCTCGCCGGGAGGCGGAGCTAGAGCTTGCCGTTCGTCTGCGCTATACTGCTTTTTATGAGCGTCTCGACGGCAAAGGAAGGGGGATTCCGCGATCGCACCCCGCCCGTCGTCTTGGTGGACTTCGACGGCACGGCGGCGGCGGAGATTGCCTCCAATCGCCTGCTGGATCGCTTCGCGGTCGCCGACTGGCGGGCGCTCGACCGCCGCTTCGACCAAGGCGCGATCACCTTCCGGGATCGGGTGGTAAAGGGCTTTTCGCTCCTTTCGGGGAGCCGAGCGGCCTTGGAGGCGTTCTCCCGATCGCTGGAGCTGCGCCCCGGGTTTGGGGAGTTCGTCCGCTTCTGCCGGGAGCGCGGGTGGGGCTTGGTCATCGCCTCCGAGGCGTTGGACGTGATGATCGAGGCCATGCTGGAGCGGGCGGGGCTCTCGGGCCTAGAGGTGTACTGCAACCGCGCGCTCTTCCACGAGGACGGGCGCTTCTGCGGGATTGCGCTTCCCTATGTGCGAGAGGACTGCGCTTGCCGAGTGGGCTTATGCAAGCGGGCGATCCTCCGCCGCAGGGCTCAGGGGAGCGAGTTCATCGTCTACGTGGGGGACGGCTCCAACGACTTGTGTCCGGCGCGCGAGGCCGATCTCGTCTTCGCCCGCAGACGCTTAGCCGAGCACTGCGAGCGCGAGGGGATTCCCTATACGCCTTTTGAGGA
>JALSGO010000126.1 GCA_026982655.1 Candidatus Bipolaricaulota bacterium
GGCGTCAACACCCCGGAGGACCTCGCCCGGCTTCGGACCGCGGGGCTTTTGTGCGAATGAGAAGCGTTTGCATCGCGAGGCGGTCCCAGGGTAGAGTCTCTCCGAAAGGAGGGCGCGCGATGGCGGAGATCGCGGAAAGGGGAAGGCATACAGGCGAGGTCGTCGGACTCTTCATCGCCCCGCAGGCGGGGATGCCCATGGAGGCCGTCTCCGAGGTGGAAGCCGTCGCCGCGTGCGGGCTGAAGGGGGATCGCTACTTCCGGCGGGAGGGGACGTTCTCCCGCCGCCCCGACGCGGAGCAGCAGGTGACCCTCTTCGAGGTCGAGGTGCTCGAGGCCCTGGCGCGGGAGGTCGGGGCGCGCCTGGCCCCGGAGGAGACCCGCCGCAACGTCCTCACCCGAGGAGTCGCCCTGGACGCGCTCGTGGGGCGGCCGTTCCGGGTGGGCGAGGCGCTGCTCGAGGGGGTGCGCGTCTGCGAGCCCTGTCGGCACTGGATGCGCCTGGCGGGGCTGGAGGAGCGGGCGCTGCGCGCGCTGGTGCACCGGGCGGGGCTGCGCGCCCGGATCGTGCAAGGCGGCCGTATCCGCGTGGGGGATCCCGTTTATCCCGTATAAGGAAGGCAGAAGAGTCTAGTCCACCCCCCGTGGGGTGGGATCTTGACAATGCAAATCATTCTCATCTAGACTGGGAGGATACCAGGCACAGCCACGAAAGGAGGCCGGTATGGGCAGTTGGCGAGCCTCGGCAGGCGGCGCGGCGGGAAGGCAGCACGGTTGGTCCCGGCGGAGGTTCCTCCAGGCGATGGCCCTCGGCGGGGCGGCCGTGCTCCTCGGCAGCGGTGGACGGGTCGTCCGGGCAGACCATCCGGGCGCTTGGGTCAAGGACCCCAGCGCCTTCCGGCAGTTCCCCACGAACCTCGAGACCCGGCTGGAGACGATTCGGGACTCGTGGATCACCCCCATCGACCGCTTCTTCGTGCGCAACAACGTCCCCTCCACCCCGCACATCGACCCGGCGGGCTATCGGCTCCGGGTGAGCGGGGACGCCGTGGAGCAGGAGATCGAGCTCAGCCTGAGCGATCTCCAGCGGATGCCGCAGCGGACGGTGGTCACCCAGCTGGAGTGCGCCGGGAACTGGCGGAGCTTCTCGCAGCTCCCGGAGTTCCACGGGCAGAAGTCCCGGGGCGGACAGTGGGGACCCGGCGCCATCGGCTTGGCGGAGTGGACGGGCGTGCCGCTGCGCGAGGTGCTGAACGCAGCAGGGGTCCGGGAGAACGCCGTGGACGTGTTGCTCATCGGCCTGGACGAGGACGCCCCCGAGGGGGGCTTCCAGCGGGCGATCCCCCTGGACGTCGCGATGGACGAGGACACCCTGCTGGCGCTGGCCATGAACGGCCAGGAGCTCCCGCCCGACCACGGGTTCCCCGTCCGGGCGGTCGTCCCCGGCTGGGTGGGGTCCAACTCGATCAAGTGGCTCGGGTACATCGAGGTGCTCTCGGAGCGGGCCTGGACCCGGAACACGACCACCTCGTACGTGCTCATCGGAGACCCCTGGCCGGCCCCGGCGGGCGCGCCCGAGGGGGCCGCGGGGGCGCCGGTCTCGCACCAGACGGTCAAGAGCGCCCTGGCGCTCCCCATCGGCTGGGAGCCCGTCGCCGACGGGATGGACCCGACGCCGGCCCGCCTCCCCGCG
>JALSGO010000127.1 GCA_026982655.1 Candidatus Bipolaricaulota bacterium
TTCATGGGCGGAGCCTACTTCCTCTCCGGGACGTGGGACCTGGAGACGGGCCTGCGCTGGCACCTCTCGCCGCAGTTGGCCCTCTCCCTGCAGGCCCTCTTTCTCTTCGACGTCCTCGACGGCTTCGTCCCCCAGCTGGGGGCCGAGGTGCGCTGGAGCTTTCCCCTAACTTCGACAGGGTCGTGGAGGTTCTTCAACGAGGTAGGGCTCTACGTGCCCCTGAAGGAACGCTTCGTACAGCCCTTCTACGGGGCAGGGATCTCGCTGCGATTCTGAGGACTCAAATCGATCGGTTCGGTCCTGCGTCGCCGCTTCCCATCCGTCGAGTTTCCCATGAGGTTGCTATATCGTTTCCTATCGTGTAGAACGTACGGCGTCTCAGTCTCGTTCGTTCAGGCATTCACCATCCCAAACGGCAGCGAGGTGTTTTCGTTATGGAACGCGAGCGAACGTTGGTGTTGCTGAAACCCGACGCCGTCCAGCGGCGGCTTGTGGGCGAGATCATCCGCCGCATCGAGCAGAAAAACCTCGACATCGTCGCCCTGAAGATGATCCGGATCGACCAAAAGCTCGCGGAGACGCACTACGAGGAGCACCGCGAGAAGCCCTTCTTCCGGGAGCTCATCGACTTCATCACCGCAGGCCCCGTGGTAGCCCTGGTCGTCGAGGGGCCGGACGCCGTCTCCGTCGTCCGCAGGATGATGGGCGCGACCAACCCCTTCCAAGCCGAGCCGGGGACGATCCGCGGGGACTTCGGACTGGATCTGACGGCCAACCTCATCCACGGCTCCGACTCCGTGGAGTCGGCCAAGATCGAGATCCGAAGGTTCTTCCAACCCGAGGAGATCCTCGCATAGCCACTAACATTGGGGAGAAAGCGGAAACGGGAGCGGGAGCGGGAGCGGGGGGAGCTGGACTGAGCCCGCCGTCGGAGAAGAAGGCCGTCCTTGATCTTAGGAGAAGCGGAACGTATCATAAGCGCCACAGCGCTTGCGGCTTCCCTTGCTGCGGGCGCTCCACCACCCGAGGAAGAGGAGGGATCGAGATGGCGTCCCGGGCGCTGCCTAAGGCCTACGACCCGAAGGGCGTGGAGGACCGCTGGTACCCCTTCTGGGAGGAGCGCGGCTACCTCCACGCCGAGGTGAACCCTCAAAAGGAGCCCTACGCCGTCGTCATCCCTCCGCCCAACGTGACGGGGGAGCTCCACCTGGGTCATGCGCTCAACAACTCCATCCAAGACCTTCTCATCCGCTACAAGCGCATGGACGGCTACGAAGCCTGCTGGTTCCCGGGCACCGACCACGCCAGCATCGCCGTCCACGTGCTCATCGAGCGCGGGCTGGCGAACCGCGAGCTGGACGACCTCTTAAAGGGCATCGGCTACCCCCTGCCCGACGACGACCGCCCCTTGAGCCGCCACGACCTCGGGCGGGAGTGGTTCTTGAAGCTGGGCTGGGCCTGGCGGGAGAAGTACGGCAGCACGATCCGCGAACAGCTCAAAGCCCTGGGGTGCTCCTGCGACTGGCAGCGGGAGCGCTTCACCCTCGACGAGGGCTTCTCGCGGGCCGTTCTCGAGGTGTTCGTGCGGCTGTACGACGAAGGGCTCATCTATCGGGGCGAGCGGCTCATCCACTGGTGCCCCCGGTGCCGTACGGCCCTCTCGGATCTCGAGGTCATCTACGAGGAAC
>JALSGO010000128.1 GCA_026982655.1 Candidatus Bipolaricaulota bacterium
GGTGAGGAACTTGCCCGCCTGGCTTCGAGCCGCCGCGTTCTCCAAGAAGCTCAGTTGAGCCGTCGTGGAAGCGACCTTAAAGGCGCTTCCCTCCCGGAGGAGAACGGGGAGACAGGCTTCCAGCACGGAAAGGGCGGAGTAGGGGGTAGCCGAGACGTGCAGCTTCCACCCTTGGGAGCGAGAGGGACCCTTCCCGTTCGGCAGGATCAGGGTCCACAGCTCGTCCCTTCGTACGGTCACGGTTCGCTCCTGCACGAGGGCGTTCAAGCGCTCCTGGATGGGGTCCGAATCTAGACCTGCATTCGCTTCCGATTCAAAACTACGCCCTTTTGGGAACATGACCTTCTCCATAGCATCCCCCTTTTACGGGAGGGAAGCGGGGGCACAGGCAGGCAGGTTCTGCTTCTGCTTCTGTGCCCCCGGGTTGGTCCTAGAAGCCGGGATCGGTGTACGGAGGGTCAGGAATGCTCACCGGGCTGGTGCAGGGCCATCCCGTAACGCCGCAGATGTCCCAGGGAGATTCCCCAGTTAGCTGCTGAAGTTGCTCTACGGGTGTCATGGTCTCACCTCACTTTTCTTTTCAAGCGGACAGCTCTTAGCTTTTGGAGTCGTCGTTTACGGCTCCGGTACCGGCCAAGTAGGGTCCGTAACTCCGGTACAGGTGCACATGCAGATGATGGTATGGGGCCAGCAATCTCCGCTTTGGGAAAGGTCCGGTTCCAGCTGCTGAAGCCTCTCGGTAGCCGTCATAGCGATCCCTCCTTTCTCTCTCTTGCATAGCTCACAGCAGGGTAGCGCGTCGATAAACGGGATAAACCGCAGCCTTCATCGACTTTACCGTTCAACGCCCTCCTCGATGAGCTTTCTCAACAAGCGGGTTTAGGAATCACCTCCCCTCGTCTTTATGGAAGAGGAAGGGAGGGATGAGGATGCTTTATCTGGATCACTAGGAGAAAGGAGGTGAAAGCGAAAGGACCTAGGGAGGAACACGGCTGCGAGCAAGGGACCTCCCTAAGTCCTTAGCCGTCGGGTATGCGGCCGCCTTAGCCTAGCACAGCTCCCGATAAGGGGCAAGGGCGGCTGGCTATCCCTCGCCCCGAAGCCATGAGGAAGTGGATAAAGAAGCTCTTACCCGTAAGGATCGGGCTGGTGGTAGGCTTGCTCCTCCTTTTTCTCTTTGGGGTGCCCTCTTTGGGGGAGAAGCTGCCCATAGAGCCTCCGGTGAGCGGAGCTCCTGTGTCATCTCCCTAGTCCATGGGCCGAAGACGGGAAAGAAAGCGTACGCAGTAGGGAGGAAGCAACGCTTCCTCCCGTTTGCTTTACGGAACCTCCTTCTCGTGGTATCGTAAAGCCACCGGGGGGAGGCGAGCATGGAGCTGAGGATTCGGCTTTTCGGGGGCTTCGAGGTCCGGCGGGGGAAGGAGCGGCTCGAGCCGCTCCTCTCGCGCCAGGCCCGCACCCTGCTGAAGGTCCTCCTCCTGGCAGAGGGCCGGCCGGTCCTCTCCGATCAGCTCATCGAGATCCTCTGGCCGGAGGACCCGTTCGCTCGGGATCTGGATCGAGCCCGCCGGTCCCTGCGGGCGCGGGTCTACGAGGTGCGCCGGGTCCTGGAGCCGGCTCCCCCCGCTCCCTATCGCTACCGCTACCTGCAGACCGTCCCCGGGGGGTATCGCTTCGCTTTAGAGTCGGAAGAGCAGCTGGACGTGGCGGCGTTTCGCGCCCGCTTGAGGCGGGCTCAGGCCCGGGAAGAGGAGGGGCGCTACGCGGAGGCCGTCCGGGAGTACGAGGCGGCCTTGGAGCTCTATAGGGGGGACCTGCTCCCGGAGGACCGCTACGAGGAGTGGGCTCAGGCCCCGCGGGAGGAGCTGCAGCGGGCCCACCTGCAGGCGCTGATGGGGGCGGCCGAGGCGTACGCCCGGCAGGGGAAGTACCGCCGGGCGCTGGAGCTGGGGGAGGTGGCCCTCGCCCGGACGGGGGAGCTGGGGGAGGTGCGGGAGGACCTTTACCGGCGGCTGATGCTCTATCACGGGCAGCTGGGCAACCCGGCCGGGGTCCGACGGCTCTACGAGCGCTGCCTCCGGGAGCTGGCCGAGCGCTGGGGCCTGGAGCCGCACCCGCACACCCGCAAGCTCTACGAGCGGCTGCTGCGGGGGGAGCCCGCGGGCCCGGACCCGGACGCTATCGTTGAATCCCGGAAGCCCTATCCCTCGCCGGCGCCGGAGCCGCTGCCGCCGGGGCCGGGACGGCTCCCCTTCGTGGGACGGGAGAGACTCTACTCCCAACTCGTGCACCGGCTAATCGAGGTGGCCCGGGGCCGGGCGCGCGGGGGCCTCTTCTTGATCGAGGGGGAGGCGGGGGTGGGCAAGACCCGCCTCGCCCGGGAAGCCCTGGCCTATGCCCGGCGGGAGCTCCAAGCCTGGGTGCTGGCCGGGGCGGGCGGGGAGCTGGCGGCCAAGCGCCCCTATCAGGCGCTCCGCCAGGCCCTGCAGGGGGCCTTGCGCTTCCTCCCCAAGGGGGAGCGGGAGAAGCTGGCCCGTTGTCTAGCGGAGCTTAGTCCTGAGGGGAGGGAAGGGGAGGCGAGAGAGGGGCTTCCGACCGGGGAGGCCGAACGCCTCCGGCTCTTTTGGGATCTGGGGGAGCGGCTCTTGGGCTGGGCGCGGGCGGCCCCCCTGTTGGTCCTCTTCTTCGACGACCTGCCCCGGGTCGACCCCTCCACACAGGAGTTCTTGGCCTACTTGCTCGGGCAGCTGGAGTGGGCGGGGGAGGGGGAGGGGGAGGAGGTCCCCCTCGTCGTGCTGGGGACCGCCCGCCTCCCCTTCGAGTTCGAGCCCGAGGGACCAGGGGATCTCTGGGAGGGCCTTCGGACCCAAGCGTATCGGCTGGAGCTGGAGCCCCTCTCCGCGGAGGCGATCGTCGACCTCCTCCGACAGCAGGCCCCCTCTCTTTGGGAGGGGGAGCGTCGGAGGCTGGCAGAGGCCCTCCGCTTCGGGAGCGGGGGCAACCCCCTGGCGCTGACGGCCCTCCTCCAGGAGCTGGTGGAGGAGGAGGCGCTGCGGGTCCTGCCCGGTGGGGAGTGGCGGCTCGGCGTCGACGTAGAGGAGGCCGAGCGCCGGATTCGGGCGGCCCTGCCCCGGGAGCTGCGGGCGCTTTTGGAAGCCCGTCTGGCGCGGCTGGACCCCCAAGACCGGCGGCTGCTCGAGCTCTTGAGCGTCCTGGGGGACGCGGCGGAGCGGGAGGTCGTGCGGGCGTTGTGGGAGCGCCTGGCCGGGGACGGGGAGGGGGAGTGGGCCCTGGTGGAGCGGCTCGGGCGGCTGGAGGGAGAGCTCCTGCTGGTGGGGGAAGGGCCGCGCTACCGCTTCGCCCACGAGAAGATCGGGGAAGTCCTCTACGAGGGCTTGGGCGAGGCGGAGCGGCGCTGGCTCCACGCCCACGTGGCCGAGGTCCTCCGGGACGTTGGGGAAGGGGAGGGGAAGGGCGTGCCTCCCCGGGTGTTGGGCCACCACTGCGCCCGGGCCGGCCGCCGGAAGGAGGCCGTGCCCCTACTGCTCGAGGCCCTCCGGGAGGCGGTGGAAGCGCACCGCAACACGGAAGCCTTGGCGATCGCCGCCGAAGCCGAAGAGGTCCTGCAGGCCTGGGCTGCCGCTGCGGCTGCGGAGCCGGGCCGGAAGGGTACCGACGAGGACGAGGGGAGGCTCCTCCGCTTCCGGGTCGAGCTGGAGCGGGGCCGGGTGCAAGCCTATGACCGGCTGGGGCGGCGGGAGAAGCAGGCGAAGGCGCTCGCCCGCCTCCTCCCCTTGGCCGAGCGGTTGGGACCGGCCCAGGCGGCGGAAGCCTATCGCCTCCAGGCGGCCTTCCACCTCGCCACGGGGGACCCGAACCGAGCCCGGGAGGCCGCCTCGAAGGGGCTGCACTACGCCCTCCGGACGGGGGATCGGCGGCTGCGCTGCCGGGCGCTCCTCCAGCTGGCCCTCGCCTCCCTGAACGCTCATGAAGAGGCAGAAGCTCTCTTAGACCGAGCGGAGAGGGAGCTCCCCCAGGGAGCAAAGGGGGAGGCCGCTCAACTCTTCTACTACCGGGGTACGCTAGCCTGGAGGCAGGAGAAGTACGCTGAAGGAGAGCGGGCGTACCGCCGGGCCCTTGCCCTGATGTCCCGAGGGGAGAAGGGCCGGGTACTTTTGGGCTTGGGGAATATGCGTTGGGCGCGCGGCGATTATAAACGGGCAATGGAAGCGTATGAAGAGGCGCTCCGGCAGGCTCGGGAGGCGGAGGACCTCCGGACCGCAGC
The DNA here is from genome assembly GCA_026982655.1 of Candidatus Bipolaricaulota bacterium. Taxonomy (GTDB): domain Bacteria; phylum Bipolaricaulota; class Bipolaricaulia; order RBG-16-55-9; family RBG-16-55-9; genus JALUUA01. The sequence continues at coordinate 4,286 of JALSGO010000128.1, forward strand.
CCATGCCCTCAGCAACCTCGGCATGGTATGGAGCGACTTAGGAGAGTATGAGAAGGCAGAAAAGTTCTTACGGCAGGCCTTAGCCCACCACCGCCGCCTGGGGGATAAGCAGGCCCAAGGACTGGATCTGAACAGCTTGGGTTGGCTAGCCCTGGAGCTCGGGGCCTTTGAGGAAGCCGAAGCGTATCTCCAAGAGGCCCTCCGCCTCTTTGAGGAGCTGGACTGGCCCCATGGGAAGGCCATCGTCCTGCACAACCTGGGCCAGCTCGCCTGGCGCCGAGGCCGAGCTGGGGGTCAGAAAGGCAAGGAGGAGCAGGAGCAGGGACTGACCCGCATGCGTGAGGCCCTCGATCTCCTTCGAGAGATCCAAGAAGTCCGGAATCGCCAAGGTGTGCTCCGGGACCTGGGAGAAGCCCTGCTGGAACGGCAAGAATTCTCCGAGGCCTTAGAGCTGTTCCACGAGGCCTTGGGGATCTGCCAGGCCCTGAAGCTGCGGGAGGGGGAGATGACCGTGCGGGCCGCCCTGTGCCGGGCCTACCTCGGGCTCCAGAAGCTCAAGGAAGCCGAAACGGCTTCGGAGCAGGCCCTGGTCCTCCTGCGCGAGCACAAGCTGGAGGGCTCTCCGCGGGCCGTGCACGTCTGGTTCGCCCGCTTTCGGGTCCTGGAAGCCCAAGGCCAAAGGGAGGAAGCCCGAAAAGCCCTCGAGGAGGCCCGAAAGGCCCTGGAGGGGATCGCCGAACGCCTGCCAGACCCGCAGAAGCGGGCCCGCTTCCTCCAAGCCCACCCCCTCTCCGGCCCGATCCGCGACGCCTGTAGGCGCTATGACGTGCCCGTCCCCGATCGAGAGGTTGCACCCTCTAGCCCTCCTCTGGAGCGGGCGCATAAGGAGGAGGAAGAGGCGTGTTATGAGCGCTTGCGACGGGCCCGCTGGCCGGACGGGGTGCGTTGCCCGAGCTGTGGGAGCGGCCACGTCCAAGCCTACGGGCGGGTCCGCCGCACGCCGGAGCGCCGCTACCTCTGCCGCGCCTGCGGGAAGGCCTTCAGCGATCGGACGGGGACGGTCTTCGCCCACAGCAACCTCCCCCTCTCTAAGCTCTATCACGCCCTACACGTGGTGGCCCAAAGGGAAGAGGGATCGTCCGAGTCCGAGCTCGTGAAAGAGCTCCAGAAGAGCTTGGGGGTCTCCCGCCGCACCGCGGCCCTGTGGGCCGAGCGCCTCCGCCGCACCCTCCAAGAAGACGGGCTTGTTCGCCGCCTCGTCCAACTCCAACGGGAACCGAGACGCCCCTAGCAAGCGCCGGCGGGGGCGGGGGATGCCCCCTGCCCGTGCCCCGGGAACCGTTGTGTTGGCCTCCTCACCCCACACGATCCTTCACCGATCGGCCCCCTCTACCCCCCCACGGCGACAAAAGCAGGATGCACTCAAGGTTTCCCCGGGCCAACACGATTGCACCTCAACGCGGTAGAGTCCTCCCGGAACGAAACGGAAGGAGGGAGCCTCCCCGTCGTCATGAAGTGCATCTCCGGGAACGGAAGAAGCGGGAACGGAAACGGCAGCGGCAGCGGCGGCTGTCTCTTCCCCCGGCTCTCGGCGGAGCTCCCGGGAGGGTGGGTCAATCGGGTCTTCTTCGAGAAGGGGGAGACGCTCTTTGAGCAGGGGGAGGCCGTGGCCGGCTGCTACCTGCTCTGTCACGGCTGGGTGAAGGAGTTCTACCGCACCCCCGGAGGGGAGAAGCGGGTACTCCGGCTCGCCGGACCGGAAGAGGCCCTGGCCCTGGAAGGGGTCCTGCTGGAGAGGAGCTGGCACGAGACGGCTGCCCAAGCCTATACCGACGTCTGCGTCGTCTTCCTGCGGCGCGAGGGGGTCCGAGAGCTCCTCCGGAAGGCGGACTGGGCGGCCTTCTTCGGGGAACGTCTGGCGCAGGCGACCGAAGCCCTCAGGCTCACCCACCAAAGGAGCGCCACCTCCGTGCGGGCCCGGCTGGCGGCCCTGCTTTTGGAGCTGGACCGCCAAGGGCTCTTAAACGAACTGCCGCTGACGAACGAGGAGCTGGGGGAGCTGATCGGCTGCACGCCGGTGGCCGTCTCCCAAAACCTGTGCCGCCTCAAGCGCGTCGGAGCCCTGGAGCGCCGCCGCAAAACCCTCACCGTCCTCGATCCCCAAACGCTCGCCTCTCAGGCCGTCGATTGAGGGACGGGCACCCCTCTCGGAGCTTCCTCCGCCCCTTCCTGCGCCGAGCCGGGCGTCCCCCGACCCCGATCTTGGGCTTGAGTTTGATCCCGAACCCGCCCTGTGGGCGAGAGGGCCAGAACCCGAGAGAAGAGCGCGTGAAACCGAAGATCCCCGTGGAGGATGACGATCAGGGTCTTCCCCTGGGTGCGCTCCCAAATGGCCCGCATGAGGGGTTCCTTGCTCGCCTCATCCACGTGGGCCAGCGGCTCGTCGAAGAGGTAGCAGTCGGCCTCCTTCAGCAACGCGAGGAGGACCGCGGCCTTCTTCCGCTCCCCCGCCGAGAGCTCCTCATAGGTCTTGGTCAGGTGATCGGTCGTCAGCCCGAGCGTTCGGGCCAGCCGTCGGGCCTCCTCCGCCGGAGGGAGGAGCGCCTCCAAGGGGAGGGGGGGCAGGGCCACGGGCTCGATCAGGGCCGAGACCCGCTCGGGCGGGAACGTGATGAGCCGACCCGCTTGGGGGGAAAGCCAGCCGGCCAGCAGCCGGGCCAGGGTGCTCTTGCCCGAGCCGTTCGGCCCCACGATCAGGACCCGCTCCCCCGGCGCGATCGTCACGCTCACCCCGTCGAGCACCTTTTTCGGCCCGTAGGCCCAGCGAACGTCTCGGAGGGCGATTCGATCCCCGTATTCAACTCCCATCCCCCCTCGAGTGCGCGTGGACCGGAGGAACTCCTGCACTCGCTCGATGACAGCTAGACTTCTGAGGGCAACGGGCCATCCCTGAAACAGCTCTAAGAAGCTGTACGTGGAGGTGACGAACACCCGGCTGAAGGCGAGGAAGCTCCCGAACGACATCCGCCCCAGGAAGACCTCATAGCCGGCCAGGATCAAGATCACGGCCTGGAATACGGAGAGGATGACCTCACCACTCTTCTGGTAGAGGGTAGCGTTTCTCACCCGCTGGTAGAGGACGGAGGTGAAGCGCCGGAGATGGTCTTGGATCAGGGCCTGAACCTTCGGCATCAAGCGCAAGACCCGAACCATAGGATAGGATGCGAGGCTGTGGATGAGGATCTTACGCAGCTGCGCTTCCTTCTCTTGTTCCTCCTTCGATTGGGTGAGGACGCGGGAAGCAAATCGCTGCGAGGCCCAATAGATCCCGGGCACGGCCAGGAGACCGATCAGCGCCACGGTCGGGGAGAGGAGGAAGGCCACCCCGGTGGAGGCGGTCAGCCGAATGAAGACGGTCGTAAGGCTGAGCAGGGTATCCACCGTGGAGAAGACGGCATTCTTCACCTCTTCGTAGGCACGGGAGAGGAAGTAAGAGCTGTCCTGTTCCAGGATCCGGCTATAGGGCAAGTTATAGTATCCTTCCACGGCTTGGAGGACCCGATCCTGGACGATTCGGTTCTTCAGGGCTTGAGTGAGCAGGCGAATATGCAGACCCGTCAGGTAGATCAGAGCCGAGGTTCCGGCGAAGAGGAGGGCGACGACCAGGAAGGCGGAGAAGTCCTGTCGGAGGATCCCCTCATCGAAGAGGGCCTTGAGCAGCAAGGGGGGTAGGGTGGCCCCGGCCCCGTCGGCCAGAACCGCATAGCCGATGAGGCCTAGAAGCTGGACCTCCTGTCCCCGGAACAGGGATCGAACCTCGCTCAGCCTGCGGACCATGGTTGGATCACCTCATCGAGCATGAAGAATCGGGGGAAGGGGTGCAAGAGCCGGTGGAAGAAGGCCGCCACTCCCGCCCCTCCGGTGCCAAAATCACAGCTGATGCGAGCCAGTCCACGCCCCGGGTAAGCCACCCCTTGAGGGCGCGGGATCCCGAACAGCAAGACGCCCTCAGCCACCCTGTAGGCCCATTGAAGGTATCTCTCCTCCCCCGTAAAGAGGTGGAGATCGATGAGGAACTCCCCTAAGCCGGAGAGCCCGACAAATTGGGAGGGAGAGATCGCATATTTCCGACTCGCATCCTCCTCCGCCACCCGCTCCACGACCTCCCAATAGCTCTCTTCCTGTAATACTTGCGCATATCGGAGGGCGACCGTCGCTATGCCTGAGCTTCCGTGGTACCAATAGGGGACTTTCGTACGATCTTTGAGGCTTATCGGTGCTGTAAGTATGCCCTCCACTTCCACTAAGTGGTTTAAGTCAAAGGCCAGAAACTTTTTCCCCTCTTCGAGATAGGGCTCTCGGCCCGTTACCAAGGCCAAATAGAGGAGGAACAACGCCACCCCGCTGGCTCCCAGGGCGCAGCCGAGGTAAATATCCCCATCTTCTTGAGGGAACCCATACTCCGCTCCATCTTGGGACCGGCTAATAATGTGTTCCCCTGCTTCCATCGCCTTTTGGTAATAGATACGATCGCCGGTCTGGAGCCAAAAGTGGAGATTCGTCATTCCCCAGCCGGAGATCCCGTGAAAGAGATCTAAGTTCTTGAATAACAAGGGGTGATCATAGGTCATCTGTAAGACCCTCGCCGCGCTATCATATAGATTTAACTCGAGTAATACCCAAGCAATACCACTTAATCCCATATATAATCCCGGGGGATACTCCTGCGGAGTGATCCGTGAGACGTGAGATTGGACCCAGGTAAGCAGATCGTTGGGCAGCTCTCCTAAAATCCTCTTCAGCACATAGATCACGCCTAAGTTGCCATAAGCAATACTTAAGGTATTCGTGAAGTAAGCCCGGGGATCCAGTGGGAAAAGCTCCCCTTCTCTATAGCCTCTCACCGCTAGGATGTATTGAATAAGTTCATCCTTTGTCCGTTCAATCTTCCCCTTCAATCCGTGTATAGACCGGCTTTTTCGGTGTGGTTTTCGGAGGATTTTCCTATCTAGGGAAGTAATGAGATCACGAGGATGGGGGCGATCCTCAGGTCGATCGCTCATCAAATCGCGAATGACCTGAAGGGTAACCTGTGGCAGCCCCACCTCCTTCGCCGCATCTTCCATGACCCGATCCCGAATCCTGGTGTCCCAGTCGAACAGCTCATTGAGGGGCAACAGCAAGAACGCTGCCATAGCCCCGAGGGAATAGTAATCGTCCTCGTAACAAGGCTTCCTTCCGGCTCTTCGCTGTGGGGAGGCGAAGCCAGAGGTAAATACATGGTTGTACTCTTCGGCCCACTCTGGATCATAAGCGGCTTCGAAGTCGATCAGTTTAAAGCCCCACCGGCCGCTTTCGCCGGTGACCATAACGTTATTAGGGGAGAGGTCACAAAAAACGATCCCACGATCCTGTAAGATCTCTATCGCCCGCGAGAGTTCCGCTATGGCAAGCTTGAAGAAATCCAGGAATTCATCGACATCCTGGTCACGAACCCGCGTCTTTAAGAGCAGGCGGGTGTCCAACCTCGAAAGGAATAGCCGCAAAGTCTCTCCCTCAATGTACTCCTCGGCTAAGAACAGATGTTCCCACTCGTGAAAGAGTTCTATAGGTTTGGGAGCGATTCCTGTGCCCTCCAGCTTGCGCAGCAGAAAATATTCCTTTTCCAAAGCGTTCCAAGCCTCTTCCTCGCCAAAATAGGTGAAAGGACGTGCTTCTTTGAGCACTACGGTGTCCCCCGTCCTTTGGTCTAAAGCTTGGTACACCCCACCGGTGGTGGCAAAGCTTAACGGCTCCTGCACGAGATATCTCCCTCTTAATACGATGCCTTTATCTTCCATGCGTCATCACCCCGCCATTTCTGAGCTTACCTTCTCGAAAGGATCGGTTACCCAGGGAGGCAATTTAAAATAAGGGGTACGCTTGTCAGAAAAGTTCTCCCCTTGAAACAGGATCACGGGTTCCTTTTCCCCATAAACGTTTATGGCGTATTGCTGAGCAAAGCCGCCGTAGCGATAGTAAACGGATCGGCTATCCTTGTATCTCCGATCGGACAGGATGTAGGGGCCTTGAAATCCTTGCGTGGCTCGATAAACCTCATCGATCAATTCTATAAAGCGGGATTCATCGCTCGGATAGATCGTTATCAGCTTGCCCGCCCCCGGTCTCGGCCAAAGCTTAGAGCAAAGGAGTCTACTGACGAACAGGTCAACCGCTACTTTAAAAGCCGTTTGATTTCCCACGCAAATCCTTCCTGTCTTCTCCAATACAGACCGAATTTCGGGCCAATGGACGGAAACATGGATCTTCCATCCATGAGGAGGGAGCGCTACTCGCGGCGGCCGGCAATGATACCAGATGTTCGTCTTCTGAATGCTCCAAGTGGAGGGAACTAAATCCTTAAGGGTTTCTAGAATAACCTTGTCGCGAGGTTGGTAGTACCGCAAAGAACCGAAGAATTCCGGATGAACCATGCTATGCATAAAGACCATTTCTTGCTGCATTCGCCAAAACTTCATCGATCTCCCCCTTGAGTCCGCTTCGGTATAGACCCAGGATGAAATCCCTTCCCACCTGCCTGCAGATCGACCCGGCCCTGGACCTCCCGGAGCTGGACCCTTCCCGCCCCGACCCGAAGGAGGATCCTCGGGGCTTTGACCTCCTCAAGCCATAGCTCCCCCGCCTCCAGCTCCACCGAGATCTCCGTAAGGCTTTGAACCCCTACCAGATGGATCCGTCCGGCCTCCTGCCGCAGCTCGAGCCGAACGCCAAAGGGCACCCAGACCCGGTAATCCAGGCGCCCCAAGGCGGCTGGGGCGGTCGGGGCCACCCGTACGGAGGTCGTTTCCTTCCGCAGCTCAACCCCGATCCCCTTAAGGGTTTGGGGGTCATCGGCATACTTGACGACCTCAAGGCGCAGGAGCCGCTCCGGCCACCCGTGGACCTCCACGACACCCCGGACGTTCTCCAGGCGTACCTGATCTTGACGGAACAGGTCTAACGTGTAGTCCTGCACCTCCCGGTGGGCGTAAGATCGGTCCAGAAAGGGCTCGGTCCCGGGGGGACCGAGCGGCCTCATAAGGAGCAGCAGGACCAAACCCAAGGCGACCCAAAGCCAAATCCGATTGTCCATCGGTCCCCCCTAGCGGACCACTTCCAAGCCCCGC
>JALSGO010000129.1 GCA_026982655.1 Candidatus Bipolaricaulota bacterium
ACGCTCAGCGGGTCGACCCAAAAGCCCTCTGGCTCCCCCAGCTCCCTCAAACGCTGATCGTCGATGACACCGCTTTGCAGCTGGGAAGCAGGCAGATCTGGCTCTTCTTGGCCACCGATCCTACCCGTAGAGCGATCGTCTACGCCGAACCCTATGCGGGGAGAAGCCAATGGGACGTGGAAGATTTTCTGCAGACGATCCGTCGGCTCTATGGGAGGTGGCCTCGTAGGCTGGTGACAGATCGAGGGCCTTGGTACCGGACGGTCTCGGTGGTGCTGGCCACGATGGAGCATGTGCAAGTGACTCGAGGGATTCGCAACCTCGTAGAGAGCCTCTTCACGCAGCTGAAGCGGCGGTTGGCCAGTTTCGCCGGGTACTTTCCGGAAGGAAGCATCCAAAGAGTGCGGGAGTGGATCTGGGCGTGGGCAAGCTTCTATAATCTCTCGAAGCTCGGCTTATGTTAACAGCGCCCCTTGCTGATTGACACGTTATGAAAGAGGACTAGAATCACATATCATCACAATACGCGGCAAAGCGTTGCTCAGCCTAACCTAAGGAAGGCAGACCTGCCCGCCTGGGACGTCCTCCCCGCTCCAGGGGTGGTCCCCCGGGTTGCCGCGCTGGGCTTGGTGGCCGGAGAGGTCGTTCCCCTCGAGGGTGTTCTCGCCCTCGAAGCGCACTTCCCCCTCGAAGTCGTCGCGGGGGTAGCCGCACGCCCTCTTTACGGAGCTTAGCCCCCAGTCCGCGTTCTTCTGGACGGTGGAATCCTTCAGGGTGAGCTGCGCTTTCCCCTGCGCCGTGACCCCGTTGCAAATCAACCGGCGCTCCTCGCACTCCCTGCCGTTCCCCTCCACGGTCACGCTCTCGAGGACGACCGAGGCGTCTCCCCCGGCCTTGAGGCCGTCGAACTCGTTCTGGAGGACCCCGCCCCCTTGGAGGCGGAGCCGGGCGGAGCCGCGGACCACGACCCCGAAGGAGTTCTCTCGGAGATCCGCGGACTCGAACCGGAGCCGGGCCTCGCCCTCGGCGAAGACCCCGAAGGCGTTCTTCGCCGCCTTGGAGTCCTTCATCTCTACGACGGAGGAACCCTGAGCCAGGAGTCCCACCCCGGCTCCCTCGAGCCGTACCTCCTCGGCGGTCACCGTCGCCTGATCCTCCACGAGCAGCGCCGCCGAGCAGGCGATCTCGTCGGCGCGCACCCAACAGACGAATTGCTCCGCCTTGGTGAGGGTGAGCCTCTCCAGAGCAACTTCCGCGGAGCCCGAGATGCGCATCGTGTGGTCGAAGTCCCCCGTCCAGCGGATTTTCACAGCGCCGGGACTGCTCCCCAGGCCGCGCAGGGTGATCGGTTTCGAGATCTTCAGGGCCTCGTCGTACTCTCCCGCGCGGAGGCAGAGGACGTCCTCCGGAGAGGCTCGGTCGATCGCCCCCTGGATCGACTCCCCCGGCGAGAGCGTCACCGAGCAATCGTCGCTTGGGACGCTCAGCGCGAGCGTCCCTACCGTCGAGAGCGCAACGAGAAGGACGGCCTTAAGGTTAAGGCCCCCGAGCGCCCTAGGCTCGAACATAGCGTCCGCCCTCCGTGGGGGCGACGAGCTTTTCGCGTTGCAGCTCC
>JALSGO010000130.1 GCA_026982655.1 Candidatus Bipolaricaulota bacterium
CCCCACTTCAACATCTCTATTACCTCCTTCGGATGATTGCTCTTAGCTTCGCTCTCAAGGAGCTTGCCTTTCTTATAACACATCATGGGGGATTTGTCAACCCTCCCCCGGGGGGGTCTTCGGGGAGATCGTCTGCTTCCCTCCTTGAACCCTCGGTTTTCCTTTATACTACACTCCTTTCGAATAAGTCAAGTCCGACCTGCCCCGTCGGGTTCTCCCCCGTGTCCGTTCCACCCGTGAGTGAGTCATCCTACGATATAGAAAGGGTTTTGTTCTGTATTGCGCGTCACTCCGGCGGGTGTCCGATGGCTGTCCGATCGAGGGACCCGGGGGTTGCACACCCGCCTCCCATGGCGTATCAAGCAGAGAGCCCTCCGGCGCTCAAGGAGACGAGCCCCCTCGCAGTGACAACCGCCGGGAAAGGGCATGGAAGGGAGAGGAGGAGACACCGGATCGTGAGCTTGGGTGAGAGGTTTCGCCGCCAAGAGCGCGACGACAGGAGGATGGACATCGTCAGGAGTCGGCTGCCAACCGACAGGGACGCGGCTCGCCCCCGGGGGGGAAGGGATCGCCCGCAGACCGAAACCGGTGACCCTAACGATAGCGAGATCGGAGCGGTAAGGGCAGGGATGAAAGCAAAGGCACTGGCAGCAGCCGCGGCCGCGGCCGTGTCCGTCCTGCTCGGGGGAGGGATCGTCGTCCAAGCGCTGCGGGTCTCCCCCGTGGCCTTCGACATCACGACCTCAGCGGGGGCGAGCAGCACCTTCTCCTTCCGGGCGATCAACGACGAATCGCAACCCCTGCGCTTCCGGGTGGAGGTCTGCGACTGGGTGCGGGACCTATACGGGACGAATCTCTTCTGCGAGGCCGCAGGAGAGGTCCCGCGGTCGGCCTCGGCCTGGATCGAGGTCGTTCCCCGGCAGTTTCGTTTGGAGCCGGACGAGGCGCAGGACCTTCGGGTTACGCTCCGCGTCCCCGAGGCGGCTCCGGACGGGACCCCCCTCGAGGGGAGCTACTGGACGGCGGTGATGGTCGAGGCCGTGCCCGAGGAAGCGGGAGGGGAACCGCCGGGCACCGAGGTGGTCGTCAAACGCCGCTTTGGGGTCAAGGTGCTGGTGACCCTGGCCGGCACCGGTCGACGCGACGGCCAGATCCTCCTCCTGGAGCGCCACGGCCTCAATCCCCTGGGGGTCAGCTTGGAGTTCGCGAACCGGGGGACGTTGAACCTCCCGTCGGTGAGCGGGCGGATCGAGGTCCGAGACGTGGCCGGAACGGTCTGGGAGAGGATCCCCGTCGATCCCTTCCCCCTCCTGCCCGGATACGTCCGTCGGGTGACGGTGCAGAGCGCCCGACCCCGCGGGAAGCGCCTCCCCCCGGGCGATTATGCCCTTTTGGCCGTCCTCGACTACGGCGGGGACGTCCTCGTCGGAGCGCAGCTCCTCCTGCGGGTCCCGGAGCTCCGCCTCGTCCCGCTGGCCGCCGAGGCGCAGACCCCTCAGGACCTCGACGGGGACGGCTTCTACGAGGACGTCACCGGGGACGGTTCCCTCACCGAGGACGATCCCGTCCTCCTCGGGGCGGCCTTGGAGAGCGAGGCGGTGCAGCAGAACTGGCCCGCCTTCGACTTCGACAACGACGGCGACGTGGACTTCGACGACGTCTTGGCCCTCGATGCGCTGCGCAATCCCCCCGACGGATCCGACGAGTAGGGACGGGAGCGGGCGCGGACCGTGCCCGGTCCTCCTCGCTGTGGTGCTGGGGCTGGGGCTGGGGCTGGGCCTTGGAGGGCGGGAGCTTCCCGCGCAGCCGCCGGTCGGCCCGGCCGTGGAGGTGGTGGCGCTCACGCCGCCCCAGCGCGCGGTGCCCGGAGACTTCCTTACCGCGGCGTTCCGGGTCCGCAACGTCGGGACGGGGGCGGAGACCTTCCTCCTGGAAGCCGAAGCCTCCCGCGGGCTCGAGTTGGTCGGCCCCCCGCCCGCGGTCGCGCTCCCGCCCGGCGGCGCCGAGACGGTCTTCTTGGCTGCGTTCGTCTCCGCCCGCGCGCCTGCCGGGGAGGGATTTCTCCGGCTGCGGGCCGTCGCCGCCTCGGACCCCACCGTCTCCGATTCCGATCGCGTCCGCGTCCGGGTGGAGGGGGTACCCGGCATCGCGATCCTCCCGCCGGCGGAGCGGGCGGTCGAGCCGGGCGCGCTCGTCGAGCTCCCCTTCCGGGTGCGCAACACGGGGAACGTGCCGGACCGCCTGGCCTTGTTCGCCGAGGTCCGGGGCGGGGACGAGGCTGCCGCGGTCGTCGAGCCCGACGCCTTGGAGCTCCTCCCCGGCGAGGAACGGGTCGTCCGCGTGCGCGTCTCGCTCCCCGCGGAGGGGGGCCCGGAGCGGGTTCGGGTTACGCTTCGGGCCCGCTCGGTCCTCTTCGGGATCGAGGCCGAGGCGTCGGTGCGGCTGCGGGTGTTCCCCCCTCCCCCGCAACGGGTGCCTCGGGATCTGGCCCTGCGCGCGCTCTCCGAGCTCGGACTCGCCGTCCGCGGCGATCCGACGCGGGGCGGAAGCGCCGCCCTGCTCCACCGCCTCCGAGGCGGAGCCCCCCTCGACGGCGGGGCGGGGGAGATCCGCTACGCGCTGGGGCTGCGCAACCTCATCGAGGTGGAGGAGCTCCTCTTCCGCCTGGAGCGCCCTCGCTTCGGGACGACGTTGGGAGACGTACACGTCTCCCTCGCGGAGCTGCTCCGCCTGGCCGGGCGCGGCGGCACCCTGACGCTGCGCGCGCCGGCCCCTGCGCAGGGGCCGGGGGTGGAAGACCCCGCCGTCGCCGTCGCCGTCGGGTCCCCGCCTGCGGTTTCCTGGGGTTCTCACGTCACCCTCGCCGCGGTGATCGCCCCTGCGGCCGCCGAGCCGGGGATCTGGCTCGGCGGGGTGGGGGCCTTCCTCCTGGGGAGCCGGCTCCTCCCCGCGCTGGCGGTCCAGTACCGTCCCGCCCCGCCCACCGCGCTCCTGACCGCGTCCCTGTGGGTCGCCGGCGGGCGGGGGGACGGGCGCGTGGAGGGCGCGTGGAGTCGCTCCCCGACGGGGGAGACCGATCGAGCTTGGTGGGGACGGGGGCGCCTGCGGCTGGGCGGCTTCGAGGTGATCGGGGAGGTCCTGCACGCCGGGACGGCCTTCCTGGGAACTCGACGGGACGAGTCCGGGGTCCTCCTCCTGCAGCGGCTCGCGTTCGCGGGCGGCGTGATCCAAGGGATCTTCCAGCGGATCCGGGACAACGTGCGGGACGACCCGGCCACCCCAACGGTCGTGGACACCCGAGCGGGCGTGGCCGCCCGGCTCCCCCTGGACCCGCTCCCGGAGCTGTCGTTCCGCGTGGAAGCGCGCTCCCGGGCCAACCCCCGCCCGCCGCTCACCACCGACTTGCAGGACGTGCAAGTAGGGGTCCGGCTGGCGCAGCGCCTGGGCCCCTTGACGTTGGCCGCCGGCTTCGAACGGTCGCGCGCCCGCGATGGGATCGCCGCCTCGGACGCCGAGCGGGTCGTCTGGCGGGGGGATCTCGACCTGCGCACGCCCCCTCTGCGGACGCTCTTCCGGATGGAGCTGGCCTCGTTGCGCGATCCCGTCGCCGACGTCCTCCTCGACCGGAGCCTCGAGGTGCAGGTGAGCATGGCCCTCCGCCTCCCAGGGGCGGGCTTACGCGCCCATCTGTCGCGCCTCGACGAGGAGGTCGCGCTCGCCGCGGCCCTGGAGGCCGAGCTGGGCTCGCTCTCCGTGGTCTTCGACACGGCCCTGCGGCTCGGGCCCGAGGGCGTGCGCCGCGCGAGCGTCGGGGTGCGCACCGCCCTCGCCTTCGAGATGCCGATCCCCTTCCTGCGCACTCGGGGCCAGCTGGAAGGGTTCGTCTTCCGCGACACGGACGGGGACGGGGTGCGCGATCCCGGCGAACCCGGCGTTCCCGACGTGATCTTGACCCTCGACGGCCTCCGGGCGCGCACGGATCCGCAAGGAAGCGGGCTCTTCCGCTTCCCCCCTCTCGAGCCGGGGATCTATTCCCTGGACGTCTCCACCCTCCCGGCGGCGTTCACGAGTCGGGTCCCGCTCCCTCGGGCGGTCGAGCTGCGGGCCGGCGAGGTCACCCGGGTGGACCTCCCCCTGGTCCCCGTGGCCCGCCTCCAGGGGGCGGTCTTCCGGGACGCGGACGGGGACGGGGTGCGCGATCCCGAGGAGACGACCGGGCTGGCCGGGGTGCGGGTCCGGGCCGTCCGCGGAGCCGGAGCCGAAGCCGACGAGGAAGAGCTCGTGGCCGTAACGGACGCCGAGGGGCGCTTCGCCTTCCCGGGGATCGACCCCGGGCCGTGGCGCGTGCTCCTCGACCGGGCCTCCCTCCCCCGCGGCTACGCCCCGACCACCCCGCTGCAGCGTGACGTCCTCCTCGCCCCCGGGGAGACGGTCGAGGTCCTCTTCGGCGTCCGCGAGGTCCCCCCGGAGGTGGTCTTCGCCCCTACGGCCGACTTCCGCTTCGCGCCCGCGCGCCCCCGGGCGGGCGAGCCGGTCCGCTTCGACGCCTCCCCTTCGTTCGACGCGGACGGGCAAATCGTGCGCTACGAGTGGGACTTCGACGACGACGCGATCCCCGACGCGGAGGGCCTTCAGGTCGAGCACGTCTTCGCCGAGCCGGGGGACTACCGCGTCACCCTCACGGTCACCGACGACGACGGCCTCCTCGGGCGCCGAACCCGCACCGTCTCGGTCCTGCCGCCCGATGCCCCTTAGACCGACCGGTGAGAGGACCCCCGGGAGGGTTGTCCCGCCCTGTAGAATGGCAGTAGAATGGCGGCATACCGGCCCGAGGAGGGGACACGACGATGACGATGGAGTCGAGGACGGAGGCACAAGGTCGAGGCGGGGAGACGCTGCGGGTAGAGGAAGGGCTGGAGCGATTGGAGGCCATCGTCCGTTCGCTGGAGGACCCCGAGGTCTCCCTCGAGGAGTCCCTCCGTCTCTTCGAGGAAGGAGTCCGCCTGGCGGACGCCCTCAGGAAGCGTTTGGAGCAGAGCGAGCTCCGGGTCCGCCGGGTCTTGGAGTCCGCCGAGGGATTCCGCTGGGAGGACTTCGAGCCGTAGCGCAACTTCGACCGCATCGTGGACCTCTCCCATCCCGCCCCCGCGAACGAGGCACTCCTCCCCCTGCTGCTGGCCCTCCTGACGGGGCTCTCCGACGGGGTTGCCGGTTGGCTCGTCCTGGGTCCCCCGGCCCGGCGGTGGTCGCCTTCCCCCCGGTACCTCTTGGCCTTCGCCTCCGGGGTGTTGCTGGCCGTCGTCTTCCTCGACGTGCTTCCGGAGCTGGACCTGCGGGCGAACGCCGGCTTCCTCGCGCTGGGGTTCTTCGCCTTCTACGCGCTGGAGAAGGGCCTGATGCTCCACGCCTGCGGGGAGGCCGAGTGCGAGGTGCACACCCTAAGCCCGGTGACCATGGCGGGCATGGCCTTGGACAACGTCCTCGACGGGGTGGGGATCGCCGTGGCCTTCGCCTGGGACCCCCTCTTGGGGGGGATGGTGGCGCTGGCGGTGGCCGCCCACGAGGTCCCTCAGGGGATGGCCTCGGCCGCGATCCTCGACCAAGCCGGCTGGAGCCGACGACGAATCTTGGCCGCCCTGGGCGGGGCGGGAGCGCTCTACCCCGTGGGAGCGCTGCTCGCGGGGGTCCTGCCCCCGTCGTTCTGGGAACCGGCGCTCGCCTTCGTCGCCGGGGATCTCCTCTACATCGGGGCCGGGGACCTGCTGCCCGAGGCCCATCGCCGCTTCAACCTCCGCGTCCTGCTCGCCCTGTTCTTCGGCGTGGGCTTCGTCGTTCTGCTCGGACGCCTCCTCGGTTCCTGAGATCCACGGCGGCGGGCGGAAGCGGGGGGCCCTACGGGGTCGTAAGGGTGTAGGTCACCCCCAAGCTATAGGACCCCGGCGGATCGCGGTCGTAGGAGAGCCGGGCGCGCAGGTGCACCTCCAGGGCGATGCCCGTCCCTGCGGTCCCCGAGGCCGCCGGGGCCGGCGTGGGGCTCAAGGGGGTATAGGTCCCCACCAGGGCGGTCACCCGCGGATCGCTCGAGGTCGTCCGCCACCGCAGGTCCCCCGCGGGCTTGAGCGGATCCGGATAGGGGCCCGCGTACGTCCAGCGAGGCGCGTCGGACTCCACATAGAGCACCCAGTCCGTCCCGACGCTGTCTACGGTGACCGTCTGGGCCGGGCTGAGCTCCCCGTAGCCGCGGTCGTAATCCGCTCCCCCCAGGGTCCCGAAGTCCGCGGTTATGGGGGCTACGCTCAGGCTCTGGCCGGGCAGCGTGTAGTAGACCCGCACGGGGACCCAGTCCAACCCGCCGCGCACGTCGAACCCCAAGACGAAGATGCGCACCCAGAAGTTCGGATCGCTCAGCTCCGCAGGGGTCCACGAGCGCCCCCACGTGTCCGTAGGTCCCCCGAGCAGGATCGTCTGCTCCGTCGCGGGAAGGGGTCCGGTGGTGTAGCCCGTCGTCGTCCACCCCGCTCCCCCGTTCCACGAGAGCTCCACCGCCAGGACGCCGCCCCGCTGCCTCCGGTCCCAGGCGTCGAGCCGCACCTCGAGGCCCACGACCTGGGCCCCGGGCGGCAACGCGATCCCGTAGCCCCCGTAGAAGTGGATCTGGAACTGCCGGAAGCGGGCGCGGCCCCCTCCGTCGGCGAAGGCTCCGGTCGGGTTGCTGAACAGCCCCACCTGCTGGCTTGGGTTCTGCCAAGAGGTGATCGGCTGCCCCTCTACCCGCACCGACAGCCCCGGACCTTCCGGCCCGAGGCCGCCGGGACCCGCCCCCAGCCCGACGGCAACGAGAAGAAGGCCCGCTGCCCAGCGGGCCTTCTTCGGGTTCCCTCGCATCGACACACACGACGTCACTGCGTGGTGAGCGTGTAGGTGAGCGTCAGCTGGTAGTCCCCGGCCGGGTCGTTCTGGTAGTCCAACAGCACCCGAAAGTGGGTCTCCAGCTGGATGTTCGCCCCCCGGTTGCCCGCGGCCACCTGGGCGTCCGTGGTCGCCATCGCCGTGTACGTGCTCACGGTCGTCGTCACCCGCGGATCCGTGGAGGTGGACCGCCACTCCAGGTCGGAAGCCGGCTTGAGGGGATCGGCGATCGTCATCCCGGTGGGGGGCGCGTACGTCCAGGTGCTCCCGTCCGCCCGGACGTTCAGCTGCCAGGGGACGTTGCTCTTGATCGTCGCCACCTGGGCCGGGCTCTTCTCCGCGAAGCCCTGATCGTACTCCGCCTGGCCCACGGTGCCGAAGTCCACCAGCGTGGTGTCGAAGCTGAGCGCCTGCACCACCGCCGCGGAGAAGATCACGGTCGTCCCTTGGGTGACCTGTGCCTGTCCCACCGACTGACTCCAGAGGAAGAGCCCCATCAGGGCTACCAGCGTAACGCGCGCTGCCAACAACGCGGATCGCCTCCTTCTGTGGCGTTCAACGGAAGGACCCTGCAAGTGCGGCAGCCCGGCCGTCCCCGAGGGACCCGTGGCTTTGCGCCCCCGCCTCGCGACGGGTTTGCCCTTGTCACCTTACCGGTCCGGTATGCGATATACCCTTACACCACGGAGGCCCGAACGTCAAGTGTTGCAGATCACTTTGCATCCCCCGAGAAGCCAAGGGGATCTCCGGCTTCACCGCGGTAGATCTCCGCAGCGCACCGTTTCTCCTGCCCCCTCCTTCTCCTTCTCCTTCTCCGCCTCCGGCATCGCGGCGGAGTCGACCTCCGCGAGGAGTTCGGCCCATCGGGGATCCCGATCGAGATCGGCCAGGACCAGGACCCGACCCAGCTCGGAGTAGAGGCGCTCCAGGAGCGGGTTGCGGAGCAGGCCTCCCCTCCAGAGCAGGCCCCATTGGACCGCCTCCCGGAGCGAGTCATCCCAGCGCCACACCCAACGACCGCCGGGCGTCCCCTCGACTTCGAGGCGCAGGAGGAGGGGGCACACTTGCGCATAGGCCTCGAGGCCCTCGAGGATCGCACGCAGCAGGGGGAGCTCGATCTCCCCGGACACGGGGCCCGGGTCGCGGGGTTCCCAGCGCACCCCGCGAAGCACCAAGGCGGCCCACCCCCGCAACGTCTCCCCTTCCTGCACCCCGCGGGCCGACAGGGAGAGCTTCCCCGCCGTCACCCGCACGGGCAGCGAGCGCTCGAAGAGGGCTCCCCACAGGGCCCAGTCGACGTCCTGTGCTTGCAGAGCGTAGCTGCGCCGAGGCGGGCGGGCTCCTTCGTCGAAGATTGCGGTGAGCGACACCCGCGCGCCGGACCGCACCGGATCTTCTCTCTCCGCGGCCGGGGTGTCCAGATACGCCGTCAGCCCCAGGGTGATCGGCCCCCGTCCCCGCTCCGGTCGCCAGGCGAAGTTCTCCACGACCACGTCCACCGCCGTCACCGGGGGGAACTCTCTCCGTCCCTGTCGGTGTCCGAGCCCGCGGAACTCGTCGACGAGGCGCAGGTGGAGGCGCTCGATCCGGAGCCGCTTTACGACAAACGTCGGCCCCGGAGCGGGCAGGGGCTTTCCGTCTTGGAGCAGGGAGGCGTTCGGCGGCGGGGGCTGCGGCTCGAAGAGCTTCACCAAGCGCTTCCCAATCGTCTCCCCGTATTTGCGGAGGAGCTGGACCCAGTCGACCCGTCCCGCCTGCTCACGGAGCCACTCGAAATAGGGTTGCAGATCGGGACCCTCGGAGAGGTCGTCGAGGTTGAGCGAGCCGTCCTCCTCCCGGCGCACGTGCAAGAAGACTTCGCCGACGACGAGCTCGTCGAGGACCACCCGGCGGCTTGCGAGACCCCAGAGGCTGAGATCGGCGACGATCTCCCGGATTCGGAGCACGTCCTCCCCGGGGCGGTTGGGGTCTTGTACGGTGAGCCCTTGCAGCGTGAGGCGTCCGGTGAGGGCGCTCGCTTGCGCCTCCTCCACGGAGACCTCCCCGCCGATCACCCGGGCGGCCCCGCGGGCCACGACCTCGCTCACGAAGAGCGGAGCCCACAGCGCAACGACCCCGTACGCCGCCGCGTACAGCAGGGGCACGACGATCAGAGCCGTCGTCCGCACGTAGCGAAACGGCCACGCGCGCCTTCGGGGGGTCCGAAAGCGGATGCCGCCGCCCAGGAGCCACTGCAGGAGGCGGAAGAGCCGCTCCCGTCGAGAGAGGACCCGCCCGGGTCGAGAGCGCTCGACCCGGGCGAAGAGCGACTCGCGATACGTCCGCACGAAGCCCCGAACCCCGAAGAAGGCCAAGGCCGCGGCAGGCAGGGCTAGCGCGTAGCTCCCCACCACCGCGTAGCGGTTCAGCCCCAACCAAGCGAGCCCGGGCGCATGGGACAAGCCGCTCCAGAGGGGCTCGAGAGCCTCCGGCTCCAGCAGGAGGCGCCCGACCGCGTGGCTTACGGGGAGGAGCCCCCAAGCCAGGAGGCGGAAGATGGCGAACGCCAGCAGCGCGGCGCGGAAGCTCACGTTCAGCAGGAAGGCGACGACCAGCCACAGCAGGGTGTTCGCCCCCCAGGGGACGAGCCCCGCCAGGACCCCGAACGCGAAGCCGAGCCCCACCTGTGTGGGGCTCTCTTCCGAGTGGAGGACGGCCACCAGGCGGCGCACCTCGCGGAGGGGATCGACGAACATCATGGCGAATCGTAGGACGCTACCCGGAACCCTACCCCCCGTCAAGGACCCCGGTCCCCCGGGGCGCAGGAGCCGGGACGACGAAGGGCGTGCCGACCGAAGCCGGCCCTCCCCTGCGCGCGGATCCACGCGCGAACGAGAGAGAGGTCTAAAACTAGAACCGGTAGGTCGCGGACAGCCCCGCTTGGAGGACCTGGGGCTGCGGGTTGGGGAGCGCGATCGTGACCGTCCCTCGCACCTGGAGGAAGGGCGTGAGGTCGGCGGTCACCGTCGTCGCCCCCACCGGGGGAGCGCTGGGGGAGAAGCTCGCCCGGCTGGAGACCGTAAATCCCGAGGGATGGTCGACCAGCAGGGCCGCGGTGAAGGACTGCACCCCCGAGCCGGGGGCTCCGATCACCTGCAGCGCCAGCGAGGCGATGGGGCTCAGAGCGACGCTGCTGGATCCCGTGATGCTGGTGATCTTCCCCCCAAGGGGGTCGAGGGAGGCGATCAAGGTCAGGGGCAGCCGGGTGAGGGTCAGGCTTACGGACGTGGGCACGAGGGGGATCACCGTCTTCTGGTCCGTCGGGGAGGCGAACGTCACGCTGAAGAGGCCGCTGGAGAAGGGATACGTCAACGACCCCGAGGCGGCGATCTGCCCGTCCTCGAAGAGGGCGAAGAGGCTCACCGTCACCGGGCCGATCCGCCACCCCTGCAGGGCGATCGTCTCCCGGACGAACGTCAAGACCTCGCTGTCCAAGACGGCTCCGGCGAAGCTGTGGCCCTTGATCGTCGTCGCTTGGGAGGGATCGGCGTTGATCGCCACGCTCAGAGCCACGCTCGCGCCGTTATAGAGCTGCCCTTGGATCGTCAGGATGTCCCCGAAGCGAAAGCTCTGCGACTGGACGGTGTAGGCGGGCAACACCGCTCCGCCTCCTCCTAAGGGCGGCAGCGGGAAGGGATGCTGGAAGTTCACGTCCTCGAAGATCGCGACGTTCCGAAGGAGCACGCCGAAGAGCGTGAACGAGGCTTCCACCCGCTGGGTTACGAACAGAGGCGGACCGATAGGGACCGTGAAGACGAAGGCGTTGAGCAGGCCAGTCAGCGAGGACGTCAAGCTGATTGCCGTGTAGGGCTGGGCAAACGCAACCTGAGCCTTCAAGTAGAGGGCCCCCAGCGTGCCCGAGGCCGACAGCACCGTGTGCTCCACCCCCGGCACCCCCAGTTGGGCGTCTACCTCGAACAACAGCCCGCTGGCCAGCACCCCGATCGAGGCGTGCACGCGGAGATCGAGGATATAGATCCGTTCTTCCGCCTGATAGGACGGGCTCTGCGTGGGGCTCCACAGGGTTTCCACCGTCAAGGTTCCCGTGACATCGGCCCATCCCAGGACGGGGATGAGGAGGGCTCCCAACATTCCTCCCACCAGGGCTCCCCACGGAGCCGGAACTCTGAGCTTGCAAGAGGGACTTCTCGCTCCCTCCTGGGCCTGCGAGAGGTCGACGCACGAGGAAGAGGAATTCGACCCGACCGCCTTCCGCGCACCTGGAAGATTTCCTTGGAGCATCTTTTCGAAACCCCTGTGTTTTTGTTGATACTAGCATAGAA
>JALSGO010000131.1 GCA_026982655.1 Candidatus Bipolaricaulota bacterium
GGGGAAGCATGCGACCTCAGGTGCGTCTCGGAAGGAGCTTCGTGCGACGGACCGGATGGGCCCTTTGGGTGACGACGGGAATCCTTTTCGCTCTAGGGGGAGGAATGGGGCCTCTAGGCTTCGCCCAGGATAGCCCTCCGCCGGTTTCCGGCACCTTAAGCTGTGTCCCCGACGTGTTGTATGTAGGAGAAATTGCGACTTGCACCTTCACCATGGAGGATAGCGATAGCACTCCCGGAGACGGTACGCCCGATGGGTATGCTCACATCAGTGCCCAGCATAATCCTTCAGGTTTAGGGGTGAGTTTCAACTCCTCGAGCACTGGGTTCTTTGACCCATGGTTTGGGCCCTTCCTACCTGGAGAGTTTGGATTCTGTACTGCAAGTGCCACGCTGACCGACAATAACGCAGATGGTGTGAACGATGAGTGGAGTGCGAGCTGCTCCGTGACCTATAGGCCTGATGAAGCAGGGACCCACTCTATTTATGCGCGGATGGATACGGTCTACCCATGGGAGTCTGCCAGCACAACGATTACCGCCCTGGCACGGGACGTGAACTACACCGGCATCGCATGCAATACGCCCCTACAGGTAGGTGTCTCCACGCAATGCGAGCTTATCCTGGTGAACGCCACTGCGGCGTCCAATCCTCCTGCCCCGGACGGCACCGTAACCCTCGCCAGCGACCGGGAAGGAGCCATTGCGCCTTGTTCTCTTACGCCTCACATCGATCCCGGGGCCGCGATTTGCCAGAACATCCCCTGGACGCCCAGCGTGCGGGGCACGCACACGCTCAGCGCGATCAACTACGCCGATGACTTGACCAACGGAAGACAATACAACGATGCGGCGAATATCCCTTCCTATCTCGGGATTATCTACACCGTAAACGTCCAGGGGTTGCCCACTACGGTCGCCTTTGCGTGTCCTGATGATGACAACTATGACTACTTCGACGGGACGAATTTCTATATGAGCGGAGGGATCCTGGCGCCCTCCCAGCAATGCACCGCTACGGTGACGGCCTCCTCCGGCCCGGGGATCACGGGAAGCGTCTCGATCACCGTGACGGGGCCCGGCGGCTTCTCGGTAACCCCCAACCCCTGTACCCTCACCGGGGGAACGCTGAGCGAGAGCTGCTCGTTCAACGTGTCCTCCATCACCAACGGCATTTACACCCTTTCCATCGAGTACTCGGGGGATTCGGTCTACGAGCCCAGCTCGACGACCTTCCGGATCTACGTGGACGCGGTGAATCCCACCGTCAGCCACAGCGTGGGCAGCCCCAGCTACCCCGCCGGCTGCTCCGTCCACCCTACCTGCTACATCAACGGCAACACCCCCATCACCATTGTCATAGACGACCCCCTCGTCGACGGCGTCTCTAGCGGGATCGGTCCTTGCACCATCCAGGTCTCCAACCCCTTCCCCTTCGATCCGCCGTCCACCCAGCCGTGCACCGCCGGATCCAACTTCCTGACGATCGCTTCTCACTTCCCCAACAGCGCTATATACACGATATCCGTGCTGCCCATAGACAACGTAAGCAACTCTGTTGCATACTCCTTCGACATCGCGGTGGACAACGACGCTCCTTTGATCTCCATCAACAGCCCCGCCTCCGGAAGCCCCTATCGCACCGGAGATACGGTCACGATCACCGCCGACATCAGCGAAAGCGGCCCCGTGCGGAGCGGCCTGGATGTGGGGAGCGTGGTGGCGGACCTCTCCCAGATCACGGGGAACCCCGCCGACACGGCGGTGCCCCCCACCTCCGTCTCCGGCTCCACCTTCACCTGGACCGTCACCGTCGGACCGGTCCCCGACGGCTCCAAGACCTTCACCCTCTACGCTCGGGATAACGTGCAGAACCTACGGACGGCCTCCCGTGCCATCAACGTGGACAACACCGCTCCGACGATCGGCCACAGCGTGGGCAGCCCCAGTTACCCGAGCGGATGCACGGTGCATCCTACGTGCTACATCAACGGCAACACCCCCATCACCGTGACGGTCACGGACAACCTCAGCGGGCTCGCCTCGTGTACGGTTACGTTGCGCTTGGCCGGCCCCCTAGGCTCCCTTCCCTGCGGCCCCGGGGACACCACCTTTGACGTCTTCGACTTCACCGGCCTGCTGCCCGATCAACAGGTCTACACCTTCGAGGTCGTGGCCACCGATGCCGCGGGGAACACGTCGACCTATACGTTCGAGCTGTTTTTGGACCTATCGCTTCCCACCGTCGCCCATACGGTAGGGACCCCGAAGTATCCCGCCGGGTGTGTAGACCATCCTCTCTGCTTCGTCGAGCCCACGACCCCGCTGACCGTCACCGTCAACGACACCGGCAGCGGCCTGGCTGCGTGTACGATCACGGTAAGCCACTACTCGTTGGGCAGTCGATCTACCCCCTGTGCGTCGGGATCGACCACCTTCACGATCGGAGGTCTCTTTGCGGCCCCGATCGACGGGGCGTACGCCGTGGAGGTCACCGCCACGGATAACGTGACCAACACCGTCTCCGGGCTCTTCTTCCGCGTATACTTCGACGATACTCCGCCTTCCGTCCTCATTCGAAGTCCGGCAGCGGGCACGTACTTTCGCCCGGGAAGCTCCTTCGTGATCGATGCGAACGTCGTCGATCCCGTCCTCGGGTTGGATCCCGGCCTCGGACCGAACGGGAGCGGCTTGGACAACAGCACCGTGCAAGCCGATCTGTCCCAGCTCACGGGGAATCCCGCCGACACCGCCGTGCCTCCCACCGCCACGTTGCCCGGCGGAGACTTCACCTGGACGGTCCTCATCGGCTCCGTTCCCGACGGCCCTAAGACCTTCGTCGTCTCCGGTCGGGACAACATGGGTAACCTGGGGAGCGCCACCCGCACGGTGAACGTGGACGGGACGGCTCCTACCCTGACGCTCACGGTAGGATCCCCCCGCTTCCCGGCCTCGTGTGACGGGATCTCCCCCTGTTACGTGACGTCCGCTACTTCCTTGACCCTGCAGACCTCGGACCCGGTGGTCAACGGGGTGGCCAGCGGGTTGGCCAGCTGCTCGATCGCGGTCACCGGCCCCGGCGGCTCCGCCTCCCCCGCTTGCACGATCTCCTCCGGCACCGGGAGCGCGGCCTTTACGTTGGGAAGCTTGGGGTTGGCGACGGATGGGACGTATACCTTGACCTTCACCGCCCAGGACGCGGTAGGGAACTCCCGAACCGTTTCGTATACCCTCTACCTCGACGACACGCAGCCCAATCTAGCGCACACCGTCGGAAGCCCCAGCTACCCGGCCGGCTGCTCTGCCCATCCGGACTGCTATATCACCTCCGCTACCCCCCTCACCGTCACCGTAGCGGACCCGCCGGTCAACGGGGTGGCCAGCGGGTTGGCCGGCTGCTCGGTCACGATTACCGGCCCCGGCGGCTCCGCCTCCCCCGCCTGCGCGGCGGGCAGCAACACCTTTGACTTGGGCTTCCACGGCCTCGGGCTGACCGCCGACGGCCTCTACACCCTGACCGTACAAGGCCAAGACAACGTGGGGAACAACGATCAATACTCCTTCGACCTCTTCGTCGACAACACGGCTCCCACGGTGACGATCACCGCGCCCGCCCCGGGGTCGACCTACGCGCCGGGGGACACCTTCTCCCTGACCGCGGAGATCCTCGACCCCACCGTCAACGGAGGGGCGAGCGGGCTGGATGTGGGGAGCGTGGTGGCGGACCTCTCCCAGATCACGGGGAACCCCGCCGACACCGCGGTGATCCCCACCTCCGTCTCCGGCTCCACCTTCACCTGGACCGTCACCGTCGGACCGGTGCTCGATGGGTCGAAGACGATCACCCTCTACGCTCAGGACAACGTGGACAACGGGACGACGCCGGCCACCGGCGGAGCCGGATCGGGCTCGATCGATATCAACACCCAGGACACCGACCCCCCGACGATCACCCACACCGTGGGCAGCCCCCGCTACCCCGCCGGCTGCTCCAGCTACCCCGGCTGTTACATCACGCCCTCTACGACCTTGACCGTCACGATGGACGATCCCGGAGGGATCGCCTCCTGCTCCATCACGGTCACGGGACCGGGCGGGTCGGCCTCTCCGCTCTGCGACTCCACCGGCACCCCGACCACCTCGGTGAACCCCTTCGACTTGGGGACGTTGGGCCTGACGGCGGAGGGCGTCTACACGGTGGACGTCACCGCTCAGGACCAGATGGGGAACGCCTCCAACTACAGCTTCGAGATCTACCTCGATCCCACCCCGCCGGGGAACTACTCGGAGACGCTGGGGAGCCCCTCGTACACGGATCCGGGGAGCGGCACGGTTTATGTCACCTCGAGCACGCCCTTCGCCGTGAACGCGGACGACGGAACGGGGTCCGGCATCCAGGGCTGCACCCTCCAGATCGACGGCGGCAGCGCGGCTCCCTACTCTTTGGGGGACACCTTCACCCTCCCGACGCCGGACGGTCCCCACAGCTACACCGTCACCTGCACCGACAACCTCGGGAACACCTCGAGCTTCACCCGGTCCCGCGCGGTCGACGACACGCCGCCCACGATTGCAGACCCCGTGCACACCAACGCCACGTGCTACCCGAACGGCAACTGCGACGCACCTCCGGAGCTCGTGCAGGCGGGCACCTACGTCAAAGCCCTCGATCAGGCTTCCCCCTTCGTGCCCGCGAGCACGTTTGCGTACCCCTCGGTGAGCGACGGGTCCGGCTCCGGCGTGCAGAGCTGTACCCTAAACGGCACCCAGTCGGACGGCCTCTACACCGTCGGGACGGACTTCCGCGTCGCCTCCGGCGACGGCCGCAAGACCTTTAGCTTGACCTGTGAGGACAACCTGGGGAACGCTGCGACGAACACCTCGCCCGAGGTGATCGTGGACGACACGCCCCCCACGATCGCGCCCTCGATCCCCGGCTCGCCCACTTGGCCCGTGGGCTGCCAAGGAGGTCCTCCCAACTGCTACGTGACCTCGGCCACCACGCTGCGCTTCACGGTCCAAGACCCGGACGCGGGGACGGACCCCGGGAGCGGGTTCACCGGTCCGAACGCGGGCTGCACGATCACCGTGACGGGGCCCGGTCCCAACAGTCCCTCATGTACCGTGCTCCCCGGGGACAACGACTACACCTTGGCCAACGGGGGCTTCGCCACGGACGGGGTCTACACCAATTACGTCGAGGCCACGGACAGCTTGGGCAACTACGCCCGCAGCTCCGATCTGGTGGTGGTGTTGGACAACACGCCCCCGCAGATCTCCAAGGAGATCCCCGGTGCGCCCACGTACCTCGGCGGCGCGCCCGCGGGGACGGAGTGCGAGGGCGACCCCGGCACGAACTGCTACGTGAGCTCCCTCACGACGCTGCGGGTCACGATCCTCGACCCCCCCGCGGGGACGGAGCCCGGCAGCGGGTTTGCCTCCTGCGCCATCCAAGCCACAGGACAACACTACGGGAACGTCCACTCGCCGGCGTGTGCGGAGGGGGACAACGACTTCGCCCTGCCCGCCTCGCTCGCCGACGACCGTTATCTGATCGCCGTCACCACCGCCCGGGACAACCTGGGGAACACGAGCTCTCAGAACCCGCTGCTGGACGTCATTTTGGACAATACGGCTCCGACGATCGGCCTCCCCGTCCACACCAACGCCACCTGCTGGCCCCTGGACCGGTGCGACCTCGTGCCGGAGCTCGTCGTGGACGGGACGTGGGTGAAGGCGCAGGACCAGCCGGCGTTTGACCCCGAGAACCCCTGGTTGCCGAGCTACCCCTTCGTTCCCCGCTCGACCTTCGCCTACCGGACCGCGGAGGTCTTCGACGAGGAGATCGCCCCGGGTCTGCCCGGGAGCGGGATCGTCCGCTGCACCCTCTCCGGGGGGACGACGGGCGACGGTCCGTACACGTTGGGCACGGACTTCTCGCTGCTGCCGGGGGACGGCGTGCGGTCGTTCTCCTTAAGCTGTGAGGACAACGTCAACAACGTCGGAAGCGGGGATTCCCCGAACGTCCAGGTGGACGACACGCCCCCCGAGGCGACGTTCGTCACCGCCGGCCCGCGTTACGACGACCCGACGGACGGGACGATCTTCGTCAAGACGACGACGGTGATCACCCCCGTGCTCACGGACGCCGGGGTGGGGGTCGACCTCACCGGCTACACGGGCAGCCCCACGGACGGCCCGCCGGGAAGCCCGCCCTGCGAACAGAACATCGACCGAGAGAGCACGCTCACCATGCCCTGCCTTACGCCCTTCACCTTCCCGCCGCCCGATCGGGACCACCACTTCTGGATCGTGCGGCCCGACAAGCTGGGGAATGTGGCTGAGAGCCGCTTCGTCTTCTTCGTGGACGACACCCCGCCGGACGTCACCCTGCTCACGCCGGCGCTTCAGGAGGAATACCTGTTGCGGGAGCGGGTGATCGTGCGCTGGGAGGTCACCGACGACGTCTCCTTCTTCGGCGAGCAGGAGTCCCCGCTCCTGCCCCCGGGTGTGGAGCCGCGCGGCTCGGGGATCCGGGAGGTCATCGCTACCACGCCCAACGGCCACCCCTTGGACACCACCTCGGTGGGCGCCAAGATCTTCACCGTTACGGCCATCGACAACCTGGGGCACAGCACGACGGTGACGGTCACGTATCGGGTGGTGTACGCCTTCTCCCTCGCCCCGGGGCTCCAAGAGCGCGTAGCGCGCGAGCCCCTGACCGTCCAAGCGGGCGCGGAGGTCTCGATCGCCTTCCGGCTCCAAGACGCCCTGGGCGAGATCGTCCCCGATGCGGAGCCCGTGATCTCGTTGGCCAACCCCGCCACCGGGGAGGTCGTGCGGGATTTCCGACCCGATAACCGGGCGGCCTTCGACGTGGAGACGGGCTTCTACGCCTTCGTCTTCTCCACCGAGGGCTTATCCCCCGGCGAGTACGAGATCTGGATTCAACCCGGAGACACGACCACCCGCAAGGTCCGACTCCAGATCCTCGAGTAACGCGCGCAGCGGGGCGGGAGGAGGGTAGCCCTCATCCCCCCTCGGGGGAGGGCGGCCCTCCTCTTGGTTAGGCAGCTTACGGCCGTCGGCTTTCGGGGTCGGTCGAAGCGCGCTGGGGTCCCCGTCCCCAGCCGAGCTTCCCGCGCAGGAGGGAGAAGAAGCTCCCGTGCTCCTCGGCTAGCGATACCCAGCGCGTCGGGTGCGGGGAGCGGTCGATGCGCACCCGGGCTCCCGGCTCCAGCGTGGCGACCTTGCGCCCGTCCACCAAGAGCGAGCCGGGGCCCGTCCACTCGGCCTTCAGCACGACGGAGGCCGGGAGTACCAGCGGACGCAGGGTGAGCGTGTGGACGTTGAGCGGGGTCAGGAGGATCCCCTCCACCTCGGGATAGAGGATGGGCCCATGGGCCGCGAGCGAATAGGCCGTGGACCCGGAGGGGGTCGCCACGATCACCCCGTCCCCGGGATAGCGCCCGATCTCCTCGTCTCCCCAGCGGAGGACGACCTCGGTGAAGTCGTGCACGTCCCGACGGGAGAGGACCGTCTCGTTCAGGGCGCTCCACGCCTCGGCAGCTGCTTCCGGTCGCACCCGCAGGCGCAGGCGCTCCTCGAGGCGGAAGCGGCCTTCCCCGATCCGATCGAGCGCCTGAGGGAGCCGTGAGGCGTCGGTTTGGGTGAGGAACCCTAAGCTCCCGAGGTTGACCCCCAAGACCGGGAGGCCGTAAGGGGCCACGCGCGCGGCACAGTGCAAGAGGGTGCCGTCCCCGCCGAGGGAGACGGCCAGCCACCCCTCGTCGATCCCCCGGGGGAGGGGATCCCCGAGCGGGACGACCTCAAGGGGGACGTCGCGCGCCCGGGCCCAGCGCCGGAGGGCGGCCACGGCCGCCTCCGCCCCGGGACGCTCTCTGTGCACTACCGCGAGGATCGCTTTCGGGAAGGCCATTGCGGTTCCGTGTCAGTGTACGCCGTGGCTGCCTCCGACGTCAACGGCGCGGGCGTGGGGGCACCCGTCTCGCTCAAAGGTGCTTCCAGCGGCAGAACCACCGTTCCGCGACCTCGATGAGGAGATAGAGCCCCAGCCCCAGGAGGGTGAAGGCTACGATCCCGGCGAACACGCTCTCAAAGCGGAACGCTCCGAAGGCATTGTGGATGTACGCCCCCAACCCGGCGTACGGGGATCGGCCGATCTGGATGGCCGTCTCCGCCAAGTAGATGGCGAAGAGGCCCAACCCCAAGCTGATGCGCAGGCTGGTGAAGAGGGCGGGGAGGGCCGCCGGGAGGACGACGTGCCAGTAGATCTGGAGCCGAGACAGCCCGGCGGCCAGGGCGCTCACCACGTACTCCTTGGGGACCTGGGCCGCCGCGTCCCGGGCCGAAACCAAGAGCTGAAAGGAGACGACCAAGACGGCGAACGAGACCTTGGAGACCTCGCTCCCCACCCCCAGGAGGACGAAAAGGATCGGCCAAAACACCACCTTGGGAATGGGATACGCCGTGTAAATCAGGGGGGAGAGGAGCTCCCGCACCCGACGTTCGTGGCCTACCCAGAGGCCGAGGGGCACCGCCGCGAGGAACGAGAGGAGGATGGCCGTGACCAATCGAAGTCCCGTCCCCAGGAAGTGGTTCCCGATCTCCCGCCAGTGGCGGGGGAAGACCATCAGCGCCTCGAGGGGACCCGGCAGGACCCGGGCCTTCCGTGGGTCCAAGGTCCACTCCAACAGCCAGCTGAGCAACTGCCACATCGCCAAGAGCGCCAGGATGCTCAACGCGTAGCCCAGCGCTTGGCGTCGGACGGTTTTCATGGCCTCCACCGGGCGGTGAAGCGGGCCCGGACCTCGCGGACCCGTTCGAAGAAGGCCGGGCTTTGCCGGTACGCCTCCTCGCCCATCTCCGGATTGGGGATCGTCCCGATCACGCGTGCAGGCCGCTCCGAGAAGAGCACGACGGTCTGTCCCAAGAAGACGGCCTCCTCGATGTCGTGTGTCACCAGCACCAACGTGAACCCGTGCCTCCGCCAAAGCTTGAGGAGGAGGTTCTGAACGCGTTCCTTGGTCAAGGCATCCAGGGCCGCGAGGGGCTCGTCCAAGAGGAGGAGGGACGCGTTCTGGGCCAGGGCCCGCGCCAAGCCCACCCGCTTCTTCTCCCCCCCGGAGAGCTGGGCGGGGTAGCGGTTCTCCAATCCGGCCAGCCCCAAGTCCTCCAGCGCGCTCCGGAGCCGTTGGGCCTCCCTCGGATCCTTCAGGGAGAGACCCAGGGTGGCGTTCTGCCAGACGGTCTTCCAGGGGAGGAGCCCCGTCTCCTGGAGGATGAGGGCAACCTCGGGGCGAGGCCTCTTTACGGGCCGTCCGTCGATCTCTACCCTCCCGGAGGTGGGCTCCACCAAGCCGGCCAGCACGTAGAGGAAGCTCGACTTGCCGCAGCCCGACGGCCCCAACACCGCCACGCTCTCGCCCGCCCCTACCCGAATGGTAATCCCCGCCAGTACCGGCTCCGCATCCCTCCCGGGTCGGGGGTACGCGAGGTGGAGATCCTCCACCTCGACCCGAGAGCCTCCGGTCGTCTTTCGCTTCTCCTCCATGGGGGCGTCGTGTCGTCTGCCCTCGGGCCTCGGGCGAGCCGTCCCGTTGCCTCGCCTCGGCTAGGCTTTGGGCGGCTCGTAGTAGCGGTCGGTGTAGGCCAGGTCGAAGGGGATCTCTTCGGAGATGTACCCCTTCTGGACCGCCCAGTTGACCACGCTCCGGTACTCCTCGGGGGCCAGCCCTCGGGGAGGCGGGAACTCCGGGATCAAGTAGTCCCGGAGGAAGTCCTCCGCGCCGGGGGGGAGCTCCTCGCGGGTGAGGCCGGGGAAGAAGAAGGACAGCGCCGCTTCCAGCCCGATCTCGATGACTTCTTCCCGGGGGGTGCTCTTCAGTCGGTCCACCACGGCCTGCACCCCGGCGTAGAACCTCTCCACCCGCTGGGGGCTCTCCTCGAGGAGCGAGGCCTGAAAGGCGTAGATGCTGGGAACCAGCTCTTGACCCTCGAACTCCGAGAGGGGGACCACCGGCGTGCCCTCGGCCTCGGTGATGTACTCCAAGTACGACCCGATCGGCTCCGGGAGCACGGCGGCCAGAAGGCTCCCCTGCCCCACCAGGGTGGCCAACAGCACCAAGTCCTCGAAGTCGGTGTAGTGGACATCCCCGTCCACGGCCAAGCCCCGACTCGTCAGCAGCCGGTCGGTTTCGTATTCGATGTCCGTCTCGCGCAGCAGGCCGATCCGGCGGGTGCGTGAGCCGTCCAGCCGTTGCAACAGCGTGTCCAAATCGCGGATCCCGGAGAAGTAATGGGTCAACAGGGTATAGCGGTGAGGGCCTCCTCCTTCCGCCGCCGCGGAGGCGGTCAGCTCGTACGCGGTGCTGGTGATCTTCAGGTCCGCTCCTACCGCAAGGAGCTGCAACACGGAGGCAAGGTCCGTGAGGGCCCCGTCCACGCTGCCGGTGAAGAGGGCCAAGTTGCGATCCCGACGACTGGCGATCCCGAGGAGCTCCACCCGAAGGCCGTGGGCCTCGAAGATCCCCTGATCCTGGGCGAACGCGATGGGAAAGCTCTCGATCATGGGCGGGAGGCTCAGCCTCAGGGTGGGGAGGTCCTCTCCCCTCCCCCAAGCGCCTACGGGCCAGAGGGACGCGAGACCGGCGGCTCCGAGAGATCGCAAGAAGTCTCGTCGCGTTAGGATGACGATCACCTCCTAAAAGATGCGTTCGATTATAGCTCCCCCTAGGGAAGCGATCAATGGGACGCGGCGACGGGGGGGTGCTTGTCCTCCGGCCCCGGGAGCGCTATAATCACCCCAGCGGCAGAGCGGGCGGGCGTAACTCAGCGGTAGAGTGCCAGCTTCCCAAGCTGGTGGTCGCGGGTTCGAATCCCGTCGCCCGCTCCAGCTTTTCTCTGTTGCTTTTCCCAGGGAGCATCGTCGGATTTGCCCTTCTTAGGGGCTCCCCCTACAATACGGCGATCGGTCATGGTGGAGATGCGCTCCCTCTTTGAGGAACCGAAGGACGACCTGCGAAAACTCCCTTGGGAAGAGCTCGTCGCCCGCGCGCAGGGCTGCACCCTCTGTCGGCTCAAGGAGAGCCGCACGAGCGTCGTCTTCGGGGAGGGACCCGTCCCCTGCGACCTGATGTTCATCGGGGAAGCCCCCGGCGAGGTGGAAGATCAAATGGCCCGCCCCTTCGTGGGCCCGGCGGGCAAGAAGCTCGACGAGATCCTCGCTTCCGTGGGGATCCCCAGAGAAGAGGTCTACATCACGAACACGGTGAAGTGCCGCCCCCCCAACAACCGCCTGCCCCAGAAGGACGAGATGGAGGCCTGCTGGCCCTATCTGGAAGCCCAGATCCATCGGCTCAAGCCCAAGATCATCGTCACCTTGGGGAACGCCCCCACCCAGCTTCTTCTCAAGACCCAAGAGGGGATCACCAAGCTGCGCGGGCAGTTCTTCCCCTGGAGGAACGGCATCGAGGTCTTCCCCATGTTCCACCCCAGCTACCTGTTGAGAAACCCCTCGAAGGCGAAGGGGAGCCCCAAGTACCTCACGTGGCTCGACATCCAGACCGTGAAGGCGAGGCTCGATGAGCTCCGCGGACGCGCCCAATAGGGAAGCCGAGGTCGAGCGCGCCCTCGAGGCGGCGGAGGCCCTGCGGAAGGAGGGCCGCTACGCCGAGGGGCTTTCCCTGTTGCGGGAGGCCCTCCGTCGGGACGTCGAAAAGACCCAGAGGGCCCAAATCTACTTCCGCATGGGCAACCTCTACTTCGACGCCGGACGGCTGGAGGAGGCCGAGCAGGCCTATCGGAACGCGATCTCCCATGATCCGCTGCACATCAACGCCCACCACAACCTGGGGGTCGTCTACCGCCGTCAGGGCCGCATCGCGGAATCGCTCAAGATGCGCAAGAAGGCGAACGCCCTGGCGCGAAAGCACCCCGAGCGCCTTCGACTCGCCCCTCACGAGGTCGAGCGGGTCCGTCGCTTCGCCCGCAACTGGCTCCTCGGCGGCCTGATCGTTCTGGCGCTCCTCCTCTTGCTCCTCTGGACCTTGAGGTAGTACACTAGGGGATCCTGAAAAGCCCGAGATCGAAAACAGGGGAGGGTGCACCGCGATGGCTCAACGCGACCTGCTGATCGTCCTCAACAAAGACGAAGACACCGTCTTGTTCCTCGACGTCGAGTCCGGCGAGACCGTAGAGAAAGTGGCCGTCGGCCACAATCCCCACGAGGTCTGCCTCTCCCCCGACGGGAGGGTCGCCTACGTCTCCAATGCCTTGGGGAACAGCGTCTCCGTCCTCGACGTGGAGGCCCGCAGGGAGGTCGAGCGCCTGGAGCACCCGGAGTTCCAATTCCCCCACGACCTCAAGATCACCCCCGACGGGCGGAAGCTCTACCTGGCGGTGACCTACGCGAACAAGGTGTTCGTCTACGAGCGGCCCTCGCACCGGCTTTTGAAGGTCATCCCCACGGGGCAGCGCCTCTCGCACATGCTCGCGCCGACCCCCGACTGGACCCGGGTGTACATCCCGAACATCGGCTCCCACACGCTTACGGTGCTCGACACCGCCGCCGACGAGGTGCGGATGCACATCCCCGTGGGGAGGGGACCGGAGGGCGTGGCCGTCCACCCCTCGGGCGGGTTCCTGTACGTGGCCAACCAGGACGACAACAACCTCTACGTGCTCAGCACGGACCACCACGGGCTCCTGGCCCGGCACCCCCTGGGGACCTGCCCTGTGCGGATGGTCTTCTCGCCCGATGGGCGCTATGCGTTCGTTCCCAACCGCGAGTCACACGACCTCTCGGTGATGGACACCCAAAGGCATTGGGAGATCAAGCGCATCCCTGTAGGCCGCTGGCCGGGCGGCGTGGCGTTCGACCCCGCGGGCCGGAGAGCCTACGTGGCCAACAACAAGACGAACGACATCTCCGTCATCGACGTGGAAGCCCTCAAGGAGATCGGGCGGATCGACGCGGGCATCCACCCCGACGGGATCGCGTACCTTGCGGGAGGATAGGGGCTTTCCCCGTCCGTCCCTTGTGCCTGCGAAGGGTTAGCAGCAAAGGAGGGTATAGGATGGCCAATACGGCGACCCGAACCGTACGGAGCATCTGTCCCTACTGCGGAGTGGGCTGCGGCCTCCTCCTCAAGGCGGAGGACGGACGCCTGGTGGGCTTGAGCCCCGACCCCGATCATCCCGTAAGCCGGGGGACGCTCTGTCCCAAGGGCGCCACCGCGCACGAGTTCGTCCACCACCCCGATCGCCTCCAAAAGCCCCTCTTGCGCAGGAAGGGGGAGCTCGTCGAGGTGAGCTGGGACGAGGCGTATGACTACATCGTCCGCGAAGTTCAACGCATCCGGCAAGAACACGGCCCCGACAGCTTGGCGGTCATCAGCTCCACCCGCTCCACCGTCGAGGAGAACTACTTGGCCCAGAAGTTCGCCCGCGCGGTGCTGGGGACGAACAACGTCGACCAGTGCCAGCGCATCTGCCACTCGGCGACGGTGACGGGCCTAAGCGCCGTGCTGGGCGCGGGCGCGATGTCCAACGCCGTCCGCGAGTTTCGGGACCCCGGCCCCCGGGTGTTGATGGTCGTCGGGGCCAACCCCGCGGGCTCACACCCGATCATCTGGTCCGTCTGGATGAAGCCCGCCCTGCGGAACGGCACGAAGCTCGTCGTGATCGACCCCCGGCGCACCGAGGTCGTCAAGGAAGCCGAACGGATCGGAGCGTTCGTGTTGCACCTGCCCGTCCGCCCCGGCTCCGAGGTCGCGCTCTTCCACGCCATGGCCCATCACATCCTCGAGAACGGCCTCCACGACGAGCGATACATTCAAGAGCGCTGCGAGAACTTCGAGGCCTTTGCCGAGGCGGTGAAGCGCTATCCTCCGGAGCGGGTCGAGGCCCTAGTGGGCGTTCCCTCCGCCAAGATCCGCGAGGCGGCCGAACTGTATGCCACCCACAAGCCGGCCAGCATCGCCTACGGCATCGGGATCACCGAGCACCGCACCGGCGTGGACAACGTCCAAGCGTTGGCCAACTTGGCCCTGATCACGGGGAACCTGGGCGTGCCGAGCGGGGGCTTAAACGCCCTGCGCGGCCAGAACGACGTCCAAGGGGCCACGGACATGGTCCGCCCGGAGTCGCTCCCCGGCTACCAGCGCTGGGACGATCCCGAGGCCGTCAAGAAGTTCGAGGAGGCCTGGGGCGTCCCCCTTCCCGTCCCCCAGGGCCCCAGCGAGTTTCTGTTTCTGTACTGCTCCCACATGTGGGACCGGGCGCTGCAGGGGAAGCTCAAGGGGCTCTACTGCATCGGCGAGGACGTGGCCGTAAGCGAGGGGAACACCCGCAAGGTCGAAGAAGCTCTGCAAAGGCTGGAGCTGTTGATCGTCCAGGACATCTTCCCCACGCGCACGATGGAGTTCGCCCACGTGGTGCTCCCGGCGGCGTCGTTCGCCGAGAAGGAAGGGACGTTCGTCAACACGGAGCGTCGGGTTCAGCGCGTTCATAAAGCCATCGAGCCCGTGGGCGAGAGCAAGCCCGACTGGCAAATCCTGTGCGAGCTGGCCCAGCGGCTCGGGTATCCCATGCGCTACGAGAGCGCCGAGGAGATCTTCGAGGAAATTCGGCGGCTCGTGCCCCTCTACGCCGGGATGACCTACGAGCGCCTCGAACGGGAGCGGGGGCTCCAGTGGCCCTGCCCCTCGGAGGATCACCCCGGGACGCCCACCCTCCACGTGGGACGTTTCGTCCGCCCGGGCGGGAAGGCGCGTCTTACGGCCGTGGACTACCGGCCCCCGGCGGAGGAACCCGATGAGGCGTACCCCTTTATCCTCACGACGGGCCGGACGTTTCTGCAGTACAACGCGGGGACGATGTCGCGACGCACCCGGGCGGGCAAGGCCGAGCCGGAGAACTTCGTCCAGATCAACCCGAAAGACGCCGAGAGGCTGGAGATCCGCAACGGGGATCGCGTTCGGGTCAAGACGCGCCGCGGGGAGTTGGTGGTCAAGGCCAAAGTGGCGGACATCCGGGAGGGCGTGATCTGGATGCCGCTCCACTATGCGGAGTCGCCCACCAACGTTCTGACGAACGACGCGATCGATCCCGTCTGCGGAATCACCGAGCTCAAGGCCTGCGCCGCTCGGGTGGAACCCCTCGCCGCGTAGCGTAGCCCGTTTCCCCACGCCCACGCGGGTGGTCTCGGATGCGCGAGTTGCCCTTCGCCTTCGAGGAGGAACGGGGGTCGGGACACGAACCCGACGTCGATCCTTCCCTGCCGGAGGGAAGCCTTCGGGAGGAGCCCGCCGTCTACACCGTATCCCGGCTCAACGCCTCGGTGCGCGAGCTCTTAGAGCTCAACTTCCCTGAGATCTGGGTCGAGGGGGAGATCTCCAACTTCCGCCGCTACGCCTCGGGACACCTCTACTTCACCCTGAAGGACGAGGGCTCCGAGCTGGAGGCGGTGATGTTCCAGAGCCGGGCGGCCTATCTCGACTTCCAGCCCGAGGACGGGATGAGCGTGCTCGCCTTGGGGACACTTACCCTCTACGAGCGGCGGGGGAAGTACCAGCTGGAGGTCCGCCGCCTCAAGCCCGCGGGGCTGGGGAAGCTGCAGCTGGCCTTCGAGCGCCTGAAGGAGAAGCTGCAGGCCGAGGGGCTCTTCTCGGTGGATCACAAGAGGCCGATCCCCGCCTACCCGGAGCGGATCGGGATCGTGACGTCTCCGGAGGGCGCGGCGATCCGTGATATGCTCTCCATCCTCGCCCGGCGCTATCCCCTGGTGGAGGTGCGGGTCTTCCCCGTCAAGGTCCAGGGGGAGGGGGCCGCGGAGGAGATCGCCCACGCCATCGGGCTGGCGAATGCGTATCACCTAAGGGAAGAGCCTCTCGACGTGTTGATCGTGGGCCGCGGCGGGGGCTCTCTGGAAGACCTGTGGGCCTTCAACGAGGAGGTCGTCGCGCGGGCGATCTTCCGCTCGCAGGTCCCCGTGATCTCCGCCGTCGGCCACGAGGTGGACGTGACGATCGCCGACCTCGTGGCCGACCTGCGGGCCCCGACGCCCTCGGCGGCGGCGGAGCTGGTGGTCCCCGATCGAGACGAGTTGTTCCGGCGATTGACCGAGCGGGTCCGCCGGTTACGAGACGGTCCGCGCGGCCGCCTGGAAGAGGCGCGGAGGCGCTGGCAGCTCGCCGTCACCGGCTATGCCCTTCGCCGCCCCCTGCGGACGCTGCGGGATGCCTCCCAATCGCTCGACCACTGGCTGATGCGCGGCATCCAAGCGCAGTCCGCGCGCATCCAAGCGCTCCACCACCGGCTCGACGCGCTCGCAGGACGCCTGACGGCGACGAACCCCGCCGCGGTGCTGCGCCGCGGGTATGCCTACGTCACCGATGCCCATGGCAGGCCCCTTACCGCGGCCGACCGGGTCGAGATCGGACAAACCGTGCACCTCCGCTTGCATCGAGGGCGCTTGCGCTGCCGGGTCCTCGCGCGGGAGAGCCCTCCATCGAGCGGCGACGAAGACACGGACACATCGAGAGAAAGAGAAGAGTAGACGGGAGCGACGTTCGACGATCACCGGACCGGTCACACTCGGCGGAGCCCCTTTCCCGAGCAAAAACCCGCAGGAGATACGCCTTAGACAGGAGGTGGGCCTACGGGAAAACTCTTGGAAAGGGGCCATTCCCGGCGGCGTTCCCCCCAACGCCGCTCTCGAACGCTCGCTCCCGTCGGTGTCCTCCGGCACAGCACCCTTTGACGTTCCATCCGGCCTCAGTCTAGCACGGCGGGGGGGGTAAGGGAAGGGAGGACACGCGCATTCCGTTTGCCCGATTTTCTCGCAAATCGGATTGCGAGATTCTCGCAACCG
This sequence comes from Candidatus Bipolaricaulota bacterium, assembly GCA_026982655.1. Taxonomy (GTDB): domain Bacteria; phylum Bipolaricaulota; class Bipolaricaulia; order RBG-16-55-9; family RBG-16-55-9; genus JALUUA01. The sequence goes on from JALSGO010000131.1 coordinate 16,894, forward strand.
CACGGACCTCAGACGTCCACCAGGCCTTGGCGGATGGCAAAGCGGGTGAGGTCGGCGTTGTTGCGGAGTTTCAGCTTGCGGAGGACCCGACGCCGGTGGCTGTCCACCGTTCGGACTTGGATCCCCAGCTCGCGCGCGATCTCACGGTTGGTGAGCCCCCGAGCGATGAGGCAGAGGACTTGAAACTCCCGTGGGGTGAGGGCTGCGGTCGGATCTTCTCGGTCGGGGCAGATGTAGCGTTCTGCAAAGGCCCGTTCGACCTCGGAGGGCAGGTACGTCTGGCCTTGGGCGACCGCGCGCACCGCCCGCAGCAGCTCGTCGGAGTCCGCCCCCTTGTAGAGGAACCCTCGCGCCCCGGTGCGCAACGAGCGTAGGGCGTAATGCGGTTCGTTGTGCATGGTCAAGATCAGGATCTGCGTTTGCGTGTGCAGATCCTGCCGGCGGAGCTCCCGGAGGATCTCCAAGCCGCCCTTGCCCGGCAAGCCGATGTCGAGGATGAGGACGTCGGGACGGGTTTTTCGCACCAACCGCACGACGTCCGAGCCGTTGTGGGCTTCGCCCACGACGATCAGGTCCCGTTCCGCCTCCAGGATGCGACGCAGGCCTTGTCGGACCAACGCGTGATCGTCCGCGATGGCTATGCGAATCATGGCATGCATGGTTCCATGCCGGTCAGCGTCGGCCGACGGACAACGGGATCTCCGCCAGCACGGAGGTTCCTCGAGGCCGCCGGCGTTCCACGCGCAGCGTCCCCCCGAGCAGCTCGGCCCGCTCGCGCATGCCCACGATCCCCAAGGCGTAGGGGGAGTTCAAAGCTTCTTCCGGGATCCCCCGCCCGTCGTCCTCCACCCGGAGCGTGGCCTGCCCGTCCGTCACAGCCAGCGTCACCTGCACACAGCGCGCTTGCGCGTGACGCAGGACGTTCGTTAACGCTTCCTGAGCGATGCGGTACAGGGCAAGAGCCGTCTCGCGGGGCAGCTCCTCCAGGGGGCCTCGCAGGGTGAGGTTCCACCCCCGGGGCCCGTCCCCCTGGCTGCCGGATTGCTCCTTCATCTCCTCGACGAGCGCTTCGAGGGCCGGACCGAGCCCCCAGTCCAGCATGGCCGGGCGCAGCCCTCGGGAGAGCGCGCGGACCGACTCCATCGCTCGATCCAGCCGTTGACAGAGCTCCCGGGCCAGCTCCCGGGCCTCGGAGAGGCGGTGGGCCCGCCGGGCGATCCACTCCGCGTCCATCTTGAGGGCCGTGAGCAGCTGGCCCAGGGTGTCGTGCAACTCGCGGGCCAGATGGAGGCGCTCCTGCTCCTGGGCCTCCAGGATGCGCTGGGCCACGCGACGCTTGACCTCCTCCCAGCGCTTCTGTTCCGTGATGTCCTCGATTCGCCCCTCATAGCAGATTCCCTGCTCCCGCTCCCCGGACACGATCCGCGCGCTGTCTCGAACCCAGATCTCCCTCCCGTCGAGGCGGCGAAGCCGCACCTCGAAGTTGCGTACCACTCCTTCCCGCTCCAGAAGGGATTTCCAACGATCCCGGTCCTCCGGGTTCACGTACAGCTCCTGCACCCGACAGCGCAACAGGGACGCCCGATCGGGGAAGCCGAAGATCTCGACCAGCGCCGGGTTTGCGTCCAAGAACCGCCCGTCGGCCGTCGTCCGGTACAGCCCGACCGGGACGCGGTCAAAGAGGCCTCGATAGCGTTCCTCCGCACGCCGCAGCTCCTCCCAGAGGCGGGCGTTGTCCAACGCCACCGAGGCGAGCTCAGCAAAGCGCTCTAAGGCCCGGACCTCGGTGGGATGGAAGCGGAGATCCGGGTCGAGGTGGGCCAAGGCCAACACGCCGAGGACCTCCGCGTCGGCCGCGCGCAGAGGCAAGCCGACCACCGCCCCCAGGGCATCGTACTCGGGGTTGGGAAGACGGCCTGACCAGTGGGCGTACGAGTCGACGACCACGGGCGCGCCGCGTGCCCAGACCTGGCCGGCCAGGCCCTCCCCCTTGCGCAGCCGGAGTCCCACGCAACGCCGGAAGATCCCCGTGCCGATCCGGACCGTCATCGTCTCCTCCTCCTCGGACCCCCCGGCATCCTTCAGGTAGACGTACCCGTGCTCCGTTCCCACCAACGCCCCCGCGCGGAGAACGATGGCTTCCAGCAGCTCCGGACCCTCCCGGCGTCGGAGGAGCCCTAAGGCCGTCTCATGGAGGGCTTCGAGGTACGCGCTCTGCTGCTCCAGCGCCTCTCGGGCCTGACGGCACTCCGACTCGGCCGCTGAGAGCTCGGCCATCCGGGACCGAAGCGCTTCCAACTCCGCCTGCAGGTCCGCCGAACCCCGTGTCTCCTTCACCCCGCCCATCTCCGCGTTCCCGGCGATCTCTTAGGATAGTTGTAATCCCGGCGTATTGTAATGCCGGGTTCCCACGAGAGACAAGCCGAAGGGATCGAGGGCTATCCGCTGCAGGCCTGCGGTACGGAACCACTCCGCGGGACTAGGAGGGGAGCAGGTGTTGGAGGACGAAGCGGGCGAGCAACAGGGCCCACAGCCCTAAGCCTACCCAGATGACCCCCGGAACGGGGGGGTTCGGCCGGTCGCGTACCACGACGAGCGCCGTCGGCAAGTCCTCTCCGTCTCCGTCCCCCTCAAGATCCGCTAGGATCAAGGTGTAATAGGCCTGGAGGCCCAGCGAAAGCCCTTGAACGCGCAGGAGACGGGTGCCCTTCCGGACGGGATCGGGATCGGGATCGGCATCGGCCGACACGACCTCCATCGCGTACGTCCCCGGTGGCACGGGCACATACGCCCCCGCCTCTCCGGGATGGAGTCCTTGGGCCAGCTGCACCGTCCCTTCTGACCCTTGCAACCACACGGTCACGGCCGGGGCGGAGCTTTCGGGGACGATCCCGTAGACCAAGCGCGCCCGAGTCTCCTCCGGATCCGGAGCCCGGACGCGGGGAAACTCGTCCGCCACGAGGATCGCCCGTATCCCCATCTCCAGGGAACCGATCAGCACCGCCGTATGCGGTCTGCCCGGGATCAGCGTCAAGCGTATCGGGGGGAAGGAGAGGGGCTCTACCCGTAGGAGGCGTTCCCCCGCCGGCAGCTGCACGTAGCGACTGACCGTACGCAGGCCCTGAGCCGGGAACCGGAGCACATCGTCGATCCAAAGGTCCAGAGGGGTCGCCTCGCTTCCGCGGACGAGCTGAACCACTCGCAGTTGAGCGGTTTCCCTCCCCTCCGGCCCTGCCGTCCCCGGTCGTTGGCCGTATGCCGCCGCAGCGAGGAGCCCGATCCCTACCAACACCCCGATGCCCATCCCCGCCCCCGCCCGGAGCGCCCGAGCCCGGCGGGGTGAGCGCCGAGCGATCCCGTTCCCGTTCCCGTCGCTCATACGAGGCCTCCCCTCTTGCTGCCGCGCGTGGCTCATCGCATCGCCGAGGACGCCGCTTCTCACCCACGAACTCACAAGAGGATGGCCAGGGCGACGGCGGCCAGACTGAAGGCGAAGGCGGCCACGGCCAACCGGAGGATGAGCTCCGGCTGTAAGCCCTCCTGCTCTATCCGCTCGGGGATCCGGGGCACGGAGGCTTGGACCTCCCGTCGGATCTCCTCCCGAAGACCCTCGCGCATCGTCCGGAGGAGGGTAGGGCCGAGGTCGGCTACGGCCCGGCGTAACTCGGCCACCTCTTGTGCGAGCCGCTCCTGACGGGCCGAGAGCTCGGCCAATCGGGCTTGAACGCTCGCCCATCGGTCTCGATCCTGGGCCAACGTCTGCGCCAGCTCGTCCAAGCGGTCGGGAAGCTCGCGCAGCGGAGCGACCTCCTGCTGCAGGGCTTCGATCTCCCGCTGCAAGGCGGGGACCTCTTCGAGCAGCTCGAGCGTCTTGCCTAGCTCGGCCAGCTCGGCGGCCAATCCTTGCACTTGGCCCTCCAAAGCGGGGATCTGTTCCTGCCAGCGGGCGAGCAGGCTCTGCAGCTTGTTCCGGAGGGCTTCCATCGTCTGCTGCAGGTCCTGCTGACCGTCCTCGTTCGCCCGGACGCGCGGAGCGAGTGCGGCGAGTTCCCCGCGCAGCTCCTCCTCGAAGCGGGCGAGCTCCCCGCGCAGCTCCTCCAGTGCAGCGGCGAGCGCGGCGAGTTCGCCCGCCACACCTTCTACGCCCTGCAGGGCCTTCCGGTTCGCCTCCACCTCCCCTTTAAGCGCCGCGACCCGGTCGGAAAGGGCGTTCCCCCGGGCGGTGAGTTCCTCCAGTTGGCGTGCGTGCCGCTCGCGTGCCTGTCGGAGGGCGGCGAGTATCTCTTCCTGCTTCTCCAGCTCGGCCACCCGCTCGGCCAGCTCTCGGAGCCAATCCCGCAGGTCTCGCTGGTCCTCGCCCAGCCGCACCACGAGGGAGCGAACGCTCAGGAGGTCCTGCTCCAACGCGTTGGCCCGGTCCTGGAGCCGGTCCGTCCGTTCACCCCCCTCGGCCTGAAGGCGCTCCACCTCGGCCAGCGCGGCCTGTAGGTCTTCAATCTGTGCTCGGAGCGGCCGTGCGATCTCCTCCGGCAACGCCTCCACCCGTTCCGCTAGGGCCTCCAGTCGCGCCTCCAAGTCGCTCAGTTGCCCCTGCAGCTGCCCGTCGGACTCGTTCAGGGAGTCTACCGTGGCCCGGAGGGAGGCGAGGTCGTCCCGGAGCCGGGCCGGGATCTCCTGTACGGCCTTCTCGAGTTGGGCGACGCGGGCGCGCACCGCCGCTCCCTCCTCCTGCACCGCTCCCAGGCGGTCGAGCAGGCTCTCGAAGCGCTGTCCCACATCCCCCGAGAGGTCGAGGACGGTCGCCTCCAGCGCGCTCGTGCGATCCCGAAGGGCCTCCAGCCGAGACACCATCCCCCGGTGCTCTTCGGTCAACCGGGCGACGGAGCTCGTCAAGGTCGCCCAGTCTACGTCCTCCAGGACCTTCAAGCGCTCCGCCACGGAGGTGCGCGTCTCCTCGAGGCTCACCTCCACGGCCTGCAAGCGGCTTTCCACCGCTGCGGCAAGGGTTTTCCATTGGGATTCCAGTTGAGCCACCGTGGCTTGGAGGGAGCGCAGCTCGGTCTCGACCTGGGAATTCCGCTCGACGAGACGGTCTTTTTGCCCTTCCAGACGGTTCAACCTCGCGGTCTGCTCTTCGACGGCTTCGACCAGCCAGGTGATCGTGGGACCGAGGCGCTCGATCTGGGCCTGAAGCTCCTCCCAAGGGGCCGGAGACGGGGGCTCGGCCTCGGCCTCGGCCTCGGCGGCCGGCTCCGCGGGCCGGGGGAGGTCGGCCGCGGCGCGCACGCAGCCGGTGAAGAGGGCCCGCAGCACCGCGTCCGGGTTGGCCCGGAAGCTCAACAGCCGGAAGACCTGCCCACCCGTCCGGTCGGCCAAGCTCCCCGGGGCGGGGCCGTAGACGGACGCCGTGAACTCAAAGGCCGGATCCACCACGGCGAAGAAGACGGCGTCTCGCTGCCGGAGCGCTGCCAGGGCCTCGCCCGGCGAGGCAGGTGCCTCGGGGTAGACGTCGGCGTCCTCGTCGCTGATCAGGACCGCGCAGACGCTCGCATTCGATCGGAACCCCATCGCACCGCTCATCCCCAGCGTAACGGCGCTCAAGCCCGGCTCGCGCAGGCCGTTGGAGACGAGCTCCCCCAGCGCCTGCGCAAAGAGTTCTACGCTGTCCGTAAGCGGCAGGTGGAGGTGGGGCTCTCCGTCCGCGGTCGTCCCGGCATGGCCGGCGTAGGCTCCAAAGCCCACCAACCCCAAGCGAAGGTCCACCCGGTCGCTCAGCGCAGTCACCACGTCCACGATCCGCGCCCGCACCTCATCCCGATCGTTGAACATGCTCCCTGACTCGTCCATGAGGAAGACGATGTCCACCGGAGGGCGTTCCTCCGGCGTCGGTTGGGCGTAGCCCTCGGAAGCCGCCCCCCATCCCATCAGGAGCAGCCATCCCAGCGCGAGTCCTCCCCACCGTCGCGCCGCTCTCCAGCCTCGCATATTCCCTCCTCTTTCGATCCCTTTTCCCAACGTTTCTCTCGGTCTCGTTCGGAGCCCTCTCTTCTTACCACGAGATCCCCTGAGAAGTCAATGGTGCACATCACCGTCGGTAAGGCTGGCGCGGGAATGGGGTGAGCTGCTAGAATGCCACCGATCTGCGATGGCGATCCCGTCAGCTCCGGAACCGAATCCCCCGCGGCCCTCGTCGAGGCTCCCGAGGCGCATGCGCGCCGTGGTCAAGGACGCGCCGGGGCCGGGCCTCTCCCTGGCCGAAGTCCCGGTGCCCACACCGGGCCCGGGAGAGGTCCTCCTCCGGGTGCGGGCAGCCTCCATCTGCGGAACGGACCTGCACATTCACCGGTGGGATCCCTGGGCCCAAGGGAGGCTGCGGCCCCCCTTGGTGATCGGGCACGAGCTCTGCGGCGAGGTCGTCGCTCAAGGCCCCGGGGTACAGGGGGTACGCGTCGGGGAACTCGTGTCCGTGGAGAGCCACGTCATCTGCGGCCGGTGCGACATGTGCCGCACCGGCAAGGGCCACCTCTGCCGCGACACCCAGATCCTAGGGGTCGATCGAGACGGGGGCTTTGCCGAATACGTCTCCATCCCGGCTCTTAACGCGTGGCCCAACCCACCGGGGACGCCGCCGGAGATCGCCGCCCTGCAGGAGAACTTCGGCAACGCGGTGCACACGGTCTTCGCCGTCGACGTGCGCGCCAAGAAGGTGTTGGTGACCGGCTGCGGGCCGGTGGGGTTGATGGCCGTCGCCGTGGCCCGAGCGCTCGGGGCGCGGGCCGTGTACGCCACGGACGTCCACCCCTACCGCGTGGAGTTGGCCCGCAAGATGGGAGCCGACGTCGCCCTCAACGCCCGTCCAGCCGGCGTCGACGTCGTCGCCGCCCTGCGCGAGGCGACCGAGGGCGAAGAGGTCGATGTCGTGCTGGAGATGAGCGGCGCTCCCGAAGCGCTGCGCCAAGGGTTGGAGTTGCTCAAGCCCGGCGGCGAGATCGCCCTGTTGGGGCTGCACGGTCGCCCCGTGGAGCTCGACCTGGATAACCTCATCACCTTCAAGGGGATTACGGTTCGTGGGGTCATCGGACGCCGCCTCTGGGAGACCTGGTACCAAGCCCGCGGGTTGCTCCGCTCCGGGGCCGTGGACCTCTCCCCCTTGGTGACCCATCGTTTCCCCTTGCAGGAGTACGAGGCCGCCTTCCGGCTCATGGCCTCCGGGGAGTGCGGCAAGGTGATCCTGCTGCCGTAGCGCATAGAGCCGCATCGAAACGCGCGGGGAGAGGGGAGGGGAGAAGGGGACGGCTACGTCGTCCGCGCGTCCAGCACCGAGATGCCTTTCTCTTTGAGCTCCTTGACGATGGGACGCCAGTCGTAGAGGTCGATGCGCAGCACCACGACGTTGCGGTCTTCGGTGGTCCGGCACTCCTCACAGGTCACGATGCTGAGCACGTTGGCCTCGTGGGCCTGAAGCACCTGCAGGGCCTCGAGGAGGGCGCCGGGGCGGTCCTGCAGCTCGAGGGTCAGGCGGGTCCCGTCGCGGTGGACCCCCAGCAGTTCGATGAGGACGTCGAAGATATCCGACTCGGTGATGATGCCGACGAGCGTGTCCGTATCCTCCACGACGGGCAGGCCCCCGACCTTGTTCTTGCGCATCAGCAGGGCAGCCTGCTCGATCGGCTCGTCGGGGGAGACGGTGACGAGCTCCTCGAGGGGGGTCATGACTTCGCCCACGGTGATCCGAGCCAACAGGTAGTTCAGCTCCCAGATGCTGAGCGAGGTGGCCCCCGAAGGCCCGGCCTCCTGGATGTCCCCCTGGGTGACGATGCCGACGAGCCTCCCGTCTTGGACGACGGGGAGTCGCCGGACCATGTGCTGCTTCATCACGTCCCGCGCCTCCATGATGGGCATGTCCGGAGGGACGGTGATCACGTCCTTCGTCATCCACATGCGCACGAACACGGCGCTCGACCTCCTCTCCTCCCTGCTCCATCATCTCCGTCTGTTCGGCTCCGCTCCACCGCAGCCGAGGCCGAGACCGAGGCCGGGCTTCTCGGATCCGATCGGACGACCCTCAGCCTACCGGATGCGGATCCTCTCGCGCAATGACCTTCATCACGCCGTCGGGATCCGGACGGCTACGGGGATCCCAGCCGTTCGAGCCCCTGTCCCAGCCCTAGGTAGAGGAAGCCGTAGATGACCCAACCCGTCAGGACGACGTAGAGCCATAAAGGGAGCGTGATGCGGGCCACGCGCCGATGGGCCGTGAACTCCTCCCGCAGGGCCCGCCGCAGGGTCAGGAGCACCAGCGGAACGATCCCGACGGCGAGGACCGTGTGGGAGAGGAGTACCCCCAGATAGAGGGTTCGCACCCAGCCCTCTCCCTCGAAGGGCTTGGCTCCCAGAAGGGCCCACCGCACGACGTAGACGATCAGGAAGAGCCCGGCGAAGACGGTAGCCGTGAGCATGGATCGCTTATGCGCGGGGATGTTCCCCCGTTTGACGAAGAGGAAGCCCAGCAGCAGGGCCGCCCCGCTCACCCCGATGAGGGCCGTGTTGAACAGGGGAAGCCATCGCTCCAGCGCCGGTTCCATCGCTCAACTCCCTCCCGGGGTGGGTCGGGCATCGAGGAACATCGCCAGGGAGAGCGCCGGCAGGTAGAAGAGGGAGTAGAGGAAGAGGGTGCGGGCGAGTCGATCGCGCGCCGGACCGGAGGGGAGCCGCAGGCCGCGGAGCGCGAGGACGAGGAACCCCAGCCCGAGCAGAAGGGCCGCCCCGACGTACGGGGCCCCGACCGCCCCCAGGGGGTACAAGCCGAGGGATACGAGGAGCAGGCCCGCGGTGTAGAGCGTGATCTGTCGCCATGTGGGGTCCTCCCCGGCGACGAGGGGGAGGAGGGGCAGGCCCGCGCGGGCGTACTCGTCGCGCTTGTAGAGGGCCAGGGACCAGAAGTGGGGGATCTGCCACAGGAAGAGGATCCCGAAGAGGACCCATGCTCCTAGGTCGAGCCGAGCCGTGACGGCGGTCCAGCCGATCATGGGCGGGAGGGCCCCGGTGAGCCCCCCCACCAGGATGGCCCACGGGGTCGTGCGCTTGAGCGTCGTGTAGAGGGGCACGTACGCCAGGAGGGCGAGCAGGGCCAGGGTTGCCGAGAGGGGGTTCGTGCGCAGCGCCAGCGTGAGGATCGCCGCTGCGCCGAGGAAGAGCCCCCCCCCGAGGGCCTCGACGGGCCGCACGCGCCCGGCGGGAAGGGGGCGGCTCCGAGTGCGCTCCATCCGCCGATCTAGCTCCCGATCCAGGTAGTTGTTCAGCGCCGCCGCCGAGGCCGCGGCCAGCCCCGTCCCCAGCAGGGTCCAAAGCGCGACCTCCCCGGGCAGCCGCCCCCCGGAAGCGAGCCACAGGCCCGCAAGCGTCGTAAACAGGACGAGCGAGACGATCCCCGGCTTCGTCAGAGAGACGTAATCGCTCAGGGCGCGGCGGACGGTTGCAGCCCGCCGGGCCGGAAGGATCCTCCGCTCCTCTCGGGAGATGGCCGAAGACATGGACGTATTGTACGAGCCATACAGAAGACAATCCAATCTCAAAAGGGAATCGAGGCCCCGTCCCCGATTCGGGCTGGGCCTCGACCGAACTGCGGGAGTCTTTCGGCTTACTTCACCTTGATCTCGATCGTCTCCGGCTTGCGGAGGGACTTCTTCAAGGGCACCGCGACCCGGAGGACCCCGTTCTCGAAGTGGGCCTCGATCTTCTTAGCGTTCGAGGCGGCCTCCTCCGGGAGCTGGAAGACCCGCTGGACCCGTCCGTAGCGGCGGCCCATGTAATAGTAGTCCTCCTCGTCGACCTCCTCCGTGCGCTTGATCTCGGCGGTGATCACCAAGCGGCCGTCCTGGACGCGCACGGAGACGTCGTCCTTTCGCACGCCGGGGAGTTCCGTCTCAAAGACGAGCATCCCGTCCTTCTCGTAGATGTCCGTCGCACCCCACGAGGAGAAGCGCCCCACGGGCCGAACCGCCAAGCGCTCCCGATCGCCGCCGTTGCCCGCGCTGAGCCACGGGCCGAAGAGCCGGTCCTCCAACTCCTCGAAGTCGCGGCGGATCTCCTCCAGCAGCCGGAACGGGCTCCACCGATCGCGCACCTCGAGCATCGCCATCCCTCCTCACCTCCTTTTAGCAGTCTCTCATCTTGATTGCTAATCATTCGGCCGTATTATACCGCCGGACCGGAGGGGCGTCAAGGGTAGTTGGCAGTCTCGCCATGGGATTGCTAAATCGGGCCTCGGCGGGTATATTCGTGTATATTGGAGATCACGAAGCGAGCCTCCGGGAGGTGAGGCCCATGCTCGGAGAGGTCCTTGTGCTCGTCGTCCTCCTGGGGATCCTGGCCCTGGCCTTGGGGTCGATCTTCGGGGCGGACCTGACCCACCGACCGAAGGGCCGGGCCCAGCCTTGAAGCTCGAGTTTAGGCCTCCGCGCGGAGCGGAGCGGGCTGCGGCTGCGGCTGCGGGCGTCCCCGCAGGGCTCCCTGCGTGTAGGCGTAGACGAGGGTTCCCAACAGCAGCAGGGCCACGGCCAGATGCGTGGTCGTCACGTGCGGCTGAAGCTGCGTGCTCACGGAGAGCACTCCCAACCCGATCTGTACCACGACCAGGACCATGGCGATCCCCCCTGCCCACCGCAGCCCCCCTCCCCGGCGCAGGAGGCGCGCCCCCGCGGCGTGCACCAGCCCCAGCACCCCCAGGGCCATGAGGCGGTGGAGGAAGTGAACCGTCACCGGGAGGTACTGCGAGGGGAAGCAGACGATCGGGTCGGGGCAGGCCAGTCCCGCCCCGATGTGACGCACGTAGGCTCCCAGGACCATCTGCAAGAACGTCACCGCTACCGCTGCCCCGAGCAGTCCCACCGGCAACGACCCGGGAGCGGAGGCGGCAGCCGGAGCCGGGGAGGGGGAGGAGGGAGCGGACGAGACGACGAAGAGGGCGATCAAGACGGCGAAGAGGGCCGTTCCCACGGCCAGGTGTGCCGTGGAGACCGCCGGAGGCAGCTCCAACCGCACGGCGATCGCGCCCAGGATCACCTGAACGATGAGCAGGCCGAGCGCCGCTGCCGCCAGCGCCGTGCTCTGTCTCCGGGCGACGAGGACAGCTCCCAACACCAACAATCCCGTGAGGGCTGCCACCAGCCGGTGGAGCCACTCGAGGAACACCTCGGGCGTGTCGAACGAGGGGATCCATTGCCCGTTGCATTTGGGCCAATCGTCCCCGCAGCCGAGGCCGGAGTCCGTGGCGCTCACCAAGCCCCCCAGGACCATCAAGAAGAAGACGCTCGCCGTCGCCGTCGCAAGGAGAATGCGCTTCATGATCTCGTATCCTCCGGATCCGCTCCGGTCTGCGGCGGTCGCTCCTCCGGGCGCGGGCGCGCGGCCCGAGACGCCCGGTAGAGCAACAGCCCGATCACCCCGACCACCAAGAAGGGGATGGGCAAGACGAAGTACATTCCCCAAGCTGTCGGGCCCAAAAGGTCCGTCAGGTCCTTTCGGAGCGTGTGGTTGGCCCACCCCGTCGCCGCGACGAGGACGACCGGCGTGAGGGCAAGCCCCAGCCCGATCGCCTTGCGCAGGCAGCTCCGCATCCCCTTCCGCCTCCTCTCGCTCGTGCGTCCCGACCGTCCGTCGCTACCGACCGAAGACGACTTGGCGCAGCCAAGCGACGTACTCCCCCTCGGCGGTGAGGAAGCCCACCAGCGCCAGCATCAGCAGCGGCGGCAGGAGGATGGCGTAGATCAAGCTGAGTCGCTCGAACTTCATGTGCATGAAGATGGCGACGATCAAGCCCGCCTTAAGGAACGCAAACGCCGCGATCAAAAAGCGCTTAAGAACGACCTGCACCTCGAAGATGTCCACCAAGTACGAGAGGGCGCTCAGCACGAAGAGCAATGCCCACACCCGCAGGTAAACCCCGATCGGGTGGAACTGAACCTCGCCGTGGTCCTCGGCAAGGACGTCTCCGGAGGACTTCGCCGCCCCCGCGACCGTCTGTGCCTGTGCCTGCGCTTCGGCCCGCTCTGTTTCCGCCATCTCGTCTCTCCTCGCTCCCTTTGCCTGTGCTCGTGCCTTACCAGAGATAGAAGAAGGCGAAGATGAAGACCCAGACCAAGTCCACGAAGTGCCAGTAGAGTCCCGCCACCTCGACGCGCTGGTAGTTCTGGGTGCGCTCGAGGGTGCCCCGCAGCGCCTGGACGGCGACCACCAGTAGGATGATCACGCCCACGGAGACGTGGAGCCCGTGGAAGCCCGTCAGCACGAAGAAGGCTCCGAACTGGGGAGCGCCCCAGGGGTTCGTCCAGGGGCGGGCCCCCTCCAGGATGAGCTTCGTCCACTCGAAGCCTTGCATCCCTACGAAGGTCGCCCCCAGGGCGGCCGTAAGCAGCAAGAAGAGCGTCGTCTTCGCGCGATCGCGCCGATAGGCGTAGTTGACGGCCAGGGCCATCGTCCCGCTGCTGCTGATCAGGATCACGGTCATGATCGCGATCAGGAGCAGCGGGACCTTCGTAGACCCGACGTAGAGGGCGAAGACCTCGCCGGCGTCCGGCCAGGGGGCGGTGGTCGAGACCCGCGCCGCCATGTACATGGTGAGAAAGACCCCGAAGATGAAGGTGTCGCTCAGCAAGAAGATCCACATCATCGCCTTGCTCCAGCTCACGCGGAAGGCCCGCTCGTCCGAGCTCCAGTCAGCCAGCAGCTGGCGCAGCCACGGCGAGCGGATGCGAGACCCCTGCTGAGCCGACTCCATCGCCACCCGTTGTGCCATCCTCGCTCGTTCCCTCCTGCCTTCGCGTTACGTTGCGAGCATCAACCCGAACATCGCCAGCCACACGATCAGAAGGAAGTGCCAATAGACGGTGCACAGTTCGATGCCCACGTGGTTCCGAGGGCCGTAGAGCCCCTGCCACGCCCTCCGAGTCGTCCGCCCCCAAGCGACGAGCCCGCCCAGCACGTGGAGCCCGTGAAGGGCGGTGATCAGGTAGAAGAAGGCGCTGGAGGGGTTGGTGGAGACGAAGTACCCCAGCGCCTGCAGCTGTTGCCAAGCGGCGAGCTGTCCGGCTCCGAAGAGGACGGCGAACAGCCCTCCCGCCAGGAGGGCCTGCCGCATCGCTCGCTGGAGCCCCCGGCGAGCGGCTCCCCACGCGATCTGGAGCGCCGCGCTGCTGAGCACCAGCAGCAGGGTGTTGAGCCAAAGGATCCGGGGCTCGGGCAGGGGGCGCCAATCGGCGAGCCCCATGCGCACCAGGTACGCGCTCGTCAGGGCCGAAAACAGGATCGTGGCGACCCCGAGGAAGAGCCAGACCCCGATCTTTAGGGGTGGAAGGGCGAACGCCCCTCCGGGGTTGAGGCCCCCGTCTCCGCCTCCGTCCCCCCGGCCTTGCCCGTTCCCAAAGCCCGGGCCGTCTCGTCCGGGCCCGAGCGCCCGGCGGGCGAGCCCGCCGCGCGCGCGCGTGGGGGCGCCTTCAGCTGTCTTTCGCTCCGTGAGCGTAGCCATTTCGCTTATTCCCCGTCCCGCTTTGTGGGTTCGCTCCCGTCGCTTGCGCCGTCCCCTCCCCCTCCGTCCGTTACCGTCCCCGGGGCCGGCGCCGCGGCTACAGGGGCGGCCACGGGCACGGTCTGCGGGATGAAGTCGTCCGGCGCGCCGGGGACGCTGTAGTCGTAGGCCCAGCGGTAGACCGCGGGCAGGGTCGGGCCCCAGTTGCCGTGCGGCGGCGGCGTGGTGGGGGTCTGCCACTCGAGCGTGGTGGCCCGCCAGGGGTTCGGCTCGGCCTTGGGGCCCTTCGCCAAGCTCCAAATCACGTTGACCACGAACAGGAACTGGGCCGCCCCCGTGATCAGGGCGGCCACGGTGATGAACGCCTCCAGCCCCGCCATCGACTCGGGGATGAAGTCGAACGCCTCGAAGTCGAAGTAGCGCCGGGGCACGCCCAAGAAGCCCATGTAGTGCATGGGGAAGAAGATCGCGTACGAGCCCAGGAACGTCACCCAGAAGTGGGCCTTGCCCAGGGTCTCGTTGAGCATCCGCCCGGTCGCCTTGGGGAACCAGTGGTAGAGCCCGCCGAAGATGGCCAGGATCGTGGCCACGCCCATCACCAAGTGGAAGTGGGCCACCACGAAGTAGGTATCGCTCAGGGGGATGTCGACCACGACGTTGCCCAAGAACAACCCCGTAAGCCCCCCGATCACGAAGGTGCTGATGAACCCGATGGCGAACAGCATCGGGGTGTTGAGGTGGAGGTTCCCCCGCCAGAGGGTGAGGACCCAGTTGTAGACTTTAATGGCCGTGGGGATGGCGATGATGAGCGTCGTGGTCGCAAAGAAGAAGCCGAAGTAGGGGTTCATGCCGCTGACGAACATGTGGTGGGCCCACACGACGAAGCTGATGACCCCGATGGCCAAGATTGCCCAGATCATCATGCGATATCCGAAGATGGGCTTGCGGGCGTGGATGCTGACCAGCTCCGAGATCAACCCGAAGGCCGGGAGCGCGACGATGTAGACCTCCGGGTGGCCGAAGTACCAGAACAAGTGCTGGAAGAGCAGGGGGTTTCCGCCCTCGTAGCCCAACTTCTGGCCGAACTGGACGATGGTCGGCATAAAGAAGCTCGTCCCGGCGACCTTGTCGAGGAGGAGCATCACGCCGCCCACGAAGAGCGCGGGGAAGGCGAGCAGCGCCAAGATGGAGGCGACGAAGATCCCCCAGATCGCCAGGGGCATGCGCATAAGCGTCATCCCCCGGGTGCGCAGCTGCAGCACGGTCGTGACGTAGTTGAGCCCCCCCATGGTCGCGGCGGCGATGAAGATCACGAGCGAAAGCAACATCAAGACGATCCCCCCGTCCGAGCCGGGGGTCCCCGGGAGGATCGCCTGCGGCGGGTAGAGGGTCCAGCCCGCGCCGGTGGGGCCTCCGGGGACGAAGAAGCTGGCCAACAGCACGATCACCGACAGCAAATAGACCCAGTACGAGAGCATGTTCACGAAGGGGAAGGCCATATCGCGGGCCCCCAACATCAACGGGATGAGGAAGTTTCCGAACCCCCCGAGCAGGATGGCCGTCAGCACGTAGATGATCATGATCATCCCGTGCTGGGTGACGGCTTGGTAATACGTGTTGGGATTGAGGAACTCAAAGAGCCCGGGGAAGCCCAACTGTAAGCGCATCCCCCACGACATGACCAGCCCCACGAAGCCCACGAACAGGGCCGTGACCGTGAACTGGATCGCGATCACCTTGTGGTCCTGGCTGAAGACGTACTTCGTCCAGAAGCTTTGGGGCTCGTGATGGTCGTGCGCCTGCTCCTGCGCGTGCGCTTCCTTCGGCACGGCGACCCGCTTCTCCATGCTCATCCATCCCCTCCGTCGTGATCGTCGAGCCTCCCTGCTTGCTCGTCCTGTTCTCTATCGGCGTGCGTTCACTCGGATCTCCCCGCAGGGGAGCCAAAGATGGGTTGGGTGGCCAGCCACTGCCGGAACGACTCCTCGTCCTCCACCACGACCACCCCGCGCATGGTGTGGTGGCCGATCCCACAGTACTCGGCGCAGGCGATCTCGTAGCGCCCGACTTCCGTGGGGGTGAACCAGAGATGGGTGACCATTCCCGGCACGGTGTCCATCTTGACGCGGAACTGGGGGACGTAGAAGCTGTGCAAGACGTCCTTCGCCCGCAACTGGAGCTTGACGGGCACCCCCACCGGGAGGTGGAGCTCGTTCCCCAACACGAGGACGTCGTCCTGAGCGTAAGGGTCGTCCGGGTCGATCCCGAAGGGGTTCTCGAAGCTGATGCGCTGGGGATCGGCTTCGCCCAGCACGCCGTCCGGACCGGGGAAGCGGAAGGTCCAGCGCCACTGCTCGCCCACGACCTCGACGAGCATCGCCTCCTCCGGTGGGGTGATGAACCGCGAGTAGACGAAGAGACCGGGGGCCAGGAGAACGATGACCCCTACCGTTGTCAACGCGATAAGCCCCCACTCCAAGCGCTTATGCTCCGGGAGGTACTCCGCCCGCTGTCCCTCTCGATGACGGTAGCGGATCACGGTGTAGGCGACGAAGAGGTTGACGAGCACGAAGGCGATTCCGGTAATCCAAATCGTCAGCAGCAGGGTGGAGTCGATCTCCCCCCAATTGGAGGCCTGGGGCGTGAACCACCACGGGGTCACCAGGGTGAAGATCACTGCCCCTACCGCGATCAGCACCAGTGCTCCGGCGATGAGTACCGCTTGCATGGCGGCATTGTAGCCCAAGGCGCTAGCCGCTGCAAATGATTCGCATCACGATCCCGTCCCGCCTCGCACGCCGGGCCCGGACCGAGACGACGTCCCGACGTGCGAAGATTTAGGAGCGGGCAAGCCAGCGGCTCATCGGCTCCGTCGAGCGGACGAGGTGCGCTCCCTCCTCGGCGAAGCGCCGGAAGGCGGCGTCGGCCTCTTCGGTGTAGTCCACCGCGCCGGGGACCACGACGGGGGAGGTGCAGTCCTCCAGCAGATACAGTCTCTCGGCCAACCCCTGGGCGCGCGCCCGCTCGTCCTGCAACAGATCTTCCACCGTCCAGGCCACGCAGTGGCTCTTGGCTTGGCCCGCCACCACCACGGCGTCGTACTGGAGCAGCTCCTCCACGAGGCGGGTGTTGCGCTCGGCGACGGGATTCCCCAGGGGGTCCTCGTGGACTTCGGGGCCGAGGGCGGAGTAGTGCTCCGTCAGGGGGTGGTCCCCCTTGACCTGGAAGCCGGGCTGAGCCACCCGGGCGACGCTGTGGAAGAAGATCGCCTCCTCCACCGCCGAGACGAGGGCGTGGCCGATGCCTCCCAGCAGGGCGTGGTAGGGCCAGACCGTGAGCCGGTACTTCCCCGTCTCCTCCAGCCGACGGGTGTAGTGGAGCAGGTACTCCCGGGCGTACCCCTCCGGGAGCCTTAGGGCGGCAGCGGCGGCGGGGTTCATGCGCCATCGCCCCCGCTCGACGTCCTCGGCGGAGATGAGCGTGTACGGCTCGGGGTGCTCGCCCGCCTCGTTCACCCAGAAGAGGGCGTGGAAGATCTGGAGGGCTTGGTGGGTGTCCATCGTGGGGAAGATGCGGGTGATCGAGCCCAGGTTGCGGTAGAGGAACTCGCACAGACGGCGGTTGTCGTCCACGGCCCCGGTGCCGGAGCGGCCCGCGACGAAGAGCTCGAACTCCGGGAGGCAGAAGGTGTTCTGGACGTCCACCAACAGCAGAGCGATCTTGAAGTCATCCTCCGCCGCCGGGCGGATCTTGTGCTGTTGGGCCCATTGACGGGCCTCTTGGGCCCGCTCCTCGTAGGGGACCCGCCAGACCTCCGCGACCTTGGCGGGATCGTAGTGGGGGGGAACCGGAAGCTCCTGGTTCGCCATCTCCAACCACCTCCTCTTTGTCTCTCATGGCCTCTTGAGCACGTCGTGCGTTCCCACCCGACGCAGGATCGCTACCCGTTCCACGTCTGACTCCGCATCCTCCCTCCATTCGAACGTGATGCGGTATTCCCGGGTCACGGAGAGCTCCCAAATCCTCTCACGGCCTCGCATCTTCTTGACCCGCAGCGAGGGATGGGTTGGGTTTTCCACAAAGAGCTGCAGCTTGTCCCAAACCCTCGTTTGGAGGCGGTCCGGAAGCCTTGCCAAGTCCTTGTAAAAGCGTTGGGTAGGAGCGAGTTTAATCCTCCCCGCGCTCGGCGATCTCATCGCGGAGGGCTTGGAAGTGCTCCTTCATCTCTTCCACGGAGGAGAAGGGGCCGAAGACGCGATCGGCGCGGATGTCCTCGTCGGCTTCCCGTTCCCCCTTCTGCCATTCTTCCGACCAGAACCAGGCTTGCTCAGGGTCCCTTCGGGCTTCGGGGACGAGCACGATCTTTCCCTTTTCCACTCGGACGAGGAAGAGATCTCCCGGCTCCAGGTGGAGTCTCTCCCGGATCTCCTTGGGGATGGTAACCCGCCCGCTTCTGCCCATCTTGGCCGTCCGGGGCGCTCGGGCCATCGACCTCACCTCGGACAGAGGGTAGCACCTCCCTGGGGGGCCGTCAAAGGGTTGCCTTCGCCTGCGAAATTTCGTATCATTAAGCGTCGAATATCCCGAGTGGATCTTCTTTATCGCAACCCGAACCGCCCGAGGAGTGTGATCCATGAGCCGCATTGAGCGCACCCACATCGAAGACGAGATGCGGGAGAGCTACATCAACTACGCCATGAGCGTCATCCGGGGGCGCGCCATCCCGGATGTGCGCGACGGCTTAAAGCCCGTCCAGCGCCGCATCCTCTACGCGATGCACCAGCTGGGCCTCTTCTCGAACCGTCCCCACCGCAAGTGTGCCCGCGTGGTCGGAGAGGTCATCGGAAAGTACCACCCTCACGGGGACCAAGCCGTCTACGACACCTTGGTGAACATGGCCCAGACCTTCTCCTATCGCTATCCCTTGGTGGACGGCCAAGGCAATTTCGGCAGCTTAGACGGGGACGAACCGGCTGCTATGAGATATACGGAGGCTCGATTATCTCCTATTAGCGAAGAATTTCTTAGAGAGATCGACGAGGAGACCGTCGACTTCACCCCCAACTTCGACGACTCCTTGGATGAGCCCGTGGTGCTCCCCGCCCGGGTGCCCAACCTCCTCATCAACGGCTCCTGGGGCATCTCCGTGGGGATGACCACCCAGATCCCGCCCCACAACCTGGGGGAGATCGTGGACGCCCTGGTGCACCTCATCGAGCACCCCGAGGCCGACTGGGACGAACTCAAACGGTTCATCCAGGGCCCCGACTTCCCCACGGGCGGGCTCATCTTGGGAAGGGAGGGCTTCGAGGAGGCCTACCGAACGGGCGAGGGGAAGATCCGGGTGCGGGCCCGGGCCACCGTGGAAGACGATCGCATCGTCGTCACCGAGATCCCCTACCAAGTCCGAAAATCCACCATCGTGGAGACGATCGCCAACAAGGTACGCTCCGGCGTCCTCGACGAGATCGCGGATCTCCGGGACGAGTCCGACCGCGAGGGCTTGAGGATCGTCATCGAGCTTAAACGCACGGCCAACCCTCAGGTCGTCCTGAACAAGCTCTACAAGTACACGCCCTTGGAGTGGACCTTCGGGGCCAACTTCCTGGTGATCGTGGACGGCAACCCGCGCAAGCTCTCCCTCAAAGAGCTGCTGGGGGCCTTCCTGGCGCACCGGCGCGAGGTCGTCCGCCGCCGCACCGCGTATCGATTGAGAATTGCCCGCGAGCGGGCCCACATCCTGGAGGGCTTGCTCGTCGCCCTCGAACATCAAGACGAAATCATCCAGCTGATTCGCGCGGCCCACGAGCCCCAGGAGGCGATGCAGCAGCTCCAGGAGCGCTACGAGCTCTCGGAGACCCAGGCGGACGCCATCTTGCGGATGCGCCTGCGGCAGCTCACCGGCCTCGAACGCGAGAAGATCCAGCAGGAGTACGAGGACAAGAAGCGCGAGATCGCCGAATATGAATCCATCTTGGCAAGCCCCGAGAAGCTCGACGGGATCATCCGCGACGAGCTCTTGGAGGTCAAGGAGAAGTACGCCGACCCACGGCGGACGGAGATCGTCTCCGAGACCGGAGGCCTCGAGATCACGGAGGAGTCCCTTGTGCCGGATCTCGACCTCCTGGTGGGCGTCTCGGCCAAGGGGTACGTCAACGCCCCCCGCGAGGACGTCTTCCGCCGGCAGCACCGCGGGGGCAAGGGCGTGATCGCCATGCGCCTGCGCGAGGGGGACTCCTTAAAGCACATCTTCACCTGCAACGCGCGGGACAACCTGCTGATCTTCACCAGCGCCCACAAGGCGTACAAGCTCAAGGCGTACCAGCTCCCCTCGGCGCGGCGGGATTCCAAGGGCGAGAACCTCCGCTCCCTGATCGGGATGTCCCCCGACGAGGAGGTGCTGGCGCTGCTGCCTCTCGCCTCCCTCTCGGAGGAGGAGGTGGCCCAGCGCTACTGCTTGATGGTCACCGCGGGCGGGATCACGAACCGTAACGAGCTGGTGGACTATCTGAACGCCCACTCCAGCGGGATCCTCGCCATCAACGCCGAGCCGGGGGACCGCATCGTGGACATCGCCGTGACCGACGGGCGCGGGGATGTGATTTTAGCGAGCGCGAAGGGGCAGACGATCCGCTTCCCCGAGGCGCAGGTGCGCCTTACGGGCCGTCCCTCCAAGGGCGTGATCGGGATGCGCCTCTCCCCGGGGGATCGGGTCGTGGCCATGAGCGTCGTAGAGCCGAACGACCCCCGCGACAAGCTCCTGATCGTCACGGAGAAGGGCTTCGGCAAGCGGACCCCCATCGCGGAGTTCCCCAAGCAGAACCGCGGGGGCAAGGGCGTCTTGGGCATCAAGGTCGGCCCCAAGACGGGGGAAGTGGTGGCCATCAAGAAGGTCAAGGACGACGACGAGGTGATGATCACCACCCAACAGGGCAAGATCATCCGCATCGCCGCCGGGGACGTGCGCGTGGTGAGCCGCTACGCCCTGGGCGTGAAGGTGATCGACTTAGACCCCGGCGATCGGGTCGTCTCGATCGTGAGGCACTGTCGGGAGGACTAACGGGATGCACGGGATGCCGGACCCCAAGGAGCAACTGGAGCGCATCCGGCGCCGAACCGAGGCCATCATCCCGGAAGAGGAGCTACTTCACAAGCTGGAGCGCTCGTGCAGGACGGGAGAGCCCCTGCGGGTGAAGCTGGGGATCGACCCCACGGCCCCCGACATCCACTTGGGCTTCAGCGTCGTGCTCCAAAAATTAAGGGATTTTCAGGATATGGGCCACGTGGCGGTGCTCATCGTGGGGGATTTCACGGCCCGCATCGGGGACCCCTCCGGGCGCAAGACGACAAGGCCGATGCTCTCCCCGGAGGAGATCGAGCGCAACCTCCAGACCTACAAAGAACAGATCTTCCGCATCCTCGATCCCGACCCCGCGAAAGTCGAGATCCGGCACAACTCGGAGTGGCTCGCCTCCATGACGTTCGAGGGCGTATTGGAGCTCTCCTCGAGGTACACCGTGGCCCGGATGCTGGAGCGCGACGACTTCCACCAGCGCTTCCACGAGGGGGTCCCCATCACGATCCGGGAGTTCCTCTACCCGTTGGCGCAGGCGTATGACTCCGTAGCCGTCCGCGCCGACGTCGAGCTGGGCGGGACGGACCAGCGCTTCAACCTCTTGGTGGGCCGCGAGATCCAAGAGCGCTACGGCCAGGAACCTCAGGTCGCGGTGCTGCTGCCGCTCTTGGTGGGCACCGATGGTGTGAAGAAGATGAGCAAGTCCGAGGGGAACTACGTCGGAATCACCGAACCCCCGCAGGAGATGTTCGGGAAGCTCATGTCCATCCCGGACTCCTTGATCGAGCAATACGTCCGACTGCTCACGGATCTCGATTGGGAGGCGCTTAACAAAGAGCACCCCCTGACCCAGAAGAAGCGCATGGCCTTCGAGATCGTGAAGCGCTACCACGGGGAGGAGGCCGCTGCTAGAGCCCAAGAGGAGTTCGAGCGGGTCTTCTCGAAGCGGGAGCGGCCCACGGACGTCCCCCGCGTGGAGATCCCCTCCGCCAAATTGGAGGACGGCTCCCTCTGGATCGTGGAGCTCTTGGAGGCCGCCCGGCTGGTGCAGAGCCGCTCCGAGGCCCGCAGGCTCATCCAGCAGGGGGCGGTAGAGCTCGACGGCCAAAGGGTCGAGAGCGTCGAGGCCCGCGTGGCCGTACGAGACGGAATGCTGCTTAAGGTGGGAAAGAAGCGCTTCGCGGAGATCGTCCTACGGGGGGATGGAGCATGAGCTCGGGTCCGGGGGCAAATGCGGGCTGCATCTTCTGCCGCATCGTTCGGGGAGAAGCTCCGGCCCACGTCGTCTACGAGGACGAGCACACCCTGGCGTTTTTGGACATCCACCCCTTGGTGGAGGGCCACACGATGGTCATCCCCAAGGCGCATTACGAGACCCTGGAGACCGTCCCGCCGGAGCTCGTCGGGAGGGTGTTCGAGGGCGTACGGAAGGTCTCGGAGGCGATGCGCAGGGCGCTGGGAGCCGAGGCGACGACGATCGGGATCAACAACGGGAGGGCCGCAGGACAGGTGGTGCCCCACCTCCACGTGCACGTCCTCCCGCGCTACACAGGCGACGGCGGGGGGACGATCCACTCCATCCTCCATCGACCCGCGCGCAGAGGCCTCGAGGAAGTGCAGAAGCTGCTTCAAAGCTCGCTGTAGCGGCTCTGGTTGTAGAGCCAATCGATTTCCAATCCACAATCCCGCAGCAATCCGGCGCTTTCCTCTTCCGTGATGCGGGCGCGGCTGTCGGCCCGGCGGATCGCCGGGGGGACCCCCTTCCCGCGCGCGATCTCCCCCAGCACCTTGCGCTGCAGCCGCTCAGGGGTGTGGACTTCAACGATCGCGCGGGGAGCCTCCACCTTGAGCACGGCCTGCACCCGCGGGTCGTACACGAAGAAGAAGCAGACGTGATACGCCGCGGGAGGCAACCGCAGCGCAAAGCGTTCCCTCAGGTGCTCGAACAGATCGAAACTTTCGCGCTCTGGGGGGAGGGCATACTCCTCCTGGACGAACCAGTTGGTGTAGCCCAGCGCGTCCCGAGGGGTTTCGCTCAGCACGGCTTTCAGGAACTGCGCGTCGCTCGCCCAGCTGCGCTCTGGGGAGGGGACGGCGAACTCCAAGAGCCACGCGCCCCCCGGGGTCTTGTTGAGCGCGAGTAGCGGGACCTTGCGCTCGGCGCACTGCTCGACCAGCCGCAGCGGCTCGGACAGGATTTGGACGGCGGGCTCCCAGTCGGCCCAGCTCCACGTCCGAACCGCGGGACCTCCCGCGAAGTAGTAATACAGCACCACGGGGTAGAGCGGCCCGTCGAGGAGCCATAGCCCCTGCTCGGGTTCGAGGAGGTCCAGCATCCGGAGAGCGTGATAGGCTTCGGCCCCCACGCGGGCCAGCCCGCCGATCACCGATTCCACGTCCCGATCGAGGTCGTGGCGCGTGAGGTGCACCCGTCGTAGGTGCACGAACCTCTCTTTTAACATTTCAAAGTGCGCGCCCCCGATGTCGAGGCGGTGGGCGTGCGAGACGAGCGCCAAGGAGCGATACGCCTCCAAGGGCAGGCCCTGCAAGCGGGTGTCCGGGTCGGAAGCGAGCACGGCTTGGTAGGCACACAAGGTCGTCCCGTCCTCCAGGCGCCGGATACGGGTGCTCCCCCCGTCCACGGCGTAGAGGGGGCTCAACGTGGGATCCACGTCTGCCTGTTGGGCCAACGAGAGCACGTCCTCGTGGGTGTAGCTTACAGGCGTAAGCGCGCGGATGGGTCCGTCCGGCTGCAGTTGCGAGAAGACCCTGCGGGCCTCCTCGCGGTGGTCGTACCCCGAGAGGCGGATCTTTTCGCTAAAAGCCCGAAGTTGTTTGCGGAGGGCCCGCTTGGCCTCGCTGGAGAGCATCGGTCACGTTTCTTCGTCCAGCCGGTCCCACCACTCGCGCAGTTCGCGCGCGTGGGCCTCGAGATGCGACAGGGAGCCGTAGAGCTCCGCCTCGAGAGCCTCGCGGCCCTCGGTCGGTTCCGCGGGGAGCTGTCGGAGCTTTGCGAGCAGGCGCAGGAAGTTTCCGCACTCCTCGGCGAGCTCGTCGAAGTAGCGCTCCAACTCCTCATCGCTTTCGGAGAGGATCTTGCCATAGGCAGGCGCTTTCGTATCCAGCTGCGCTTTCGCTTTCATTGCGATCCTCCTCGTGACCTCCGTTTCCCGGGGAGCCGTCGCCGGGCTCGCTCGATCAGCTTCTCCCAGTTGGCAATCTCTTTCTCCCACTTCTCGATCAGCCCCCTGCGGGGGGCGGGCTTTCGAAGCTCTTCCTCGATCTTCGCGCGGTGCTCCGCGATGAGCTCTTCCCAGCGGGCGATCTTCCGTCGGAGCTTCTTGGCCCGCGCCATGGGATTGTATCGTCGATGAGATCACCTAGCGAACCCGCTCCACCCGGCTCGTGTTATCGGAGAGCTTCTCCGTGCGGTACTCGTGGTCCGCGCCCTCGACGAGCCCGACCTCGTGGGAGACGACGATCACCTGCCCCACCCGGCGGCCCAGCTCCTCCAGAAGCCCCTCCAAGCGCTTGATGCGATCCCGGTCCAAATACACCGTCGGCTCATCGAAGATGAGAGGCAAGCTGTGGGTAGCCCAGGAGAGCACCCGATGGATGGCCGAGCGTAGGGCCAAGTTGATGAGCGCCCGCTCTCCGCCCGAGAGGAGCTCGGGGCGGATCGCGCTCCCGTCTTGGAGCTCCACGAAGATGTCGTACTCCTCCGTGACGCGCACGCCGCGGTAGCTCGCCCCCCGGTCCAGGATCGCGAAGTACTCGTTGAAGGCCCGCTCCAGCGCCTCGAGGTTCCGCGCGCGCAGCTCGCGCTTGACGTCCCCATACACCTCGGCGAGCCTCTCTACCTCCTCGGCAAGCCTCTCCAGGCGCTCGTGCTCCTTGTGTGCGCGGGCGATCTCCTCCTTGAGGGACTCCCGCCTTTGGATCTCCTGCTCGACCTGCCCCAGCTTCCGATGCAGCTCCCCCACGGCGGCCTCCAGCGTCCTCTTCTTCTTCTGCAGGCCCTGGATCTCTTGCTGTAGGCGGTTGAGCTGGCCCTCCAGCGTCTCGCGGTCCCCGAGCTGTTCCCGTTTTTCTGAAATCCGTCGGCGCAGCGCCGCGAGGTCGTCGGCGAGCCGGTCGAGGGCTTCCTTGGCCTCCCGCTGGAGCGCCCGCCGCTCCCGGCCCTGCTCCCGAACCCGGATCAGCTCTCCTACTAGGTCCCTTACACGATCGAGCCCCCTGCGCCGCTCCTGGAGCGCCTTCCTCTTCTCGTCGAGCTCCCGGAGGGCTTCCGTCTTGGTCCTGCGCTTCTCCTGCAGGCGCTGCTCCAGCGCTTGCAACTGCCCTTGCAGCTCTCTGAGGGCCTCTCGGGTTTGGGCCAAGCTCCCCTCCTTCTGGGTACGCTCCTCATGGAAGGTCCCCTCCGAGAGGGGTTGGTAGCAGAGGGGGCAGCGGCCCTGCTCGAGGAGTTTCTGCATTCGCTCGAGCTCCTCCTCGAGCGCCCGGCGGCGGGCGCGGGCCTCCCCCAGCGCGCCCTGGAGGCGCTCCCGCTCTCGGTGCAGTTCCTCCCGTTCTTTCTCGATGTTCGCCTCCTGGGCTGCCCTCTGTGCGAGGAGCTGCTCCTCCTGCGCGTCCAGGGCTTGGAGGGCTTGGGCCAACTCGGAGACGTCCTCCCAGCGCTCGGCCCGACGGACGGCGGAGACCACGCCCTCTGCGACCTCCGAAATCCCGGCTGCGGAGAGAGCCTCCTTCAGTCGCTTCTCCCCCGTCTTGTACTGCTGCGAGAGCTTTTCGATCTCCCGGCTGTATTGCCGAAGCTTCTCCTCGGAGTCCTGCCGTTGGGCCTCCTTGCGCTCGTACTCTTGGAGTAGCTCCCGGATCTCCCGGAGGCGCTGCTCCAGCTGCCTCTGCTGTTCCTCGAGTCGATGGCGCTCGGCCTCCCGCTCTTGCAGAACGCGGTCGAGCGACTCGATCTCCTGCTGCTTCTCCTGGAGCCGGCCTTGGAGGGTGCGCTTTTCGGCTTCCAGCGTTTGGGCTTCCAGGCGCTCGAGTTCCCGCCGGAGTTGATCGAGCCGGCCTTGGAGGGCGTCCCGGCGGCGGTGGACGGCGCGGCGGGCCCCCTCGCGGGCCCGGCGGGCGTAGTCGTCCAGCTTCTCCAGGCGCAGCAGGCGGTCGATCATCCGGCGACGCTCCTCCCCGGTGGCCCGGATGAGGCGGTCGATCTCCCCCTGCCGGACGTAGACGCAGTTCGTGAAGTCATCGCGGTTCATCCCGAAGAGCTCCTCGACGGCGCCGACGGCCTCCTCGACGCCGACCCACTCCGCCCCGTCGTCGCGCACCAGGCGGCAGGCCTCGCGGTCGCTTACGACCGTGCCGTCCCGACGGCGGCGCAGCCCCATCTGAGCCGTGTATCGATGATCCCCCAAGCGGAAGCGAAGCTCCACGCTCCCGCGGGCAGCCCCCAGGCGGAGCACGTCCCCCAGGGCGCGGTCCATAGCCGGGCCCGCCTTGCTCCCGTAGAGGGCGAAGAAGATGCCTTCCAAAAGCGACGACTTCCCGCTGCCGTTGGGGCCTGCGATCACCGTGATCCCCTCGTCGAACTCGACGTGGGCCTCCTCGTAGCACCAGAGATTCTCGATGCGGAGGGACTCCAGGCGCAGGGCGGGCGTCGGGGGTTTCAAATCGGGAGCTCGGGAGGCACGTCGTCGGGTAGGGGTAGGAGCGGAAGTGGGAGTGGGAGTGGGAGCAGAAGGGAGATCCCGATCCGGGGGCCCCTCGGCCTCGGAGGGCTCCCGATCCTGCAGGGAGAGGAGGTCCCACAGGCTGGGTTCTTGCTCCGGGCGCTCGGTGTCCTTCTTGTGCGGGCTCCGCTTCCGGGGCATGGCGATCCGAGGGGAGTATAGTCGGGATCCCGAGGGAGGACAATTCGCCGTGACAACCGCATCACGGTCACGGGAACTCCTCCACCCACGAAATCCATCGGAATTGCTCCTTGACCGCGTTGAAGAGCCGTCTGTCCGCCGTGATCAGGGGGGCTTCCTCGCGCTCGGCGAGGGCGAGATAGGCCGCGTCGTAGGCCCAGCGCTTGTAGCGCCGCGCCCAAGTCACAGCTTCTCTCATGGAAACCGCTTCCAGAGGGATGCCCAAGTCCTCAAGCCTTTGGAGGATCTCGTCTACGACCTCGGGGCTCACCCCCCGCTCCGGCTTGCGCTCGGCCTTCAGCAGGCTGTTGGCCACCTCATAGGGGAGGAGCGTTGGGGCAAGGAGCTCCAGTTCGCCTGCAACGTAGCGCTCGAGAACGCGCCGCGCGGCGGGTTGAACGGGCTCCTCGGGGAGGAGGGCTGCTAGGACCGCGGAGGCGTCTATGACGGCTTGGATGCTCATCGGGCCTCCAGCTCCTCCCGCGCTTTGTGATACGTCTCCTCCAGCGTCAGCCCGGCAAGGTGCTCTTCCGCCAACTCCATCAGCCGCTCCAGGGCCTCCCGACGGGACAGCTTGCGGTAGCGCTCGTAGGCGCAGAGGACGGCTACGGGTTTCCCCCGCGAGGTGATCGTGATCTCCACCCCCTCCTCCACCACCTGGCGCAGCAGCTTGGTCAACTGCCGACTCAGCTCGCGTGTCGACTTGGTCATCCCCATGATCCTCACCGTTTGTCAGTATAATCGTGTCAGCATAGGAGTCAAACGTTTGCGTCGGCGATGAGAAGGGCCGAAGGTCTAGCGGTTGGGCAGTAGGTCCAGCAAGCGCGTGACTTCCGCATCCACCCGGGAGTCGGCGATCTGGGGATCGCGGATCACTTGGTCGATGGCCCGCGCCTCGGGGGAGAGCTCCAACGGAGCGAGACGCTCGGAGAGCAAGGCGTCGAGGTTGCCGAACTCCAGCTGCACCTGCACCGGCGGGGCCTCGGCCTCCTCGTCGCTCCCGTCCTCTGCGAGCCGTTCGCGGACGTCCCGCACCCGTACGGCGAGCGCCCCGTACTCCCGCGCCCGCTCCTCGATCTCCTGTACCCTGTGATTCCGGTCGCTTAAGTAGACGCAGACGACGGCTCCCTTAAGAGCGTTTCGCTTTGCCCTTAGGGTCTCAAGGGGATCCTCGTCGGGAAAGATGTACACAAAGCGCCGAGTGCGCAGCTCCCGGCGGTCAAGGCGACCCGTCTCCAGGTCCAAGAGGGAGACCCCCCGAGGTCGGCGCTCGTCCAGCTGCCAGCGCTCCGTGCTCCCCGGGTAGGTGACGATTCGATCGCCCTCGCGCCAGACCTCGTGCTCGTGGTAGTCCCCCAAGAGCACGAAGCGCGCTCCCGACCGCAAGAGATCCTCAAGGCGGAGTTCTCCGTCGGAGCGTACCTGATCGAGCATCTGGTGGCAGACCAACACCGACCCGGGCTCCATCTCGGGGAGCTCGACCCCGCGGCGCCCCGAGTAGTCCAGCCCGTAGAAGAGCGCTCCCTGAAGCTCGAAGGGCTCCGGGGAGAGGTGGACGGCCAGCCCCAGGTGCGCGAACAGGTCGAGCCACTGGACGCCCCGGCGCTGCTCGTGGTTCCCCACGACGCCCAGAAAGGGAATCCCCGCCTCCTGGAGCCGGAAGAGCGCCTGGAGGGTCTCGTGGAGGTCCTCCGCGGAGGGGTAGCGGTCGTCGAAGAGATCGCCCGCGTGGACGACGGCGTCCACCCCTTCTCGGACGGCGATCTCGATCGCTTGATGGAAGGCCTGCGAGAAATCCCGACGGCGTTCCTCCAGCCCGTACTGGCGGGTCCCGATGTGCGTGTCCGCCAGGTGCAGAATCCTCATGGCCTTAGGCGAGAGCGGGGATCGCCCGCTCCAGGGAGGCGAGCTGCTTCTCCGGCCCGACGACCGTGAGGGTGTAGTGATCGTTCAAGAAGAGATCGCGGGCCACGCCCCGGACGTCCTCGGCGGTGACGGCCTCCACGCGCCGGAGGACCTCCTCCACGGGGTGGTGGGTTTGGTAAATCTCGGCATAGCCCAGTCGGATCATCCGCGCGTGGCTGCTCTCCAGGCCCAGAAGGGTGTGCCCCTTGAGCTTCTCCTTGGCGATGCGCAGCGTCTCGTCGTCCACGGGCTCGCGGGTGAGCCGCTCGATCTCCTCGCGACAGATCTCCAGCGCTTGCGACGCGTTCTTGGGCTCGGTGCCCAGGTAGATGACGAACTGCCCGCTGTCGCTGTAGTAGCTGGGGTGGCTGAAGACGGCGTAGGCCAGCCCCAGATCCTCCCGGATGCGCTTGAAGAGCCGCGAGCTCATCCCCCCGCCCAGCACGGCGTTGAGCACTTCCAACGCGTAGCGCCTAGGATCCCCCTTGGGGAGGCCCGCCGTCCCCAGGCAGATGTGGGCTTGCTGCAGCTCTCGGTCTTCGATGAGCAGCCCGCCCTGGGGCTGCGGAGGGGTCCGGGGGGGAAGCTCCTCTTGGGGTTCCCGCAGGCCCCCGAGCTTCTCCTCCGCGGCCCGGAGGAGCTCGTCGGGGGAGACGTCCCCCACGGCGGCGAGGAAGACCCTTCGGGTGTCGTAGAGTGCGAAAAACTCCCATAGCGCCTCACGGTCGAAGCGGCTTACGGTCTCGAAGCGTCCGGCGATCGGGCGGGCCAGGGGGTGCTCCGAGTCCCAGAGCCGCTCGGAGAACAGCTCAAACACTTTTTCGTGGGGCGTGTCCTCCTGCATCCGGATCTCCTCTAAGACGACGTTCCGCTCCTTCTCGATGTCCTCGGGGCGGAAGAGGGGGTTCAGCAAGAGATCGGCCAGGACGTCGAGGGCGGCTTCCAAGTGGTGGGGCAGCACGTCCACGAAGTAGGTGGTGTACTCCTTGGAGGTCATCGCGTTGATGCTCCCGCCCAGCGCGTCGATCTCCGCGGAGATCTGGAAGGCCGTCCGGTGGGCCGTGCCCTTGAAGACCATGTGCTCGAGGAAGTGGGCGATCCCCGCGAGCTCCGGGGGCTCGTCCCGGCTGCCCAGCTTGGCCCACAGCCCGAGCGATAAGGGCCGATCCGGGCGTGGCTCGAACAGCACTTTTACGCCGTTCGAGAGGGTCCCCGCGTAGCAGCCGGGGTAGATCTCTTCCATCGTCCGGGCCGCGGTCATCTTCGGGGCTTGGGCTTCTTGTCGGAGTCGCCGAGCCGACCGCCGAGCTTCTCCTTGAGCTTTACCCCGGAGCGTACGCCCAGGTCCCGCCTCGGCTCCTGCTTCTCTCCGGAGTCCGCGGGCGGGGACGCAGGCGGGGGCGGGGTCCGTCCGCCCTCGACGAGCTTGAGGGCGTATCGCCCCTTCTCGTCGATGCGGATCACCTCCACGGTGATCTCGTCGCCCACCTGCAAGACGTCCTCCACGCGGCGGACCCGCTGGCCGTTCACCTTGAGCGTCGAGATGTGGATGAGCCCCGACTCCCCGTCGTTGAACTCCACAAAGGCGCCGTAGTCCGCCAGGCCCTTGACCCGACCGGGGTAGCGCTCTCCCACTTGGATGGGCTTCTTCTCGATGACCCGCTTGAGGTTGGGCCGCCCTAGGGGGTCGATCTCGTAGACCTCGACCTCGATCTCGTCGCCCAGTTTGACGACGTCCTCGACCTTCTTGACGTACTTGTCGCTCAAGTCGGAGACATGGACCAGGCCTGTAATCCCCGGCTTGATCTCGACCAGGGCACCGAAGCGCTCGATGCGGACCACGCGGCCCTTGTAGCGGTCGCCGACCTGGACGTCCTTGGCCAGCTCCTCGATCTGCTCGCGCGCGGCGCGCACCGCCTCGGCGCTCGTGCTCGAGATCTTGACCGTCCCGTCGTCCTCGATGTCGATCTCCGCGCCCGTCTCACTCAAGATCTTGCGGATCGTCTTCCCTCCGGGGCCGATGATCATGCCGATCTTGTCCGGGTTGACCTTCAAGATCTCGAGCAACGGGGCGTACTTGCTGAGATGCGGCCTCGGGGCCGGGAGGACGTCCGTCATCGCCTTCAGGATCTCCAAGCGGGCTTGGCGGGCCTGCTCCATCGCCTTCTCCATCAGCTCCTCGGAGATGCCGCTCGTCTTCACATCGAGCTGGAAGGCGGTGACCCCGTCCGCCGTGCCCGCCACCTTGAAGTCCATGTCCCCGAAGCCGTCTTCAAACCCGGCGATGTCGGTGAGGATCATCGCCTGGCCGTCCTCCTCGATGAGCCCCATCGCGATCCCGGCCACGGGCTTCTTGATGGGCACGCCCGCGTCCATCAGCGCGAGGGCCCCGCTGCAGACAGAGGCCATCGAGCTCGAGCCGTTGGACTCTAAGATCTCCGACACAACCCGGATGATGTAGGGAAATTCCTCCTCGGAGGGGAGGACGTGCTGGAGGGCGCTCTCCGCCAGGTGTCCGTGGCCGATCTCCCGCCGCTTGGGCGGACCGAGCCTCCCCGTCTCCCCCACGGAGTAGGGCGGGAAGTTGTAGTGGAGCATGAAGCGCTTCCGGCCCTCTTCCAACATCAAGTCGATGATCTGCTCGTCCTGGCGGGTCGTCCCCAGGGTGCACGTCCCCAGGCTCTGGGTTTCGCCGCGGGTGAAGAGCGCCGAGCCGTGGACCCGCGGGAGCACCCCCACCTCGATGCGCAGCGGGCGGATCTCGTCTGCCTTCCGCCCGTCCATCCGCACGCCACGGCGTAGGGTCTCCTTGCGCACGAACTCCCGCAGGAGCTCCTTGAACAACCCTTTGAGGGTCTTTTGGAGGGACTTCTGCTCGGACTCCGTCATCTGGGGGTTCTCTTCCAGCCTCTTCTGCACCAGCTGTTCGATCGCCTCGTCCCGGATTTGATCCGCGCGGGCCTCGCGCTCCTTCTTGGGCATCGGGCCCCACAGCTCCTCGAAGCGGTCCCAGACGAGCGCCCGCAGCTCCTCTTGGAGCGCGTCGAGCCCCTCGGG
>JALSGO010000132.1 GCA_026982655.1 Candidatus Bipolaricaulota bacterium
GGTGCGGAAAAACGCCTCTCCTCAGGGTTGAGTGGGTGGCATCGCCGAGCTTCGGGCCGGCACAGGCGGGTTGAGCTCGATGCCGCCCACGCAGAGATGGAGCATGGCGATCAGGGGTTCGGCAGAGTGAACGCCGTAGGAACGTCGGGCGATGGTTCGGAGTCGGTTGTTGATCCCCTCGACGACGCCGTTGGTGATGCGCTCGGTCACGTAGGCGAGGATCCTGTCGCGGTGCTTGCGTAGGGTGCGGGCGAGCTTGACGAAGGCTGGCAGCTTGGAGCGCGTGGCCCATGCGAGCCCATCGTCGAGCGCGCGGCTGGCGCGGCTGAGCTGCTTGTAGTCGAGCGCCGCCGCGAGGGCCTCCTTGAGAAGGTATGCGCGGTACAGCCTCCGGTTCGTGTGCTGCAATTCGGCGAGCCTGCGTCTCTCCTTCCGGCTGAGGTTCCAGGGATTCTTGAGCAGAATGAACCGCATCCCCTTGATCGCGCTCGCGGCCTTTGTTCCCTTCATCTCGCGCCAGATTTTTCGGCGGACCTCGTCGACAGCGACGCTCGCGAGGCGCTGCACGTGAAAGCGATCGAAGACGATCTTCACGTGAGGCGCGCGCTCTTCGAGCGCCTTGATGTAGCCGCCGGCCATGTCGATGGTGGCGAGCTTCAACCGGGCGACACCGTCGGGGCCGAGCAGGCTGAAGAACTCGGCGAGGGTGTCCGCGCCGCGGCCCTTGGCAGCCCAAACGACACGGCGGGTGTCGTGGTCGACGACGGTCGTCAGGTACCGATGGTGCTTCCTGTAGCTGAACTCGTCGATGCCGATGCGTTGGAGGGTGCCGAGGCGGTCCTCATCCATGGTTCGCTCAACGACGCGGGAGACGATGGCGCCGACGGCCTCCCAGGAGATGCCGAGCAGCTTGGTGACCGCGGTCTTGTCCATGACCTGGGCGTGGTAAGCGACGCGCTCCTCGAAGTCGCGGGTGAACCACGACGCGTGGTCGGCCCACGGGACCTTCTCGACTCGAACGCCACCGCAGCGGCCGCACGCCACCCGACGGGGGGCGTACTCCAGGAAGACGCGCACCCGGCCGTAAGAGAGGGCTCGCCACCGACGGAGGCCCTTGCGGTCATAGCCGGGGGCGCGCTCACCGCACTCCCCGCACCGAGGCTTCAGCCATCGTGGACGCACGGCGAGGATGAGGGTGTTGGCGTCCCAGCGGACGCCAACGACGAAGAGGGACATGACGCCAACGAGGCGACGCATGAGCGTGGTCACGCGCACGGGGGCTCCTGGGCTGGGGTTGTGTGTCCTAACTCGACGACAGCACAGGGCCCGTGCGCGTCTACCCAGTCCCGTTGGTGCTGTTGCCCGAGATAGACATCTCGGGGCCACCCCGTGGCCCCTTCAACAGCCCGCTGCCGGCGTGGCCCGCCGAGTCACCCGAAGGGCCGAAGGGAGCCTGCGACCGAAGGACCCGCGCAGCGGGTTGACCGGCGGTCCTCGTCGGCCACCTACGCATCCGCCGCGCTGGGACAGCTCCCGACCACCCACTCATCCCAGTGGAGAGCCGAGTCTTTCCACTCCCTGCTG
>JALSGO010000133.1 GCA_026982655.1 Candidatus Bipolaricaulota bacterium
GTACTTCTTCAGTCGCTCCACCAGCTCGTCCGTCTCCATGAAGGGCTTCCTCCTCGGGTTCCGATCAAGTCAAGTCAAGTCAAGTCAAGTCAAGTCAAGTCAAGTCAAGTCAAGTCAAGGAAGATCGATCTCGATGTCCACGTCGTCCGCGTCCACGCTCACGTCCACCTTGAACCCCTTGCGCTTCGGATTGGGCTTGGCCTCTTGCTCGTCCGCGAGCTTCATCTTGACCCGCTCGAGCAGCCGACGCAACTCGACCCGGGCCCGCTCCGTCGCTTCGGGATCCGCGCGCAGATAGGGCTCCGGGGCCAGACAGACGAAGGGTATTTCGTCCTTCTCCCAGAGCCACAGGACCCACTCCGTCTCCTCCTCGAAGGCGACCCCGTCCCGCTGCAGGGTCCGGAGCGCCAGCTCCCAGGCCTTGGGAGGAGCGCCCTGTCTTCGGAGTTCGTCCATCGCCGCCATCCAAAACACTTCCCGGAAGCGGAAGGGCTCCTCCCGGCCCGTGACGGCCCGGAAGCGCTCCAGGACGTCGGGAGGAATCCCCACCCGCCTTCGGACGACGTCCGCGGGGAAGAGGCGCTTCGGGGGCTCGGGGGAGAGCATCTCCGCGATCTCCTCGAGACTGTATTCGTCCTTGAGCTTCTGGATGAGCCGGATGCGCTCGAGGATCTTCTCCCGGGGGAGGAAGGTCTCCTGCCCCGTGAAGGTGCTCCGGCGCACAAACCAGCTCTCGGGGATGAGCCCCTTGCGCTTCCAGCGGTAGAACTGCCCGTAGGAGATCCCCGTCCGCTCCAAGACTTCCTTCTTGGGGATCAGCTCGGGCTCTTCGTTCGTGCCCTTCTCTCGGGTCTTGTCCCTCGGTCGGTCCATGGCGCGCTCATCATAACATAACACTGTTACGAGGTCAAGGGGTCAAAAAATTTTGCGCTGGGCGTAGAGCCGAACCCAACCGTCCTGAAGCAGCCGGGCGAGCTCGCTCCCCAGTGAGGGGCCGTCGTCCGCCCGCGTCTTTTCCGACCGTGAGGGTTCTTGTCGAGGGATCCCCCCTTGCACCGGCTCCCTTCGGGGGATCCCTACCCAGAAGCCGGAAACCGACTGCACCTTTCGTACGGCCATGATCGGACCCCCTTTCGTGCGCCGGGCCATCATAACATAACACTGTTACGTTTGTCAAGCCCCCAAGAAAGGAGCCCCGGGCGGGGCTGCGCCGGGGCTGCGGATGCGGCCGACGCGGCTGCGCTGCCGGTGTCGATGCGGGCGCAAGGCGGAGGCGGACGTTAACGCTGAGGCTGAGGCCGCAGCCGCGGCGTCCCCCAGCCCCAGAGGCCGCGGGGCCGACGGAAGGCGGCGCTCCCGAGCGTCCGCTTCGCCCGCATCGGAGCTTGGGTGCGCAGCATGCGCTCTGCGTCGGCCTCCCGCAGCAACTCGTAATAGCGCTCCCGCGCCGCCCGCTCTGCCAAGATCAGATCGTAGAGGGTCATATCCATCACCTCCTCATCGTGACTTCTGGAGAATGAGAAGCGAAAATCGAGAGACCGGTCCCCACCCCTTCTCCCCGAATGCGGAACGGGGAGGGGGTAATTGAGCGAATGTGAATGCCCCCTGTATGGGGAGAGAGGCAGGCGTATTATACCTATCACCCCTTGGGGATTCAACGGGTTTGGACTAGGCCCGACGTCGAGGGCGTCGCGCTCCACGATCGCCGAGACGAGCCTCCAGCTTGCTCCGCCCCTTCCCACGCGCTAGAGTAGGAATGCGATGCCTTACTGTCCGAAGTGCCGCGCGGAATACGTGTATGGGGTGCGCTACTGCCTCGACTGCGACGAGGCGGTCGTGGAGGCCCTCCCGGAGGAGGCCAAGACGGCCAACGTGAAGTTCGTAACCGCCTTCCAAGCGCGCCACGTCATGGAGGCTCACCTCATCCAGGGGATCCTGGAGGCCGAAGGGATCCCTTGTCTTCTGGTGGGCGCCCGCGAGGGGGTCTACCCCCAGCTGCCCGTCTTCATCCAGGTCCCCGAGGACCGCTTGGAGGAGGCCCAACAGCTCATCGAGGAAGTGCGCGAGTCCCCACCCCCACCCGACCCCGACCTGCAGGACGAGCCGATCTTCTAAAAAAGCCCAAAGCCGCGCCGGGTCACGAGCACAAAGCCTTTCGGAAGCAGGGGCTGGAACGTGCCGCCTTACAGCTTGCGGGAGACGAAATAGAAAAGCTTACCGCTGCTCCAGGGGCACGTACTCCCGGCGGTCGGGGCCCGTGTATTGGGCCCGGGGGCGCATCAGCACGTTGGCGCGGTATTGCTCTACAACGTGGGCTGTCCAGCCCGCCACCCGCGAGACGGCGAAGATCGGCGTAAACAGATCGTGCGGGATCCCCAGCATGTCGTACACGACCGCGGAGTAGAAGTCGACGTTGGGGTAGATGCCCTTCCCGCCCAGGAGTTCCGTACCCACCTTCTCGACCTCGCGGGCGATTCGGTACAGGGGACTCTCCCCCCGCACCCGGGCGAGCTCGACGATGAGCTTCTCCAGTGCGAAGGCTCGGGGGTCCTTCGTCTTGTAGACGCGGTGGCCCAACCCCCAGATCCGTTCCTTGCGGGCGATCATCCCCTCCACGTGCTCGCGGACCCGCTCCACCGAGCCGATCTCCTGGAGCATCTCGAGGACCCGGATGTTCGCCCCGCCGTGCAGCGGTCCTTTGAGGGTCCCCACCGCCGAGGTGATCGCGCTATAGATGTCCGAGAGGGTCGAGGCGGTCACCCGCGCAGAGAACGTCGAGGCGTTAAAGCCGTGGTCGGCGTGGAGGACGAGACAGACGTCGAAGACCCGGGCGCTCAGCTCGTCGGGAGGGTCGCCCGAGAGCATGTACAAAAAGTTGGCCGCGTGGCTCAGGTCTTCCTTAGGGGGAAGGGGATCCCGTCCCTCCCGCAGGCGGTGGAAGGCCGCCAGGATGGTGGGGAAGCGGGCGATCAGCCGCGCGCTCTTGCGGCGGTTGGCCTCCTCGGAGTCGTCCGGGGCCTCGGGGTCGAAGTGGGCCAACACCGACGTGACCGTGCGCAGGACGTCCATGGGGGGGCTCTCCGGGGGCAGCTCCCGGAGCACGGCCAAGGCCCCCTCGGGGAGGGCCCGCTGGGTGCGCAGCTCGTCGGAGAAGCGCTCCAGTTCCTCCCGGGCGGGCAGCTCACCGTAGTGCAGCAAATAGGCCGTCTCCTCGAAGGTGGAGTGCTCCGCCAGCTCTTGGATGTCGTATCCGCGGTAACGCAGCACCCCCTGCTCCCCGTCGATGAAGCAGATGGCCGAGTCGGCGGCCACGACGTTCTTCAGGCCGGGCCGGTGGATCAGCTCCTCGGTCATAAGACATCGCTCCTTAGTGGACTTTTCGGATCAGCACGTCAGACACCGGATGGCAAGGTCTTACGATTGTAGATCAGGACGATCCTCACGTCAACGAGGAGATCTCACAAGCCGCGGCATCCAGAGGCCCTTCTCCCGGGCCACCCGTTGGGCCTCCTCGTAGCCCGCGTCGGCGTGCCGCACCACCCCGAGACCCGGGTCGGCGGTGAGCACCCGCTCTAAGCGCTTGTCGGCCTCCTTCGTGCCGTCGCAGACGATCACCATCCCGGCGTGGATCGACTTCCCGATGCCCACGCCGCCGCCGTGGTGCACCGAAACCCACGTCGCGCCGGAGACGGCGTTCAGAAGGGCGTTGAGGATGGGCCAGTCGGCGATCGCGTCCGAGCCGTCCCTCATCCCCTCCGTCTCCCGGTAGGGGGAGGCCACCGACCCGGCGTCGAGGTGGTCCCGCCCGATGACGATGGGAGCCGAGACCTCCCCCTTGCGGACCAGCTCGTTGAACAAGAGCCCGGCCCGGTCCCGCTCGCCGTAGCCCAGCCAGCAGATCCGCGCGGGCAACCCCTGGAATCTCACTCTTTGCCGGGCCAGGGTGATCCATCGGCGCAGCGACTCGTCCTCGGGGAAAAGGCTTACGATGGCCTCGTCCGTCTTATAGAGATCTTGAGGGTCTCCCGAGAGGGCCACCCAGCGGAACGGTCCCTTCCCGCGGCAGAACATCGGGCGAATAAACGCGACCACGAACCCGGGGAAGGCTTCCGTTGCGCCCTTGAGCCCGCCCCTCTCCGCTTGGGCCCGGATGGAGTTCCCGTAGTCGAAGACCACAGCCCCCTGGCGCTTCATGTCGATCATCGCCTGGACGTGGCGGACCATCGACTCATAGGACTTCTGAATGTACGTCTCGGGGTCCTCTGCGCGCAGTTTGAGCGCCTCTTCGTACGTCATGCCGCCGGGGACGTAGCCGTTCAGCTCGTCGTGGGCCGCCGTCTGGTCCGTCACGGCGTCGGGGATCGCGCCCCTTCGCACCAGCTCGGGATAGACGTCCGCAGCGTTGCCCAGCAAGCCCACGGAGATGGGCTTCCCCTTGCGCCGGTGCTCTTCGACGATTTGGAGGGCTTCGTCGAGATCGTCGGTCCAGGTGTCGAGCTGCTGCAGCTTGAGGCGCCGTTGGATCTTCTCGGGGTTGATCTCGACGATGAGGCCGACGCCCTCGTTCAGGGTGATCGCCAAGGGCTGGGCGCCGCCCATCTCCCCGAGTCCGGCGGTTAGGACGAACTTGCCCCGAAGGGA
The DNA here is from genome assembly GCA_026982655.1 of Candidatus Bipolaricaulota bacterium. Classification (GTDB taxonomy): domain Bacteria; phylum Bipolaricaulota; class Bipolaricaulia; order RBG-16-55-9; family RBG-16-55-9; genus JALUUA01. The sequence continues at coordinate 4,642 of JALSGO010000133.1, forward strand.
GCCGCCGAAGTGCTGCCTTGCGCACTCGGCCAGCGTCTCATACGTCCCCTGCAAAATGCCCTGGGTGCCGATGTAGATCCAGCTTCCGGCGGTCATCTGGCCGTACATCGTAAGCCCCAGCCGCTCCAGCTCCCGGAACTTGTCCCACGTGGCCCACTCGGGGACGAGCATCGCGTTGGAAATTAAAACCCGAGGCGCGTCCTCGTAGGTCTTGAAGACCGCGACGGGTTTGCCCGATTGCACGATGAGCGTGTCATCGATGTCCATCTTTTGTAGGGTCTGGACGATGGCTTCGAAATCCTCCCAGCTGCGAGCTGCCCTTCCCGTACCCCCATAGACAATGAGATTCGCAGGATCCCCCGCGACCTCGAGGTCTAAGTTGTTCATGAGCATGCGCATCGGGGCCTCTAGGAGCCAGCTCTTGCACGTGATCTGCGTCCCTCTAGGGGCGCGGACTTCGCGTACGGCTTGGGTCATGGACATCCCCTCGCTTCGTTCCTTTCCGACGGGCGTGGAGGCGTTGCCGGAGGGTCCCCTCTCCTTCGAAAGACCCCCGTCGGCATTCTAGAGTCTCCCGTCGGAGGAGGTCAACTCTTGTCTCGCTTCGCTCGCTCCTTTGCTCCTCGCCCCGGGGTGAGAAGGGGGGACGGGGCAATTTGTCGAAGCCTCCCGTTTTTACGTACAATAGCCCTTGCTATGGACGAACACGTGCAGCCGCAGGGCGGAGCCGAGTCCGGCTCCGAGGCGTCGGGACCGGCTTCGCCCAGCAAGGTTCCGGAGCGGCTTCCCATCCTCCCGCTGCGGGACAGCGTCGTGTTCCCCCAGTCGCTCGTCCCCCTCACCGTGGGGCGCGACGGGTCGCTCCGGGCCGTTGAGGAAGCGATGTCCCAGGGCAACTGGCTGGGAGTCTTGTTGCAGAAGGACCCCGCCACCGACCTCCCCGGACCCGAGGATCTGTATGCGGTGGGCACCGCCTGCCGCGTGGTCCGGGTGCTGCAGTACCCCAACAAGACCCTCATGGCCCTGGTGCAGGGGATCGCCCGCTTCCGCGTGAGGAAGTTTCTCCAGACCCAGCCGTACCTGCTGGCCGAGGTCGAGGGGATCGCTCCAGAGCTCCCCTCCCCCGGCGACGTCGAGCTGGAAGCTTTACGAAAGAACGTCCTCTCCCGCTTCCAGCGGCTCACGATGGTCGCGCCCAACCTCTCCACCGACGTCTTCGAGGGGGTCCGCCAGATCGAGGACCCCGACCACCTCGTGGACGCCGTGGCCAACCAGCTCGACCTCGAGTCCGCCGAGAAGCAGGAACTCCTGGAGATCGCCGACGTCAAGGAGAGACTGCTGCGGCTTACCCGCATCCTGGAGCGGGAGATCGAGTTCCACGAGCTGGGGACGCAGATCGAGTCCGAGGTCAAAACGGAATTAGAGCGGGGGATGCGGGAGCGCTACCTCCGGGAGAAGCTCGAGGCGATCCGGCGGGAGCTGGGCGAGGCCGAAAACCCCGAGATCGAGGAGCTGCGCGAGCGGATCCACGAGGCGAAGATGCCCCCCGACGTGGAGAAAGAAGCGCTGCGGGAGCTGGAGCGCCTGGCCCAGATGCACCCCAGCTCCGCGGAGTACACCGTCTCCCGGACGTACTTGGGGTGGCTGGTCGAGCTCCCCTGGTCCAAGCGCACCCGGGACCGGCTCGACATCGCGCGCGCCCGGCGCATCCTCGACGAGGACCACTACGACCTCCACAAGGTCAAAGAGCGCATCTTAGAGTACTTGGCCGTGTTACAGCTCCAGGCCCAAAAGGGGCGCAAGAGGCGGAAGCTGCGCGGACCCATCCTCTGCTTCGTGGGGCCTCCGGGGGTCGGGAAGACCTCGCTGGGCCAGTCGATCGCCCGGGCGCTGGGCCGAAAATTCGTGCGGATCTCGCTGGGGGGCGTCCGCGACGAGGCCGAGATCCGCGGCCACCGCAGGACGTATATCGGAGCCCTCCCCGGGCGGATCATCCAGGGCCTAAAGCGCGCCGGGACGCGCAACCCCGTCTTCATGCTCGACGAGATCGACAAATTAGGCGCGGACTTCCGAGGCGATCCCGCGGCCGCCCTGCTGGAGGTCCTGGACCCCGAGCAGAACTCCAAATTCCAAGACCACTATTTGGACGTGCCCTTCGACCTCTCGGAGGTGATGTTCATCACCACCGCCAACATCTTGGACACGATCCCGCCCGCGCTGCTCGACCGCATGGAGGTGCTCGAGATCCCGGGCTACTCCGACGAGGAGAAGCTCCACATCGCGCAGAAGTATTTGATCCCGAGGCAGCTCCAGGAGCACGGCTTCCCCGAAGGGAGCGTGCAGTTTGCCGATGAGGCCGTTCTGAAGATCATCCGGGAGTACACCCGCGAGGCGGGGGTGCGCAACCTCGAGCGGGAGATCGCCTCCGTGCTGCGCAAGATCGCGGTGCGCGTGCTGGAGAAGGCCGGGCCGCGCGCCTCGAAGAAGATCGCGCCCGCCAAGGAGCCCTGGACCGTCATGCCGGAACAGATCGCGGAGTTCTTAGGGCCGCCGAAGTACTTCTACGAGCTGGCCGAGCGGATGGAGCGCAGCGGCGTGGCCGTCGGCTTGGTGGTGACCCGCGTCGGGGGAGACATCGTCTTCATCGAGGCCACCAAGATGCGGGGAAAGGGGAAGCTCATCCTCACGGGGCACCTGGGCGACGTCATGAAGGAGTCCGCGCAGGCGGCCCTGTCGTACATCCGCTCCCAGGCCGACGCGCTGGGCATCGACCCCGAGGTCTTCGAGAAGAACGACCTCCACGTCCACGTGCCCGCGGGGGCGATCCCCAAGGACGGCCCCTCGGCGGGGGTGACCATCGCCTCCGCCCTGGTCTCGTTGTTGACGGACCACCCGCTCCAGCCCGACTTGGCGATGACGGGGGAGATCACGCTGCGGGGGAAGGTCCTACCCGTGGGCGGGATCCGCGACAAGGTCCTGGCCGCCCACCGCGCGGGCGTGAAAACCGTGATCCTGCCGAAGCGCAACGAGGCCGATCTGAGGGATGTGCCCGAAGCCGTCCGCCGGGAGCTCGAGTTCCACTTCGTGGAGGCCGTGGACGAGGTCTTCGAGGTCGCGTTCCCCTCGATCTTCGAGCACACCTCCGCCCCGGCTCCCGCCGAGTAGCTAAAGCCCCAGATCTCGCAGCTTCTCCTCATCCATCCCGAAGTAGTGGCCCAGCTCGTGCATCACGGTCTCTTGGACCTGCTGGATGATCTCCTCTTCGGTGCGGCAGATCCGCTCGATGTTGCGCTGGTAGATGGAGATCACGTCGGGGTAGGGATACGGGGACCAGACGCTCCGCTCCGGGAGGGGGACGCCCTGGTAGAGCCCCAGGAGGAGCTGCCCATCTCGTTGGTACTCCTCGGCGATTTCGGGCGGCGGCTCGTCCTCCACGATCACCGCAATGTTGTCCAGCTTCTCCCGGAAGTACGCCGGCAGGCGATCCAGGGCCTCGGCGACCAGCTCCTCGAAACGGCGGCGGTCCATAGCGGGAAGAGCCTACGGAGACCTGCGGCGTCTGTCAACGACCCACGACGGCGGCCGCTCACCGCCGCCGCTCGTTGAGCTTGTAGACGGCGATCCCAAACGCCACCGCCACGTTGAGCGACTCTTTGACCCCGTGCATCGGAAGGTGCATCACGACATCGGCCCGCCGGAGCAGCCCCGGCGAGAGCCCCTCCACCTCGTTGCCCAAGAGCAGCGCGACGGGGAACCGAGGGCGCACCTCGCGATAGTCCACGCTCCCCTCGACGTCGTTCTCCAGGGCGATGATCTGCACCCCTTGAGCTCGTAGGCGGTCGAGCACCCGCCAGGTTTGATAGTGATATTCCCACGGAACGCTTCTCTCTGCACCCAGCGCGACCTTGGCGATCTCGGGCCGGGGCGGGTGGCCCGTGTACCCACACAAGAAGAGCTGGGTGACGCCGGCCCCGTCGGCGGTTCGGAATATCGAGCCCACGTTGTGCAGGCTGCGGATGTTGTGACACACCACGTAGAGCTCTTCGCGAAACATCCCGTATATTTTGCAGTCCGGCGGCTCAAAACGCTATCATAGAGCCATGATCGAGCTGGACGGCCACCATCTGTCCCTTCGGGACGCGGAACGCATCGTCTGGGAAAACGAGCCCGTATCCCTCTCTCCCCAGGCTCTCCGGGCCGTAGAGGCCTCCGCCCGCCGGGTGGAGGAGATCGTCGCCGAGGGACGGCGCGTGTACGGGATCAACACCGGCTTGGGCAAGCTCTCTACGCAAACGATCCCCCCGGAGCGGCTGGGGGAGCTGCAGCTCAACTTGCTGAGGAGCCACGCCGCCGGGGTGGGCGAGCCCCTCCCCCCCGAAGCGGCCCGCGCCGCCCTGCTGTTTCGCTTAAACGCCCTGCTCCGGGGCCACTCGGGCGTGCGGCCCGTCGTCGTCGAGCATCTGCAGAAGCTCCTGAACGCAGACGTCGTCCCGGTTATCCCCTCGCAGGGGTCCGTGGGCTCCAGCGGCGATCTGGCTCCTCTGGCGCACCTGGCGCTGCTCCTCATCGGCGAGGGCGAGGCCCTCGTTCAGGGCGAGAAGCTCTCGGGGGGCGAGGTGCTCCAGAGGCTAAGCTTAAAGCCCCTACGGCTGGCCCCCAAGGAGGGGCTGGCGCTCATCAACGGGACCCAGGTCTCGTTGGCGGTGGGCTTCTGCGCCTTTAGGACGGCTCGAAACGCGTGGGAGCACGCGCTTTGGGCGACGGCTTGGGCCTACGAGGCCGCGGGCGCGCACACCGCGCCCTTGGACCCCCGGCTCGGCGAGGTGCATCCCCACCCCGGACAGAAGCTCGCGGCGGAAAGGCTGCGCGCCCTCTTGGAGGGCAGTCGGCTCACGGGCCGCAACCCCGACGTTCAAGACCCCTACAGCCTGCGGTGCGCCCCCCAGGTGCTCGGGGCCGTCTGGGAGGGGCTTCGATTCGTCGAGCAAACGCTGGAGATCGAGATCAACTCGGCCACGGACAACCCCCTGCTCTTCCCCGAGACGGGGGAAGCCCTCTCGGGAGGGGAGTTCCACGGCGAGACGTTGGCGCTGGCCCTCGAGGTGCTGGGGCTTGTGAGTGCCCAGCTCGGGGCCTTTTTGGAGCGCCAACTCGCCCATCTGCTGGAGCACCCCGACCTTCCCCCGTTCCTGGTCGAGGAAGGGGGGCTCCACTCCGGCTTGATGATCGCCCAGTATACGGCGGCCTCCCTCGTGGCGGAGAACAAGGTGCTGGCCCACCCGGCATCGGTGGACTCGATCCCCACCTCGGGGGGCAAGGAGGACTACAACAGCCTGGCGAGCATCGGCGCCCAAAAGGCGCACCGCATTGCCCAAAACGTCGAGAAGATTACGGCCTTGGCGCTCTTGGTCGCCGGTCAGGCGCTCGGCTTCCGGGACCCCGAGGAGATGGCCCCCCGCACGCGGAGGGCCTATCGGCGCTTCCGCGAGGAGGTCCCGCCTTGGATCCGCGACCGCCTCCTGCACGGGGACATCCGGAAGGCCGTACAACTCGTTCGCCGTCGGGAGCTGATCTCCGATGGGCTTTAAGTCCGGCTTCGTGGGCGTCTTGGGGCAGACGAACGTGGGCAAGTCCACGTTCATCAACGCCATCTTGGGGAAGAAGGTGCTCATCGTCTCGGAGAAGAGACAGTCCACCCGTAACCGCATCCGCTGCGTCTACAACGACCCCGAGGCCCAGATCGTCTTCGTGGACACCCCCGGGCTCCACAAGCCCGTGGACAAGCTGAGCCGCTTGCTCTTAAAACAAGCCTTCGGCGCTTTAGAGGGCTTGGACCTCATCCTCTACATGGTCGAACCCTGGGAGGAGATCCCCGAATACGACGCGAAGATCTTCGAGCCCTTAAAGAAGCTCTCCATGCCCAAGTTTCTCCTCATCAACAAGATCGACCGGGCCAAGGGCGATCAGGTCCCCAAGACGATCGAGACGTACGCGCAAACGGGTCTCTTTGCGGAGGTCATCCCCATCTCGTGCCTGCAGGGGATCAACCTGGGCAAGACGATCCAGCTCATCAAGCAATATCTCCCCGAAGGCCCCAAGTACTTCCCCGACGAGGTCACCGTGGACCGTCCGGAGGAGTTCTTGCTCGCGGAGATCGTCCGCGAGAAGGTCTACCACCTGACCCGACAGGAGATCCCCTACTCCGTCTACGTGGAGGTCCAGGAGATCCGGGAGCGGGAGGACAAACCCCTGGTGGAGGTCTACGCGACGATCTACGTGGCGAAGCCCTCGCAGAAGGGGATCCTCATCGGCCAGGGAGGCAAGATGATCAAAGAAATTGGCCGCCTTGCCCGGCTGGACATGGAACAACTTCTGGGCACCCGAGTCTACTTGGATCTCCAAGTGAAGGTGCGGGAGCGCTGGAACGAGAGCGAAGCGCAGATCGCCCGCGTGCTCGGCCCGGAATGAGCGCCTCTCCCCGGGAGACGGGTTGACACCCTGAGATCCCGAAAGGTATCATCCATTTAACGGGACATCCAGGGAAGTTCGGGAACGTGGAGCGACACCACGAAGCGCGACTGCGGGCACTCCTTAGGGGCCTTCAGGCCCTGCACGGGGAGGCGGGGCTGGAAGAGGTCCTATCTCGACTGGTCCGGATCGGGCGGGAGGTGCTGGGCTGCTCCCGCTGTGCCGTCTATTTCTTCGACGAGGAGGGCCGGCTCACCTCCCCGGCGGCGATCGGGGTCTCCGAGGCGTACCGCCAAGCGGTGGCGGAACACTCCCCTTGGCCTCGGGATATCTCGCATAAGCCGGACCCTTTGGTCCTTCCCGATCTCCTAGCGGACCCGCAGCTGGCCCCCGTGCGGGAGGCGGTGGAGCGGGAAGGGATCCGGTCCGCCCTCTTCCTCCCCTTGTACCACGAGGGACTTCTCGGGAAGCTGGGGCTCTATGACGAGGAGCCCCACCGGGATTGGACGCCTGAGGAGATCGAGGGAGCTCAGCTCCTCGCCGATCAGGCGGCGGTAGCGGTGGCGCGCGCCCGGGAGCGGGATCGGCTCCGCCGTCAGAACGAAGCTCTCCGACAGCTGCCGGAGCTGAGCAAAATAGGGGATCCCGAGGAGCTGATGCAGAGGGCCTTGGAGATCGCGGCCCGCGCCGTGGACGCCGACGCCGCCGTCCTCTACGAGTACGACGCCCGTCGCCATGAGCTCCTCTTCCGCAAGACGCTCGGCCTCCCCGGCGGACTCCACTCCCTCGCCTTACAGGACGAGGGCGGGCGAGGGCTGGCATGGGAGGTCTTCTCTCGGGGGAGGCCGCTCTTCGTCAACGACTACCTCCGTTGGCCCCGGAGGTTGGAGTACTGGGCCCAGAGGGGGCTGCAGGCCGTCTTGGGGGTCCCGCTGATCCAGGGGGGGCGGCGTAGCGGGGCCTTGGTCGTGGGGCGGTTCCGCCCCCGCCCCTTCGGCTTCTCCTCGCGGGAGGTCACCCTGCTGCAGTTGGTGGCCAACCAGCTGGCCGCGGCCCTGGAGACGAAGCGCCTCCAGGGGATTCACCGGCGCGCGGTGGAGATCGGGGCCTCCCTGCTGGGGGCGTCCGAGCTGCCCCGGACGATCCGCTCCATCGTGCACGCCTTGAGGGAACACTCCCCGTTCCAGGTGGTAGGGGCGCTCGTCTTCCGCAAGACCCGCCCTCGGGACGACCCGGACCCTCCGGACGTAGAGGAAGTCTACATCGAGGGGCTCGCCCCGGAGCAAGAGCGCCGCCTGCTGCGGACCGCCGAGGAAGGGAAGCTCTTGCCCAACGGCGCCATCGTGCGCGGAGGCCGTCGGATCGGAGCGGCGTACTACGTCACCCCGGAGGACCTGCCGGACCTCCGAGAGGTGGGCGTAGCCCTCCCCCGCTCGCGGTCTGGGGGGCAGGGTCCGGAGCTGCCGCCGGAGGTCCGGCGCTGGGGCGAACACGACACGTTGGTCTACTTCCTCGAGGTCGAAGGGCGGGTGTTGGGCCGGGTGACCCTGGCCGATCCCGTGCACGGCCAGGTCCCTGCCCCCGAGGAGCTGGAGCCCTTGGAGACCCTGGTCCAGCTGGCCGCGTGGGCGGTGCAACGGGCGCGCTCCCAAGAGCGCCTGCGGGCGCTCTATCGGATCTCGGATCGCCTCGCGGCGCTTACCTCGCTCTCCCAGCTTCAAGAAGAGGCTCTGGATCTCGTGCGGGAGGTCTTCGACTACGACTACGCCGCGCTGCTGTGGGCGGAGGAAGAGGCGAAGGAGTTGAGGGTCGTAGCCCAGGCGGGTCGCGTCTCCTGCCCGTATCGGGTGGGCGAGGCCATCCCCTGGGGCCGAGGGGTCGTCGGCTGGGTGGCCCGTACGCGTCGCCCCGCCCTCCTGCCCGACGTCGAGGTCGACCCGCGCTACCTGCGGGGCGACCGGCCCATGGGCTCGGAGCTGGCCGTCCCCCTCCAGATCGGGGAGCGTCTCTTTGGGGTCCTCAACCTGGAGGATCGGCACCGCAGTGCCTACACCTCGGAGGACGTCTCCCTCCTCCAAGCGCTGGCCGACCAGCTGGCGCTGGCGATAAGCAGCTTAGAGCGCCAGGAGGAGCTGAGGCGTTCCCGAGAGCGCCTGCGGGGGATCTACCGCCTCAGCGAGAGGCTGCCTCAGACCCAGGACGTCCGCACCCTGGTGCAGTACGCCGTGGAAACCCTCACCGAGCACTTCGCGTACGAGCACGCGGTGATCTTCCTGCGCGAGGGCAACGAGCTGGTCCTCCAAGCCCTGCACACGAGGTTGGAGACCGGGGAAATCCGACGCGAGGCCTTCCAACGGCTCCCCCTCTCCCGGGGCATCTGCGGTCGGGTGGTCCGCACCGGCGAACCCGCCCGGGTCGGCGACGTCACCCAAGACCCCGACTACGTGATGGCCCACCCCGATGTCCGCTCGGAGCTGGCCGTCCCCATTCGCGACGGCCGGGGCGTGCTCGGCGTGATCAACATCGAGAGCACCCGGAGGCACGCCTTCACGGCGGAAGACGAACGGCTCCTTCAGGCCTTGGCCCGCCAGCTGGCCGTAGCCTTGCGAACCCTGTACTACCGTCGCTTCCTCGAGGAGCTCAACCGCACTCGAGACCCCAAGGAGATGGTCCACAAGATCCTGAGGCATGCCCTGATGATGCTCCCCCAGGCCGATGCGGGCAGCGTGCTCCTCTTCGACGAGGAGCGGGGCGTCTACCGCTTCTGGGCCGCCATCGGTCGGGATCTTGACCAACTGCAGCGGATCGAGCATCGCGAAGCGGAGCTGCTTCGGATCCTTCGGGCCGATCGACCGACGCTCCTTACGCGCTCGGAACAGCTTCGGCATCCGCTCATCCAGAGGATGCACCGGGAGGTGGGGATCCCACCCCCCGGGTCGACGATCTCCCTGCCCATCTCCGACCCGACCTCGGAACGGGTGATCGCCTTCTTCAACGTCAACAACCTCGAGGAAGAGGGGGTCTTCACGGAGGAGGATGCCCAGCAGCTCTGGGAGCTGCGCGACGAGATCACCGCGGCGATCCTGCGGGCACTCGACCGAGAGCGGCTTCGGAAGATGGCCCTCCACGACGCGCTCACGGGCGTCTACAATCGCCACTACTTGACGGAGTACCTGGCCACGGAGCGCGAGCGGGCTTCCCGCCAGGGATACCCTCTCACCTTTGTCATGATCGACCTGGACAACTTCTACGCGGTGAACGATCGCTTCGGGCACGCTACGGGGGATCGCATCCTGCAAGAGGTCGCCGCCTTGCTCAAGCGCAACGTGCGCTCCCACGACCTGATCGTCCGATACGGAGGGGACGAGTTCCTGATCGTGATGGCCGGAGCCTCGGAGGCGGAAGCCGAGGCGGCGCTCGAGCGCCTCCGCCGGCAGTTCGAGAGCTGGGATCCCGGCTTAGGGGACTATCGGATCTCCATCAGCTTCGGAGTCGCCTCCTGGCGGCCCGGAAGCGAAGAGAGCCTAGAGAGCGTCCTGGAGCGGGCCGACGAGTTCATGTACCATAGGCGGCGCAAGCGGGCCGAGGAGCGACGCAAGCGCAAGCGGGCGATCATCGCCTCCGCCCGGGCCGAGAGCGTCGAGGACCTCCCGGCGGAATCGTAAAACGTAAGCGCAAAATGGCCATCGAGATCCGTCCCCTGCAATCCCTGGAGGACCTGCACGCCTGCGAGGCGTTGCAAAAGCGCATCTGGGGCTTCTCCGACGTGAGCGTCGTCCCCCATCACTTGCTGTTGACGGCTCAGATGAGCGGCGGGGTCCTGCTGGGGGCCTTCGACGGGGACGGAGAGGAGATGATCGGGTTCGTCTTCGGGTTCTTGGGGTACGACCCCGATCATAAGCGGTGGAAGCACTGCTCGCTCATGTGCGGAGTTCTCCAAGAGCGGCGGTATCGGGGGGTAGGATATAAGCTGAAACGGGCGCAGCGGGAGCGGGTGCTCGCCCAGGGGCTGGAGCTCGTCACCTGGACGTTTGACCCCCTCCAGAGCGCCAACGCCCACTTCAACTTCCGCAAGCTGGGGGTCATCGCCCGGCGGTATCACCCCAACTTGTATGGGGACATCCGCGACGAGCTCAATCGAGGCTTGCCCACGGATCGGCTCACGGTGGAGTGGTGGATCCGCTCCGAGAGGGTGCGGTCGCGGCTCGAGCGACCCTCGCCCTCGCAGCCCTCGCTCCCCGACGCCCCGGCGGTGAACCGCACGGAGCGGCACGCGGGCCTCCTGCGCAATGCGGAGATCCGCTGGGATCTCGAGGCGGAGAGGCTGTGGGTGGAGATCCCGACGGACATCAACGCGCTCAAGCAGCGGGATCGGGAGGCCGCCCTCCGGTGGCGGGAGGAGACCCGCCGGATCTTCCAGCACTACCTCGCTCGGGGGTATCTCGTAAGCGAGTTCTTCGTGACGGAGGAGGAGGAAGGGGGGGAGCGCCGGGGGTTCTACCTGCTGGAGCGGGCACCGATGGCAGAAGTTCTACAGAGAAGCTGAGAACGCAGCATCCCAGCGGCTGCATATCCTCTGCAAAACGTCCGCATCTCCCGCGTCAAGAAGCACAAGAGCGGGACGTTTCTTTTGGCGCGGAGTACCGGCATAAGGGAATGCGAGAAGGACCACATCCCCGGGATCATAGCTTGTCATAGACGGCGTCGCTCTCGGCATAACCTTTGAGGAACTCTTCCGCTGTGAGTCGATCCCAATCGACGTCCTCCGAGGTCTCCAGGAGGAGGATGACGCGAACCCTCTGACCGGGCACAAGATGTTCCGCTACGTCTTCCGGAAGAGGAAGAGTTTGATCGGGAGCTATCTGTGCCTCAAACTCTAGAGCTTGGCCTTTCTGTGTCATAGTCCCTTCACCCCTTTCCATTGTACAATGTTTTGTCATGACCATGAAGGTCGAGCGGGTGGAGCTCCGCGTCGTGGAGCTTCCCTTGGTGGAGCCCTTCGAGACGAGCTTCGGGCGCGAGGAGGTGCGCCCCTGCATCCTCATAAAAGCCCAAGGCGACGGGCTTACGGGCTGGGGGGAGTGCGTCGCCGGAGCGGGGCCGTGGTACTCCTACGAGACGATCGAGACCGCCTGGCACGTCCTGAAGGACTTCCTCATCCCCCTCGCCCTGGGGAAGGCGTGGGACCACCCCGAGGAGGTCTCCCGAGAGTGGGAGCGGGTGCGGGGCCACCCCATGGCCAAGGCCGGGCTGGAAGCGGCCCTGTGGGACCTGTGGGCCCGCTCCCGGGGGATCTCCCTGAAGGAAGCGCTGGGCGGGGTCAAGGAGCGCGTCGAGAGCGGGATCTCCCTGGGCATCCAGCCCTCCGTGGACGACCTCTTGCGGAAGGTCGAGCGGGCGCTCGAGCAGGGCTATCGGCGCATCAAGGTGAAGATCAAGCCCGGCTGGGATGTGGAGGTGGTGAAGGCCCTCCGGGAGCGCTTCGGGGAGATTCCCCTCATGGTCGACGCGAACGCCGCGTATACGTTGGACGATCGGCCCACCCTCCAGGCCCTGGATGCCTTTGGACTGATGATGATCGAGCAGCCCTTCCGCTACGACGACTTGGTGGACCACGCACGGCTCCAGCGGCAGCTTCGAACGCCCGTCTGTCTGGACGAGAGCGTAAAATCCCCCGAAGATGCGCGGCAGGCCCTCAAGCTGGGCAGTTGCAGGATTATCAACATCAAACCGGGGCGGGTGGGAGGCCCCTCCGCCGCCCGGGCGATCCACGACCTCTGCGTTCGAGAGGGGGTCCCCGTCTGGTGTGGGGGAATGCTGGAGACGGGGATCGGGCGGACTCACAACGTCGCGCTGGCCTCGCTGCCCGGGTTTACGCTCCCGAATGATCTTTCGGCCAGCCGACGGTACTATCGCCAAGATCTGGTGGAGCCCCCGTTCGAACTCCACGACGACGGGACCCTGAGCGTCCCCTCCGGGCCGGGATTGGGGGTAGAGGTTGTAGAGGAGCGCGTGGAGCGGGCCACGGTCCGCCGAGAGGTCTTCCCATGAGCCGCCTCAAGAAGGCCGTCGGGTACGTGATCCGCACCCAGGACTACGGGGAGACGAGCAAGATCCTTAAAGTGCTTACGAGAGAGGCGGGGATGATCTCGCTGATCGCCAAGGGGGCCCGGCGGCCCCGCAGCCCCTTCGGGGCGGCTCTTGAGCCCCTCTGCTTAAGCGAGTTCGTCTACTACGACCGAGCGGGCCTCAAGACCCTAAGCCAGGCGAGCCTGCTCCGGATGCATGAGGAGCTCCGTCGGGATTACGATCGGCTCACGGCGGCGCTGCGCTGCGCCCGGTTCGTCCACCGCCTTTTGGAGGAGGATCACGTAGAGGAGAGGGCCTTCGAGCTCTTCGGGGAGCTCTTGGGAGCGCTGAGCACCGAAGAGGACGTGCGGCTCTATGAGCTCGCATTTCCGTGGAAGCTCTTGGCGCGCTTGGGGGTCGCTCCCCAATGGGAGCGCTGCGCCGTCTGCGGCCGGGACCTCTCCGAGGCCTCCGGGAGGATCGGGTTCTCGGGGGAGAAAGGGGGGCTTCTGTGCGGGGGGTGCCGATCCGCCTCGGGGTCCGAGGGCGAAGGGGAAGTCCCGCTGGCGCCGGGGACGGCCCGTGGGCTGGCCATGCTGCTGAAGCTGCCCTTTCCGAAGCTGCATCGGCTCCGGCTCTCCCCGGCGGACATCCGGCTGGGGGAGCGACTGCTTCGGGAGTTCGTGGCCCACCACCTGCGGCCGATGCCGGCGGGCGATCGACGGAGCGGGGAGTTTGTCTCCCACCCAAGGGATGAGCTATCATAGGGAGCCATGACCTCCCTTAAGGACGGACGCCGGGTGGTCGTTACGGGAGTCGGGGCCATCACGCCGATCGGCCACGGACGCGAGGGGTTCTGGCAGGGGCTCAAAGAGGGCCGCTCCGGGACCCAGCGCGTGGACGACCTGGTGGACCTCGAGGGCATCGAGTCCAAGTTGGGAGCCCCCGTCCGCGACTTTGACCCCTTGGAGTACATGGACAAGCGCCGGGCGCGGAAGCTAGGGCGCTCCACCCAACTGGCGATCGCCGCCGCCCGCCTGGCCTTGGAGGACTCGGGCCTCTCCCTCGAGAGGGAGGACAAGGACCGCGTCGGGGTTCTGATCGGCACGGGGATCGGCAACATCGAGGTGCTCATCGAGAACCACCTCACGTACTTGGAGAGGGGAGCCCGCCGGGTCAGCCCCTTCTTCGTGCCGATGTTCATGCCCAACGCGGTGGCGGGGGAGATCTCGCTGGAGTGGGGGCTGCGCGGACCCGACTACGGGATCGTCTCGGCGTGTGCCAGCTCGAACCACGCCGTGGGCATGGCGGCCGATCTGATCCGCTGGGGGTACGCGGACGTCATGATCGCCGGCGGCTCGGAGTCCGTGATGCTCCCGCTCACCTACGCGGGCTTCGACCAAGCCCGAGCGCTCTCCCGCCGGAACGACGAGCCCGAGAAGGCTTCCCGCCCCTTCGACGCGGAGCGCGACGGCTTCGTCGTCGGCGAGGGCGCGGGGATCCTCGTCTTAGAGAGCTTCGAGCACGCGATGAACCGGGACGCCCGGGTCTACGCGGAGCTGGCGGGCCACGGGATGAGCGCCGACGCGCACCACATCACCGCCCCCGACCCCGAGGGGCGCGGGGCACAGAAGGCGATGGAAAACGCCTTGGAGAACGCGGGCGTCTCGCAGGAGGAAGTGGGCTACATCAACGCCCACGGCACCGCGACCGATCTGGGAGATGTGGCCGAGACCCAGGCGATCAAGGCCGTCTTCGGGGAGCGGGCGTATCAAATCCCCGTAAGCTCCACCAAGTCTCAGATCGGGCACCTCATGGGCGGAGCCGGGGCGGTGGAGGCGATCGCGGCGCTCATGGCCTTGGTGGAAGGGGTGCTGCCCCCGACGATCAACTACGAGCATCCCGACCCGGAGTGCGATCTGGATTACGTTCCCAACGAGGCGCGCCCTGCGCAGGTGGACGTGGTGCTGTCGAACTCCTTCGGGTTCGGCGGGCACAACTCGACGATCGTGCTGCGGCGCATCCCGTAAACTCAGAGCACGAAGACCGCCACCGCGAGCACGGTGGTAAACCCTCCGGCTTCCACCACCGCGGACTGGGCCACGCTCAGGGTGCGCATCCGTTCCCGATGGGCCTTGTCGTCGGGGACCCCCAACGCCGAGGCGAGCATCGCCACCGCCAGATCCTCCGCGTACCGGGATGCCTCCTCCGCGCTCTCCCCGAAGGCCTCGTGCTCGGCCAAATACCCATAACCCTCCGGATCCAGAGGCACCGCACAGCCTAGGGCTGCCGCCACCCGGCGACCGACCTCCTCGCTGCTGTGGCGGGCCATCACGCAAAACACGATCTGCCCCGGTTGGAGCTCTTGGAGTCCCTCCTCCGGCGAGACGATCTCGCAGCCCGGCGGGAGGATGCTGGAGACGGGCACCAGATTGAAGCGCTCGATCCCCGCATCCCGCAAAGCGAGCTCGAAGGAGTGCAGCTCATCGCGATGGCGTCCGACGCCTCTTACGAAGAAGACCTTGCGGGGGATCAGCCCATGGGAACTCATGGCTCACCTCGATTGCGAGTTCGATGGGGGGGATTGCGATGCGGCCCAGTAGCCGATCAGCTTGTAGACCAAGCGGGCGGCGGCAAAATCGGGCGCGATCAGGCCCTCCACGGGGCAGAGCTCCACCACGTCGCAGCCGACCACCTCGAAGCGCTCAAAGGCCTTCCGTAGAATCGCGAGCACCTCGTACCAGCGGAGCCCCCCGGGCTCCGGGGTGCCCACCGCGGGCACTTCCCCGGGATCGAAGACGTCCAGGTCCACCGAGATGTACACGGGGCTCCTTAGCTGCTCTAAGGCCTCGAGGGCCCGCGCGGAGCCGGAGTTGAAGCCGGAGCCGGAGCCGGAATCGAAGCGAATCTCCCGGGCATAGACGGCGACGACGGCCTCCTGTTGGCGGATGAACTCCGCATCGTCTCGGGTTAGGCTCCGGATCCCGATCTGCACGAGGGAGCAGCCCAGCTCCACGAGCCTGCGGGCTACGCAGGCGTGGCTCAGCCGCGATCCTTGGTACTCGTCCCGGAGATCCGCGTGGGCGTCGAGCTGCAGGACCGAGAGCGGGCCGTATCGTTCGCGGAGGGCGCGCACGACCCCGACGGTGATCGAGTGATCGCCTCCGAGGACCACGGGAAATTTTTCGCTTTGAAGCACCCCTAAGACAGCCTGCTCTACCCGCTCGACCATCGCTTCCGGGTCGAGCACGACGTCTAGCGGAGGGAGCGTGGCGATCCCTACGCGATAGGGCTCTATCTGAAGCTCTTCATCGTAGAGCTCGAGCTGCGGGGAGGCCTCTAAGATGGCCCGGGGCCCGCGGCGCGCTCCCCCTCGATAGGAAGCCGTCCCATCGTAGGGAACGGGCAAGATGGCCACGCCCGCCCGTTCCCAATTCGAGAACTCCGGTGGAAGCGCAGCGAACGTCTGCGGCACGCCGAGCCCGCTCTCGACCCATGCCTTCGGTAGGTTCATTCCCGTCGTTCTCCTCGTGTGGGACAGAAGAGATAAAGGACAAAGGATTATAGGCCGCCGCTCTAGCCCCTGCAAAGCCCCCCGGCCGAACCCAACGGCTTCTCCTCTCGGTCTCTTGATCTCGGTCATTGGCCTTTTGGGTGCTTCTTCCGTATAGTGCGGGGCGCTTGTGCCCCCTCGGACTCAGGACGAACTCGTTCCGGGAACCGCGAAAAGCGGGCAACGCAGGCGCAAACCCAGGACAAGCACGAGGAAAAAAAGGGGAAGGGAAGATGGAGAGGAAGGCGAAGGGGCAGGAGACGGAGTGGCGCGTCGAGCGGGATTCGTTGGGAGAGGTAAGGGTTCCGCAAGGGGCATACTGGGGGGCGCAAACCCAGCGGGCGATCGAGAATTTTCCCATCAGCGGACGTCGCTTTCCGCGGGCGTTTATACGGGCCCTCGGGCTGGTCAAGCTCTGCGCCGCCCGGGTGAATCGGGAGTTGGGGCTCTTGGAGGAGCGCTTGGCCCGCGCGATCGAGCGGGCCGCCCGGGAGGTCGCGGACGGAAAGCTCGACGAGCACTTCCCGCTGGATGTGTTTCAGACCGGCTCCGGGACGTCGACGAACATGAACGCCAACGAGGTCATTGCCAACCGGGCCTGCGAGTTCTTGGGGGCGGAGCGGGGGGACAAGAGCGCGGTGCACCCCAACGACCACGTGAACCGAGGGCAGTCCTCCAACGACGTCATCCCCTCGTGCATCCACATCTCCGCCGCCCTTCGGATTCACGAAGGGCTACTCCCGGCCCTGGAGCACCTGCAAAGCGTCCTGGAGCGAAAGGCCCAGGAGTTCGACGACATCATCAAGACGGGCCGCACGCACCTCATGGACGCGATGCCCGTGCGCCTGGGGCAGGAGTTCGGGGGGTATGCGGCCCAGGTCGCCCTCGCTCGGGAGCGAATCGAAGCGGTGCTCCCGAGGGTCTACGAGCTGGCGCTCGGGGGGACAGCGGTGGGTACGGGCGTCAACACGCACCCGGAGTTCGGGGAACGAATCGCCCAGGCCCTGGCGGAGGAGACGGGGCTGCCCTTCCGCGAGGCGCGGAACCACTTTGCAGCACAGGGGGCGATGGAGACGGCCGCAGAACTCATGGGGGTCCTCAAGGCGCTGGCGGTGGCCTTGTACAAGATCGCCAACGACCTGCGGTGGATGAACTCCGGCCCCCAGGCGGGGCTCCGGGAAATTCAGCTCCCGGCGCTGCAGCCCGGCTCCTCGATTATGCCGGGGAAGGTCAACCCCGTGATCCCGGAGGCGGTGATGATGGTCGCCATGCAGGTGATGGGCGCCGATGCGACGGTGGCGGCGGCCGCCGCCTCGGGGAACTTCGAGCTGAACACGGCGCTCCCCGTGATCGCGGCCCACCTCTTGGAGTCCGTTGAGATCCTGGCCAACGGCTCGCGGGTGCTGGCGGACAAGTGCGTGGCGGGCCTTGTGGCCCACCGGGAGAGAATGGAACAGATCGCGCAGCGGAACGCGATTCTCGCCACCGCGCTGGCGCCGCACCTCGGATACGACCAGGCCGCCGAGGTGGTAAAGAGGGCGATGGCCGAGGAGAAGACGGTCCGCGAGGTCGTCTTGGAGATGGGCCTCCTCCCCGAGGAGCAGCTCGACGAGATCCTCGATTTGAGAAAGCTCACATAACGCCGCGAGGCCGAAAGCCTCCTCCCTCGGCTGCGCCTTAAGGCGGAAGCAAAGCTTGGAGGCTCCCCTTAAGATGGCCCGCCCGTAGCAGCGACGTCCCCACCAGGAAGGCGTCGGCTCCCACTCGCCGGAGGCGCCGGACGTCATCGGGCGTCTCCATGCCGCTTAAGGCCCATACCAAGCGATCTTTTGCGTGTTTGCGGAGGATGCGCTCCGTCTTCCCCGGGTCCAGCGTAAGGGTCGCCAGATCCCGGTGGTTGATCCCGATCATGTCCGCTCGCGTGGCGAGGGCCTCCTCATATTCGTCCTCCGTGCTCACCTCCAGGAGCACCTCCAAGCCGCGCTCGTGGGCCGCGGCGATCATCTCCTCGAGGGGGAAGCGGGCATATCCCCTGCGGAAGAGCGTGAGGATCAGCAAAGCGGCGCTCCCTCCCCACCGTCGACACGCCTCCAGCTGCACGGGGTCCAGCAGGAAATCCTTCATGAGCACGGGAAGGCCCGTCTGCGCGGCCATCCCCAGGAGCTCCAGAGAGCCCCCGAAGTGATCGGGGTCCGTGAGCACGGAGAGCCCTGCAGCCCCCGCTTCGGCATAGTCCCGCAGGATCGCGCGAGGATCGCGGCCCCGCAGAAGAGGCCCCCCGGAGGGCGAGCGCGGCTTGAGCTCCGCGATCACGGCGTTATGGCCTGCGGCCTGGGCCCTTTGGACGGCCTCTGCAAATCGGGGCCTTCTTCGGGTCCCTGTAGACGATCCCTGCGGAGGGACCGCGTCGTAGTATCCCGACTCCACCCTCCGCAGAGCGTCTTCCGCAAAGCGATCCAGGGGATCCATGGTCCGTCCGTCAAGGCTCCCCGCTGGGGGCGTTCGTACGGGCCACGAGTTGTTGAAGCTTCTCGTAGGCCGCGCCGCTTTGGAGGCTCTCCTCGGCCCGGGCGAGCCCTTCTTCGAGGGAGGCGGCTCCACCGCCCACGTAGACGGCCGCCCCCGCGTTGAGGAGCAGCATCTCATAGGGGGCCCCCTTCTGCCGACCGCGCAGGAGCTTATCCGCGAGCTGCGCGCTCCCCTCGGGGGGAAGCCCCTGTATGTCCTGGGGCCTCGCCCGCGCGAGCCCGAACGCTTCGGGCGTAAGCCGATAACGCTGGACGCGGCCGTCGGGGCAGAGCTCGCCCACGAGCGTGGGGCCCACGGTGGAGAGCTCGTCGAGCCCCTCCACCCCGTGCACGACGAGGGCCCGGCGCACCCCCAAGGAACGGAGCACCTCAGGGTAGAGCTCCACCAGCGCGGGGTCGAAGACGCCTAGGAGCTGTGCTTGTACGCCTGCAGGGTTGGTGAGCGGCCCCAGCAGGTTGAAGACCGTGCGCACCCCCAGGGCCTTCCGGACGGGCGCGGCGTGCTTCATCGCCGGGTGGAACGCCGGGGCGAACAGAAAGCCCACCCCGATCGTCTCGATGGCCTCCCTTACGGTTTCGGGAGGGGCGGAGAGAGAGACCCCCAAGCGCTCGAGGAGATCGGCGCTCCCGCAAGGGCTCGTCACCCCGCGGTTGCCGTGCTTGGCCACGGGGACGCCGGCCCCGGCGGCCACGAACGCCGTAAGCGTCGAGACGTTGAACGTCTTGACGGGGGCCCCGCCGGTGCCGCAGACGTCCGTGAGGAGCCCCGGGAATCGTTCCACCCGGGGCGAGAGGCGCACGGCGGCTTGGCGCATCGCCCGCGCGAAGGCCGCGACCTCTCCGGGAGTCTCCCCCTTGAGGCGAAGGCCCAGCAAAAAGGCTCCGATCTGGGCCTCCGAGGCCCGGCCCGCCATGAGCTGCTCCATCGCCCGGTACGCCAGCTCCTCCGGGAGGTCGCGCCGCTCCGCCAAGAGCCGGAGGGCCTCGCCCATCGGCGTTTGGGTGGGTGAAAACGTCATGGGGCCCCCACCTCCCAGCGGGCTTCTACGGGTGTGGAGTCCTCCCGTCCCAAGAAGTTCGCGAGCAGGCGCGCGCCGTGCTCCGTGAGGACCGACTCGGGGTGAAACTGCACCCCCTCAATGGGAAAGCGCTCGTGCCGCAGGCCCATCACCTCGCCCCGCTCCCCTACGGCGCTCACCCGCAGCTCCGGGGGCAGCGAATCGGGGTCGACGACCCACGAGTGGTAGCGTCCCGCGCGAAAGCCCTGCGGCAGCCCGCGGAAGACCCCCCGCCCGTCGTGCTGCACCCGGGAGGCCTTCCCGTGGACGAGCTCCGGGGCTTCTCGAAGGCGGCCCCCGTACGCGACCGCGATCCCCTGGTGCCCTAAACAGACCCCCAACGTGGGGACCTCGGGCGAGATCCTCCGCAGGACTTCTAGGCAAATTCCGAAGTCCCGCGAGTTCTCGGGACGTCCCGGCCCCGGCGAGAGCACGAGGTGCGTGGGCGTTAGCGCTTCGATTTCACGCAAGGAGATCGCGTCGTTGCGGTAGCAGAGGGGCTCGGCTCCCAACTCCCCGAGGAGTTGCACCAAGTTGAACGTGAAGGAGTCGTAGTTGTCGATCACGAGCACGCGGGGCCTCATGGCGATCCCCCCTTCCCTTGAGCGGCCTCGAGGGCGACGCGCAGCGCGTCGAGCTTGCGCTCCGTCTCCCGGTACTCGTGAGCGGGGAGGGAGTCGGCCACCACGCCCGCGCCCGCCTGCAGGAACAGCCGCCCCGGGGAGGCGAACAGGGTACGGATGGCGATCGCGGTGTCCAAATCCCCCGTGAGCGAGAGATACCCCACGACGCCCGCATACGGCCCTCGAGAGGCAGGTTCCAGGCGCTCGATCCACTCCATGGCCCGCAGTTTGGGGGCGCCCGTCACCGTCCCGGCGGGGAACAGGGCCGCCAGGGCATCCAGGGCGTCGCACCCCTCCCGAAGTTCGCCTCCCACCCGGGAGACCAGATGTTGGACGTGGCTGAAGCGCTCCACGGTTCTGTATTGGGGCACCCGGACGCTCCCGTAGGCGCTCACCCGGCCGACGTCGTTGCGGGCCAGGTCCACGAGCATCGCGTGCTCCGCTCCCTCCTTCTCGTCGGCCAAGAGCTCTTGCGCGTAGCGGGCCTGCTCCTCGGGCGTGCTCCCTAAGGGCCGCGTCCCGGCGATGGGGTACGTGATCACCCGACGCCCCCGGACGGCCACGAGCATCTCGGGGCTCGAGCCCCAGATCGAGCGCTCCTCCGGGGTCCCGCGGTGGAACTCGAGCGCGTACATGTACGGCGAGGGGTTGAGCGCTCTTAAGCAGCGGTAAAACGTGAGGAGATCCCCCTCGTAGCGCGCCGAAAGCCTGCGGGAGAGCACGAGCTGGAAGACCTCCCCGGCCTGAACGGCCTCGAGGGCGTGCTCGACGGCGGCCTCGAACGCGTCTTGGGCGGGAGTTCCCTCCCACGGGCCTACCTGAAGCCCCTTGGGAGGAGGGAGGTCCTGGGCAGCCCGGAGGAGCCCGTTCACCCGGGCGAAGCGATCCTCGCCGTAGGAGAAGTAGAACGCCCGTCCCCTGCGGTGGTCGAAGACGACGCCGTCGAGGTAGAGCCCCAACTCCAAGGCGGGGAACGTCTCGTGGGCCCTCAGGGCGAGGGAGGACTCGATGTGCGCGGCGAAGTCGTACGAGAAGTAGCCGACGAGTCCGCCTAGGTATTTGAGGTGTCGCACCTCCAGGGGCGGTCGGTGCGCGCGCAGGACCTCGCGCAACGCCTTCAGGACGTCCAGAGGCTGTCCCCGGTCGAGGACCCGCCCGTCTTGGAAGAGCTTCCCATCCTGCAGGGAGTAGACGTGGACGGGGTCGAAGCCTAGATACGTGAACTCCGCCAGACGCTCCGGGCCGGGGGCACTCTCCAGCAGGAAGCACGTCTCGCTCCGCAGACGGAGGGCCGCGTAGAGCGGGAAGGGATCGCAAGGGGGGAGTTCGCGGATGAGGAGCCGTGATCTCGGGGAGGCCGGCAGAGTTCTGGAGAGGACGTTCCGTGTTCCGGCGGGCGCGCCGGGAGCCTTAGAGCGCGAGGGGGAAGGGCAAGGTGGAGGTGGAGGTGGAGGTGGCGAAGAGGGGCCAAAGGCGATCACCCTTTGCCTGCAATCGATCCTGCCTCCGATCGTCCATGGCGATGCTCACCTCGTTTCGTTTCGTTGGGTTCTAGAGTGTGCGCGATTGTACTCGCCGCGCACCGCCTCTGTCAAGGAGCAGGGTCGTTGACATCCGCATTCCTGGGTTCTATAATCCCGAGGACGAAGCGAACGGGGAGGACCGAGCCCGGGAAGGGACGGGCGAAAGCCATGCTCGTGGAATATGGATTCCTCTTGATTTACATGGCGGTAGGGCTGGGGATTACGGGAGTGATCCTCTTTGCCAACACCGTGCTCGGCCCGCGCCGCCGCCCTTCGCCGGCGAAGCTCATGCCGTACGAGTCCGGAATCCCTCCTTTGAGCTCCCCTCGAGAGCGGTTCCACGTGCGGTACTACCTGATCGCCATGATCTTCTTGATCTTCGACTTGGAGATCGCGTTCATCTACCCCTGGGCTGTGATCTACCAGCAGCTCGGCTGGGCGGGGTTCTGGGAGATGCTGGTCTTCTTGGGGATCTTGATCCTCGGGTACGTATACGCGTGGAAGCGGGGTGCTTTGCGATGGGAGTGATCACGGGAAGCCCCGTCCTGACCACCACGGTGGAACAGTTTGAAAGGCTGGTGAATTGGGCCCGGAAGAACTCGGTCTGGCCTTTTCAGTTTGGGTTGGCGTGCTGTGCGATCGAGATGATGGCCTCCGCGGCGGCGCGCTTCGACCTGGCGCGTTTCGGCGCGGAGATGATGCGTGCCTCCCCCCGGCAGAGCGATCTGATGATCGTCGCCGGGCGGGTCTCCCAGAAGATGGCCCCGGTCTTAAAGCACCTCTACGACCAGATGCTCGAGCCCAAGTGGGTCATCTCCATGGGGGATTGCGCCTCTTGTGGCGGGGTATACAACAACTACGCCATCCTCCAAGGGGTCGATAAGATCGTCCCCGTCGACGTCTACGTGGCCGGATGCCCTCCCACCCCCGATAACTTGCTCTACGGCTTTACGCTCCTCCAGGAGAAGATCCTACGGGATCACCCCCTCCATCCCGTGATCCAAGGCAAGAAGACGAACCACAACGAAGAGACTCGCAACCGCGCAAAGGAGCCGACGACGCGCTGACGCCGATGTCCACGCCCATGGAGACCGTTACCGCACCGCTGTGGGGCTGGGTGTTGCTCACGGTCGTCAAGAGCTTGGCCGTGTTGATCGCGCTTTTGACCGCGTTTGCCTACATGACGTGGTTGGAGCGTCGGTTGATCGCCCGCTTCCAGATCCGCCTGGGGCCCAATCGGGTCGGGCCCTTCGGGCTGTTGCAGCCCTTGGCCGATGGGATCAAGCTCTTCTTCAAGGAAGACTTCATGCCCGAGGAGGCAGATAAGCCCCTCTTCTTGCTGGCTCCGGCCATCTCCATGATCGCCGCCTTCACTGCCTTCGCGGTGATCCCCTTTGGCCCGACGGACATCACCCTGTGGGGGGTCCCCCTCTTCCAGATCGCCAACCCCGATACGGGCATCCTCTTCGTGCTGGCCGCGACCTCCCTGGGCGTATACGGGATCATCCTGGGAGGGTGGGCCAGCACCAGCAAGTACCCCCTCCTGGGGGCGCTGCGCTCCTCGGCGCAGCTGATCAGCTACGAGCTCGCCGTGGGCTTGGCCATCGTAGGGGTGATCGTCCTGTCGGGGACGTTGAAGTTGCCGGAGATCGTCGAACAACAAGCGGGCTTGTGGAACCTCTTCGTCCTGCCCTTGGGGTTCCTGCTCCTGGTCGTGGGGGCCACCGCCGAGGTGAACCGCGCGCCCTTTGACCTGCCCGAGTCCGAGCAGGAGCTCACCGCCGGATACCATACGGAGTACGGAGGGATGAAGTTCGCCGCCTTCTTCGTGGCCGAGTACGTCAACCTGGTGACGGCGGCCTCGGTGATCACCACGCTCTTCCTGGGCGGTTGGCGAGGACCTTTCGTAGACCAGATCCCGCTGCTGGGGCTCTTCTGGTTCTTCGTCAAGGTCTTCGCCTTCGTCTTCTTCTTCATCTGGCTGCGGGCCACGCTCCCCCGAGTCCGCTACGATCAGCTCATGGACTTGGGCTGGAAGCTCCTGATTCCGCTGGCGTTCGTCAACCTGTTCGTAGCTTCGCTGATCGCGCTATGAACGCTCGGAGAGGACCGGGAGGCCGACGACGACGATGATCGAGCAGCTCTTGTTCTGGCTCTTCGCGCTGGGGGCGGTCGGGTCGAGCCTGACCATGATCACCCGTCGCATGCCCGTTCACAGCGCCGTGGCCTTCTTGGGCACCCTGGTGAGCTTAGCGGGGCTCTTCTTCCTGCTGTGGGCGCCCTTTGTGGCCGTGATGCAGATCATCATCTACGCCGGGGCGATCCTGGTGCTCTTCTTGTTCGTCATCATGCTGCTGCACGCCCATTCGGGGGAGACGCCCCAGCAGAGATTGAAGCTGCCCAAACCCCTATCCATCGCGCTGGCCTTGGCCCTGTTGGTGGGGGTGAGCTTGGCCCTGGTGCGGGCCGAATGGGGTCCTCCTAAGGATCTCGAAGGGATAGGGACGGCCCAGGCTGTGGGCACCGAGCTCTTCCAGGCGTTCTTGCTCCCCTTCGAGGTGGCCTCGTTGATCTTGTTGATCGGGGTGCTCGGGGCCGTCGTGCTGGGCAAGCGAGATACGGAACCCCTTCCCCCCGCCGAGAGGGACGCCCCTCCCGAGGAGATCCCGGAACCTAAGGAGGAAGTGAAGGTATGAGCGTCCCCGTGGTGAACTACTTGGTGCTGAGCGCCGTGCTCTTCGCCGTCGGCACCCTGGGGGTGCTCAGCCGGCGCAACGCGCTCATCTTGTTTATGAGCATCGAGCTCATGCTCAACGCCGTGAACCTGGCGTTCATCGCCTTCGCCCGCCAGTGGGGGGATATGGCGGGCCAGGTGATCGTCTTCTTCGTGCTGGTGGTGGCCGCAGCGGAAGTGGTGGTGGGACTGGCGATCATCATCAACATCTTCCGCACCCGGGAGACCGTGGACGTGGACGACGTGGATCGGTTGAGGGGGTAATCGGTTCCGTGGAGTTCGTCTGGGTGGTGCTGATCCTGCCCCTGGTGGGAGCCCTGATCAACGGGCTCCTCGGGCGGAGGATGTCGAAGCGGGCCGTAAGCGGGGTGGCGTGCGGCTCCGTGGGGGTAGCCTTTCTGTTCGCCGTCAACGCCCTCCTGGGGCTGCTGCGGCTGCCCCCGGAGGAGCGGGTCTTCACCCAGACGCTCTTCGACTGGATCGTCGCCGGGGGCCTGAGCGCGAAGTTCAGCCTGCTGTTGGACCCCCTCTCCGCCGTCATGCTGCTGGTCGTCACCGGCGTGGGCTTCTTGATCCACCTCTACTCCGTGGGCTACATGGGCGAGGACCGGGATTACTCCCGCTACTTCAGCTGGCTCAACCTCTTTACCTTCTCCATGCTCCTTTTGGTGCTCGCGGACAACTTCCTGCTGCTGTTCGTGGGCTGGGAGCTGGTCGGGCTCTGTTCGTACCTGCTCATCGGGTTCTGGTTCACCAAGCCGAGCGCCGCCTCGGCGGCCAAGAAGGCCTTCGTCGTCACGCGGGTGGGCGACTTCGGCTTCATGATCGGGCTCTTCTTGATCTTTGCCACCTTCGGGACCTTTGATTATTTCCGCGTTTTCGAAGAAGCGCCTCAGGTGCTCGCCTACGGGGGCGCGCTCGCCACGGGGATCACCCTGCTGCTGTTTGCCGGAGCCGTCGGGAAGTCCGCCCAGATCCCACTCTACGTGTGGCTTCCCGACGCGATGGAGGGACCGACCCCCGTCTCCGCGCTCATCCACGCCGCGACCATGGTGACCGCCGGGGTGTACCTGATCGCCCGCGCGTACGTCTTGTACGAGCTGGCCCCCGTCTCGATGGCCGTGGTGGCCGCGATCGGGGTGGCGACGGCCTTCTTCGCCGCGACGATGGCCTTGGTCACCCACGACATCAAGCGCATGTTGGCGTATTCCACCATCTCGCAGCTGGGGTACATGTTCCTGGCCACGGGGGTCGGGGCCTACGCCGCGGGGATGTTCCACCTGGTGAGCCACGCCTTCATGAAGGCGCTCTTGTTCCTGTCCGCCGGGAGCGTGATGCACGCCCTGGGCGGGGAGGAGACGGACATGCGCAGGATGGGAGGGCTTCGGACGAAGCTTCCGTACACCTCCACCGTCTTCCTGCTGGGCTCGCTGGGCCTGTCGGGCATCCCGCCCCTGGTCGGCTTCTTCTCCAAAGACCTCATCCTGGAGGAGACGTTCCTCAGCGGGAACACGACGCTGTGGCTGGTGGGATTGGCCGCCGCGGTCCTTACGGCCTTCTACATGCTGCGAGGGCACTTCCTGACGTTCTACGGCAAGCCCCGCTACGACGAGACGAAGGTCCACCCCCACGAGTCCCCGCCCGTGATGCTCTGGCCGCTCTTCGCCTTGGCGGCCCTCACGGTCTTCGGCGGGATCCTGTGGATCTCGTTTCTCAACTTCGCCCCCTTCGAGAAGTTCCTGGAGCCCGTCTTCGAGGGGGCCCGCCTCGTAGGGGAGGAAGAGCACCCCGCGGCCCTGAGCACGGGGATGCTCGTGCTGCTCTCGGTGCTCGCCGCGGGCGTGGGGATCGGGATCGCGTGGCTCGTCTACCTCCGCGGGGTGACCGTAGGCGAGGGGCTGCGACGGGCGTTCCGGCCCCTCTACACGCTGCTGTACAACAGATATTACGTCGACGAGCTGTACACGGCGCTCTTCGTGGTCCCCGGCAGGAGGCTCTCGGAGTTCCTGGCGGGCTCGTTCGATCAAGGGCTGCTCAACGGGATCGTAAACGGGGTCGGGCGGCTCGTAGACGCCCTGGGAGGGGCGCTCCGCCGCGTGGAGAGCGGGTACATCCGGGCCTACGCCGCCTGGATGCTCGTGGGAGCGCTCGCCATCTTGATCTACCTCTACCTGCGATGATCTCAACGAACGCAAGAGCAAAACCGCGAACGCGGACGAAGGAGCGGAAACGATGATCGGGACGCTCACGGCGTTGATCTTCCTGCCCGCTTTGGGGGCCTTGGCGATCGCGCTGTTGCGCGGGGACCGGGACCGCGCGGACGCTCAGGCCCGCCGGGTGGCGCTCACGTTCAGCTTCCTCACGCTGCTTCTGGGGCTCTGGCTCTTGGGGCGATTTGAGTTGGGGGAGCCGGGGATGCAGCTCCTCGAGCGCGCGTCGTGGATCCCCGCTTTAAACGTTCAATATCTGGTGGGCGTGGACGGCATCTCGCTCTTCTTGGTGCTCCTCACGGTCGTGCTGGTGCCCCTGCTGCTCCTCGTCCCCTGGGAGCCCGTCCGCGAGAACTATCGCCTGTACGCGGCGATGGTCCTCCTGCTGGAGACGGGGCTCTTGGGGGTCTTCTTGGCCCTGGATCTCGTCCTCTTTTACGTGTTTTGGGAGGCGATGCTCATCCCGATGTACTTCCTGATCGGGGTCTGGGGCGGGGAGCGGCGCGGCTACGCCGCGATGAAGTTCTTCTTGTACACCATGGCCACCAGCGTCTTGATGCTCGTGGCCATCATCGTTTTGTACGTCCAGTTCGGGACGTTCGACCTGTTGGCCCTGCAGGGGACGGCGATGGCCCCGGCCCGGGAGCTGTGGCTCTTCTTGGCCTTTGCGGCGGCCTTCGCGGTGAAGACCCCCCTCTGGCCCTTCCACAGCTGGCTCCCCGACGCGTATCGAGAAGCCCCCGTCGTGGGCACGGTGCTGATGGCCGCGCTCATGTCCAAGGCGGGGCTCTACGGCTTCTTGCGGTTCGGCCCCACCCTCTTCCCCAACGCGTTTGGAGAGATGATCCCCTACCTGCTCGCGCTGGCGCTGGTGGGGGTGCTCTACGGGGCTTTGGTTGCGGTCGTGCAGGGGGACCTCAAGCGCATGGTGGCCTACTCGAGCCTCTCGCACGTGGGGCTGGTGGCGATGGGGGTCTTTGCGATGAGCGCCCTGAGCCTGGCGGGCGCGGTCCTGCAGATGATCAGCCACGGGCTCGTGATCGCGGGGGTCTTCCTGCTGCTCGCCCTCTTGGCCGAGCGCTTCGGGGGGCTGCGGCCCATGGACGCCTACGGCGGCTTAATGCACTTCATGCCCCGGCTGGGCGCGCTGGCCCTTATATTCGTCTTCGCCAACGTGGCCCTGCCGGGGACGAGCAACTTCGTGGGGGAGTTCCTCATCTTGGTGGGGACGTTCGTGGCGGAGTACCGCGTCTACGCGATCCTAGGAGCGTTTGTGGCGGTGCTCTCGGCGATCTACATGCTGTGGATGACCCAGCGGGTCTTTCACAACCCGCCGCGCGAGGAGCTTCGCGACCGGGCGAGGGACCTGACCGCCAAGGAGGTCGCGCTCCTTGCGCCCCTGGTGCTCTTGGTCTTCTGGATCGGGATCTACCCGAAGCCCCTCCTTCAGAGGATCGAACCCTCCACGGAGATGCTTCTCCTAAACGCGCAAGCCCGCGTCGAGCAGACGCTCGGGATCGCGGACCCCGCCCCTGACCTTGAGGACACTCTCACCCAAGCCCAGAAGGAGGAGGGACGCTGATCGAGATGGAGGCCCGCGACTTCTTGGCCCTTACGCCCCTGTTGATCGTGACGGGCACGGCGCTCTTCGTGCTGGTGCTCGACCTCTTCCTGCGCGAGGAGAGGAGGGGCTGGCTTTCCGGGCTCAGCCTGTTGGGGGTCGTCGCGGCCTTCCTGGCGAACCTCTCCCTCCCGACGTTCAGGGAGCCCTTGGTCCAGGGGATGATCCGCTTCGACGCGTTGACCCAATTTTTGAACGCCGTGTTCCTGCTGGGCTGCGGGCTGGCGGTGATGCTCTCCGCCGACTACGCCCGGCGCCAGGGGATGGCCCGCGGGGAGTACTACTGCCTGGTGCTCCTCTCCACCCTGGGCGCGATGCTCATGGGCGCCAGCGCCGATCTGCTGATGCTCTTCCTGGGACTGGAGACCCTCTCCATCCCGCTCTACGTCCTGGCCACCTTTACGAGACGGAACCCCGCTTCCCAAGAGGCCGGACTGAAATATTTTCTGTTGGGGGCCTTCTCCAGCGCGCTCTTCCTGTACGGGATCGCCCTGCTCTATGGGGCCACGGGCACCACGAAGCTCGACGGGGTGCTGCAGGGGCTCTCCTCCGCGATGGGGACGGCCCCCGGATTGGTGCTGGGGGGCTTGGGGCTCCTGCTGGTGGGCTTGGCGTTCAAGGCCGCGGCGGTGCCGTTCCACACCTGGGCTCCCGACGTGTATGAGGGCGCGCCCACGTCGGTGACGGCGTTTATGGCCGTGGCCGCCAAGGCCGGGGCCTTCGCCGCCTTCTTGCGGGTGCTCGCGATCTCGACGCCCGCCCTGGCCGAGGGCTGGGCCCTCGTCGTGGGGTGGCTCGCCGTCCTCACCATGGCCCTGGGGAACGTCGTGGCCGTGGTCCAGCTCAACCTCAAGCGCCTGCTGGCGTACTCGAGCATCGCGCACGCGGGGTATCTGCTGATCGCCGTCGCCGTGGGGCAGACGGGCGCTCTGAGCGAGCCCGCTTCGGCGGGGCTTCTGTTCTATCTCCTGGTGTACACCCTGATGACTCTCGGGGCCTTTGGGGTGGTGATCGTGGCCGAGGGCCGAGGCGAGAACCTCTCGCTCGAAGATATGAAGGGCCTGGCGTGGCGCTACCCCTGGGTGGGGCTGGCGATGGCCCTGTTCATGGTCTCGCTTGCGGGCCTTCCGCCCACCGCCGGGTTCTTCGCCAAATTTTACGTGTTTAGGGCCGCCGTGGAGGCCGGAAGCTGGGGCGTTCTCCTGGCGATCGTGGGGGTCATCGCGAGCGTGATCAGCGTCTTCTACTACCTGCGGGTGGTTTACTATCTGTACTTGCGCCCCGCCCCTGCCCCCGTCGCGGCAGCGGCGACGGAGGGGGAGGGAGAGGAAGAGCCCGGGAGACCCGTGTACCTCTCGCGCCTGGCCGCCTGGGGGCTGGGGATCGCAGCCGTGTCGGTGCTCTTCTTGGGCGTCTACCCCACCGCGGCGCTCCGGTGGCTTGTGGAGATCGCCGCGGCGGCGATGAGCGCACTTCCCTAATGGGGTTCGCTTCCCCACGGACGCCCGTTTATAATGCCTTACAACCCAACCCGACGCCGACGTCATCGCGGGGATTCTTCATGCAAGGGAGGAGCGGGAGGCATGATCAAGAACGACCGCTGGATCCGGGAGATGTCCCGGAAGCACGGGATGATCGAGCCCTTCGTCGAGGCCCAGATCAGCAAGGGCGTCATCTCCTACGGGCTCTCCAGCTACGGCTACGACATCCGGGTGGCCGACGAATTTAAGATCTTCACCAGCGTCAACACCAAGCTGATCGCCGAGGGGAAGCCGATCATCGTCGACCCCAAGAGCTTCGACGAGGGGTCGTTCGTGGACCACAAGGGGGAGTTCTGCATCATCCCGCCCAACTCCTTCGTGCTGGGTCGCTCCGTTGAATATTTTAGAATACCTCGGAATATATTAGCTTTATGTTTGGGGAAGAGCACCTATGCCCGCTGCGGGATCATCGTAAATATAACGCCCGCGGAGCCCGAGTGGGAAGGGCAGCTCGTGATTGAAATTTCGAACACCTCGCCGCTGCCCGCCAAGATCTACGCCAACGAGGGGATCGCCCAGATGATCTTTTTGGAGTGCCCCGAGGGCTGCGAGGTCTCCTACCAAGACCGCAAGGGGAAGTACCAGAAGCAGCAGGGGATCGTCACCTCCAAGGTCGCTTAAGGGAAGTTGACCCACCCGCTGCGATCTCCTAGAATCGGGGGACGAAGCGAAGGAGGCGGAAAGCTCAGATGAGTCCCATCATCGTCGAGATCGGGCCGGTCCAGATCCGCTGGTACGGCCTCATGTACGTCGTGGCCATCATCGTGGGCATAATCCTCACGAACTACGAGGTCAAGCGCCGCAAACTCAACCTGACCCTCGATGACATCTTGGATTTCGTGCTCATCACCATCCCGATCGCCATCGTCTTCGCGCGGCTGTATTACGTCTTCTTCCGCTGGGACGCGTACTACGTGCCGGGGGACCTTGGGCGCACGCTCTTCATCCCCTTTAGCGAGGGGTGTCGGGGCCCCGGCGGCATCGTCAACATCTGGTGCGGGGGCTTGGCGATCCACGGCGGGCTCCTGGGAGGGGCCCTTGCCTTGTGGATCTTCACCCGCTGGAAGAAGATCCCGTTCTGGCAGTTTGCCGACGTGATCGCTCCCGCGGTCATTTTGGGCCAAGCCCTGGGCCGCTTCGGGAACTTCATGAACGGCGACGCCTACGGGACCCCTACGGATCTGCCCTGGGGCATTGTGTTCCCCCGGAATTCGCCCGCGGGCCAGGCCTACCCCGAGATGCACATCCACCCCTCCATGCTCTACGAGTTATTCGGGAATTTGATTATATTTGGAGTGCTCTGGTGGCTGCGGACGAAGCCGTTTAAGCCCGGATTCTTGGTCTCGCTCTACGTGATGGCCTATTCGGCCCTGCGCTTCGTGGTGGAGTTCACCCGGGCGGATGCGCTCTGTCTGCTTACGGGCACCCGGTGCCTACAGCCCGACGCGGGCTTCTTCGCGTCGCTGCGCACCGCCCAGGTGGTGAGCGTCCTGCTCTTTATCGGGTTTGCCTGGCTGATGTTCTCCCGTAAGCTCTACGAGCGGCAACCCGAGGCCGAGGGGCCGACGGCGGCCCAACCCCCACCTCCACCTCCGCCCTCGAAGCAGCCCACGGGTTGATCTAGAGCCGAAATCGCTCGCCCAGGTAGAACTTCCGGGCCAGAGGATTCTCCGTGATCCTCTCCGGCGGCCCCTCCCAGAAGACCCTTCCGTTTTGAATGAGGTAGACGTAGTCCGTCACGCGGAGGGTCTCGCGCACGTTGTGGTCCGTGATCACGACGCCTAACCCTTCCGCCTTGAGCGCGAGGATGATCTCCTGCAGCTCCTCGATGGTGACCGGGTCGATCCCCGTGAAGGGCTCGTCCAGCAGTAGAAACCGAGGGGAGGCCGCCAGCGCCCGCGCGATCTCCACCCGGCGCCGCTCCCCCGCGGAGAGGGTGTCCGCCCGCTGCTGCGACAAGTGCCGAATTCCCAGCTTCTCCAGCACCTCGTGGGCGATCTCCCGACGTCGCGCTCGGGAACGTGGGCGGGCCTCCAGCACGACCCAGACGTTCTCCCACACGGTGAGCTTGCGGAAGACCGAGGGCTCCTGCGGCAAATAGTTCAACCCCAACCGGGCCCGCTTGTGGAAGGGATAGCGCGTGATCTCCCTCGGTCCCAGCAGGATAAAACCCGCGTCGGGCCAGGCCAGTCCCGTGATCAGGTGAAAGGTGGTCGTCTTCCCCGCGCCGTTCGGCCCCAAAAGCCCGACCACCGCGCCCGGCTCCACGCGGAGCGAGACGTCTTGGACGACGGCCCGTCCGCCGTAGCGCTTGTACAATCCCTCGGCTTGGAGTGCGAGATCACCCATCATCATCGTCCTCGTCCTCGTCAGGATCGGGGGGCGAAAGGGGTCCGAAGAGCCGGAGCCGGGCGTCGTGCACGACCAGCTCTCCCGCCCTCGGGCGGTACTCGAACCCGCGGCCCGAGAGCTGGGCGTCGGGGCGCTCGACGTCGATGGGCTCGTCTCCCCGGAGCACGCCCTCGCGCTCCACCCAGCGGGCCTCCTCCGTTTGGAAGCGGAGCCCCTCGGGATCCTCGCCCACGATGCCTCCGCGCAGCAGAAAATCCCCCGTCTCGTGGAAGAAGATCAGCTCCCGCGCCCGGACGGTCAACGCCTCGCGGCCCTGCGCGTCGAAGAAGCGCACCTCCACGTCCTGAGCCCGTGTCTGTTCCCTGTCGTCGTAGTAGGCCAGCGCAGGGGATCGCAGGATCCACACGAGCTGTCCTTCAGGAGTATAGCGCGAAAGCTCCCCGCCCCGAAGCTCGACGCGGGGCTTCTCCTCCGCGTCCGGGGAACGCGGGACCTCCGCCATGGGGCTGCAAGCCGTAAGAGCCATCGCCGCCCCGGCGAGCAGAACCAAGAGGAGGGCCCAAGGCCGCAGCCGCAGGGCCGGGGCTGGACCTAGGCTCCCGAGGGGGAAGCCGCCGCGCCCTTGGCCTGGGTCTCGGTCGCGGTTTCGGTCCGTTGGGAACGTGCCAGGCATGCCTCGATCAACCCCAGGAACAGGGGCCGGGGTTGGGTGGGGCGGGACTTGAACTCCGGGTGGAACTGCGAGGCGAGGAAGAAGGGGTGCTCCTCTGGGGGGAGCTCGGCGATCTCCATCCGCCGCCCGTCGGGGGAGCGCCCGCTGAAGACCAGACCCGCCTTCTCCAGCTCGGCGATGTATTGGGGGTTCACCTCGTAGCGGTGGCGGTGGCGCTCCGATATTTGAGTCTTCCCGTAGAGCCTGTGCGCCAAGGTTCCGGGCGCGATCGCCACGGGGTAGGCCCCCAGGCGCATCGTGGCCCCCAGCTCTTTTACCCCCTTCTGCTCGGGCATCAAGTCGATGACGGGGTGCTCCGTCCGGGCGTCGAACTCCGCGCTGTTGGCGTCCTCCCAGCCCAAGACGTGGCGGGCGAACTCGACCACCGCCATCTGGAAGCCGTAGCAGATCCCCAGGAACGGCAGCTTACGGGTGCGGGCGTAGCGGATGGCCTCGATCTTCCCCTCCGCGCCGCGGTGGCCGAACCCCACGGGGACGATGAGCCCGTCCACGCCTTCCATAAGCTCGTCGCGGTAGCGGGAGGCCTCGATCCAGCGGATCCGCACCTTCGTGCGGTAGCGGGCCGCCGCGTGGGTGAGGGCCTCTACGTAGCTCACGTAGCTGTCCTTGAGGTCGGTGTACTTGCCCACGAGCGCGATCTCCACCGTGCGCTCCGGGTGGAGGGCGTTCTCCAAGAACTCCTTCCACTCCGTGAGGTCCCGGTCCGACGTCGTAAGTCCCAGGCGCTGGAGGAGATAATCCGTAAGCCCCTGCTCCTCCAGCACCAAGGGGACCTGGTAGATGAGCTCTACATCCGGGTTGCTGATGACGGCCTCTGTGGGCACGTCACAAAACAGCGAGATCTTGCGCTTGATCTCGTCCTTGAGGGGCTCGGAGCTTCGCCCGATGATCACGTCGGGCTGGATCCCCAGCGCCCGCAGCTCTTTTACGGAGTGCTGGGTAGGCTTCGTCTTCTGCTCGCCCACGGCCCCCAAGACGGGCACCAGGGTGGTGTGGACGAAGAGCACGTTCTCGTGGCCCCGCTCCTGGTGCATCTGGCGGGTGGCCTCGAGGAAGGGCATGCTCTCGATGTCGCCCACGGTGCCGCCCAGCTCCACGATCACCACGTCGGCTTCCGTGCGCTCGGCCACCCGCTCGATGGAGGCCTTGATCTCGTCCGTGATGTGGGGGATGATCTGGACCGTCTGGCCTAAGTATTCCCCGCGGCGCTCCTTCTCGATGACGGCTTTATACACCTTCCCGGTGGTGATGTTGTGGTCGCTCGTTAAATTCACGTCCAAGAAGCGCTCGTAGCTGCCGAGGTCCATGTCGACCTCGCCGCCGTCGTCTAAAACGAAAACTTCCCCGTGCTGGTAGGGGTTCATCGTCCCGGCGTCGCAATTCAAGTAGGGATCGATCTTGATGGCCGTGACCCGAAGGCCGCGGGCCTTCAACAAGAGCCCGATGGAGGCGGTGGTGATGCCCTTGCCCAGCCCGGAGAGCACACCGCCCGTGACAAACAAATACTTGGTCATCGTGAAAGCGCCTTTCCATACGGGGATACGCCCGATTATAGCCCCGCCCGATCCGGGGCTTCAAGGGCACCCGTCTCGTCTCGTTTCGTTTCGAACTCGAAGGGGCTCCGCCGGATCCGGAGCCGGAGCTAGATCTTCCCCAAGAGCGCCCGGGCGATGATGATCCGTTGGATCTCGCTGGTGCCCTCGTAGAGCTCCGTGATCTTGGCGTCCCGATAGAAGCGCTCCACGGGATACTCTTTGATGAACCCGTAGCCGCCGTGGATCTGCAGGGCCTCGTTGGCCACCTCGCGGGCGACCTTCCCGGCGTAGAGCTTGGCCATGGAGGCCTCCTTGGCGGGGTTGCCGCCCTGGGAGATCTTCCAGGCCGCTTGGTACGTCAAGAGGCGCGCGGCCTCGATCTCCGTGGCCATGTCCGCCAGCTTAAATTGAATCGCCTGGAAGTCCGCCAGGGGCCGACCGAACTGCTGGCGCTCCTGGGCGTACTTGAACGCTTCGTCGAACGCCCCTTGGGCGATCCCCACGGCCTGGGCGGCCACGGCCACCCGCCCGCGGGCGAAGAACTGCATGAGGTGATAGAAGGCCATCCCCTCCTGGCCCACGACGTTCTCCGCCGGGACTTGGACGTCCTTGAGGGTAATCTCGGCCAGATCGGAGGCGCGGATGCCCATCTTCTTCTTCAAGGGCTCGGCGAGGAAGCCCTCCCGATCCGTCTCCACGATGAAGGCGGTGATCCCCATGTGCCGCTCGGGCGGGTTGAGGTCGGTGCGGGCGAACACGATCAAGAAGTCGGCGATCGTCCCGTTGGTGATGAAGGTCTTGGTGCCGTTCAGCACGTAGTGATCCCCCCGGCGCTCGGCGCGGGTCTTCATGCTCGCCACGTCCGAGCCGGCCTCGGGTTCGGTGATCGCCGCGCCCATCACCCGGTCGCCCTTCGCCACCGGGACGAGATACTTCTGTTTCTGCTCCTCGGTCCCGAACTCGAGGAGCATGTCGCTCCCGAAGATCCGGGCGCTGATGGCCAGCCCGATCCCGGGATCGCCCCGGAACAGCTCCTCGATGACGATGGCTTGAGCCAAGAAGTCCATCCCCGCGCCGCCGTACTGCTCGGGGATCGCGGGGGCGATCAAGCCCAGCTTCTTGGCCTCCTCCACGATCTCGTAGGGGTATTTCGCCTCCTCGTCGTACTTCTCCGCGACGGGGCGGATCGTCTCCTCGGCGAACTTGCGCACGGTGCGCCTGAGTAACTTGTGCTCCTCGCTCAACTCGAAGTCCATCGGGATGAAAATCCTCCTTCGCTCTGAGTCTGAATCTCGATCTCAGTCTGTCCCAGGGCATTCTAGCCCCTGGGGAAGGATCGGATCAACTTCCGACTCTCCCCGCAGCCTGGGACGAGTGTGCAAAGGTCCTCCGATGGCGGGTATAATACCGCCACGTCTACGCTACACCTCCGCTTGCGACGCTCGATCGATTCTATTTCAGGCAGCACATGCGAATAAGGGAGAGGACGATGCCGAGGGTGAGGCCGGTCGCTCGGAAGGGGGAGTGGAAGGACCTGCTGCGGGTTCTGACGGTTCTCCCGCTGGTTTTGTTCCTCTTCCTGGCGACCGCTCACAGCGAGGGTCTGCTGACCCCTCCTTGGGATGGGGGGGTCTGCTGCCATGCGCCCGATGGGAACTGCTTCTCCCTGGCCTCGCCGACCCTGCACTCGCTCGTCCCCCGAATTGGCCTCCTCGCCCCGAAAGGGGCCTGGGAGGTCTCCTCCCTCTTCCCGGAGGCCCTCGAACGTCCACCCCGCCTCGTTCCTATCCATAGCTGAACTCGGAGAGTTTGACCTCAGAGCGAAACGGGTTTTATGCCTCTCGCCTTGCCTCCTCCCGTGAGGGGAGGTGGGCAAGGGGGACCCTATCGACGGATTCTCGGTGGGAAACCGAAGGAGCAAGCAGACGCACGTAGCCACGAACGAGAAGAAGGAGGTATGCATCATGAGCACGACTTTGGAGCGCCAGCACGGCGAGGAGCGGAGCCCAACGACCCCCGGCCGCGGGGGACCGAGGAGGGGGAAGGGGAGTTGGCTGCCCCTAGGACTCGGATTGGTCGTGGGACTAGCGTTCGGGTGGGGACTGTTTGCCCTAGGCTTGAGGGATCCGAACGAAGGGAGTGTCGGACAGGTGCCCGAGGCCACGGTGGTGTTGAACGCCTTCCACTGGGGATGGGTGCCGGAGGTGCTCGAGCCCGGCCCCGGCGTGCGCGCGGAGATCGCGCCGGGGGCGCAAGGATCTCGGATCTTCGTCCCCGTAGGGACGCGCCTTACGTTGGTGGTGCGCAACGCGGCGGGAAACCCGGATCTGCACGAGCGCTACGAGGAGCGCTTCGCCCCCTTCTTCCAAGAGAAGTATGGGGAAGCTTGGAAGATCGCTCATAGCGCTGCCCACGACGAGATGAACCCCCAGGGGACGGGGGAGCATGAGACCTCGGTGCTCGATCACAGCTTCTTCCTCGAGGGATACGACGTGGAGGTTTTGATCCCTCACGAACCGGAAGAGAACGTCAAGGTGATCCAGCTCACCGTCGATCGCACCGGAGAATTTCGGTTCCTGTGCACGAACTTCTGCGGCGTGGGGCACGCGGACATGACCGGAACCCTGGTGGTCTTCAAGGGAAACAGGCCTTAGCCATACTCGATCCGACGGATCGGGACACGAAGGGGCTTGCGCGCGCCGCGGGGGATCGACTATCATACGCCGCCTATGAGGATCTCCTTACGGCTGGAGGATCCCGCTCAAACCGCTGCCACCATCGAGGCGTTTCTGCAAGAGCAGCTGGAGCGCTCCGGCTGCGAGAAGGGCGTGATCGCCCTCTCCGGCGGGATCGACTCCTCGGTGGTGGCCGCCCTCGCGGTGCGCGCGCTCGGCCCCGGACGTGTCGTCTCCCACCTCCTGCCCGACGAGGAGTCGACGAACCCCCAAGACATGGAGGACGCGGAGGAGCTGGCCCGCTCCTTGGGGATTCTGTGCCGCAGGATCTCCATCCACAAGCCCTTGGAGGCCTTCCGGGAGACGTTTCAGGACGTGGGCCTCCGGGGAGATCGACGGGCCTGGGCCAACGTGAAGCCCCGCCTGCGGATGGTCGTCAACTACTTCGTGGCCAACGTCGAGAACGGCCTCGTGCTGGGGACGGGGAATAAGAGCGAGCTTTTAACTGGTTACTACTGCTATGATGAGAAGACTCGGGCCCTCACTCCGGAGGGTCCCAAGCACTATTGGGAGCTGGCCCCCGGCATGACGGTCTTCTCCCTCGATCCCCATACCCAAAGGGTCGTGGAGGTGCCCGTAGAGGCCGTTCACGTCTTCCCCTACCGGGGGGAGATGATCGCGATTCGCACCAACCGATTGGATCTGATGGTGACCCCGAACCATCGACTTCTAATCCGTCGCAACCACGGGAGGGGCTCCTTGGGGTTCCGAACGGCTGAGAGCTGCTTCCAAGCCGGTCAAATCTGCATTCCCACCCCGGAGCCGTGGCGGGGAGCCGAACCGGCTCCCTCCCAAGTGGATACTGCGGAGTTCCTAGACAAGCCCTTAGCTCCGCAGGCCCATCCCCCCGTGCGAATGGCCACAGAGGACCTCCTCTATCTGCTGGGAATCTTCATCGGAGACGGGCACCTGGCTCACCCCCGAGTCGCCGTGCCGGTACAAAGCGCCCTCTCGGCTCCCGAACGCTGGAGATACCGAACGCCGGACGGACGCTTCTCCCCCCTGCCAGCTGCGCTTTGCCGTCCCCGCACGAAGCTTTACGAGGCCATCCGTATCCACATTGGGGTTTCCGCTCATAGTCGCGTCCGTCCCCGACTCCATCGACTGCTTCAACGCTATGGAGTCGCGGTGACCGAGACCGCAACCCAGCTCGTTTTCACCAACCGCGCTCTGGCCGCCCTCTTCGAGGAATGCGGCCACGGGGCGCAGAACAAACGCATTCCCCCCTGGGTGCTGTGCTGGCCCGCCGAAGCCTTGGAACCCCTCTTTGAAGGCTTGATGGACAGCGACGGAAGCTCGGGAGGGCGGATGTTCTACACGACCTCCTTTCGCTTGGCCTTTCAGATGGTGGAGCTCTGCCAAAAGCTGGGGAAGCACGCTCGGGTGCAGTGGAAGCCCCCCAAGGTCTCCCACTATGGAGGCAAGACGATCCGCTCTCGGGGCCTCTACGAAGTCTGCATCAGCCCCAGGGCACGGAACCTCACCTTCACGCCCGACAACATGAGTCGCGTTCCCTACGAGGGCGTCGTGTGGTGCCCTTCCGTGCCCCCCTACGAGAACCTCCTGGTAGAGCGCAACGGCTATACCGCCTTCTGCGGCAACACGAAATACGGCGACGGCGGCGTCGACATCCTCCCTATTGGGCATCTGTACAAGACCCAGGTCCGCCAGCTCGCCCGCTTCCTGAAGATCCCCCAAAAGATCCTCGAGAAGACCCCCTCGGCGGGCCTGTGGCCCGGCCAGACGGACGAGGAGGAGCTCGGCCTCTCGTACGAAGAGCTCGACAAGATCCTCCACTGCCTCCACGACCGGCGGATGTCGATCAACCGGACGGTAAAGGCCCTAAAGACCCGCAAGAAGATCGTCCAGCGCGTCTGGGATCTGATGCAGGCCAGCGAGCACAAGCGCCGCCTGCCCCCGATGCCCCCGGCGTGATGGGAGAGAGGCGGCTTACCCGAAGATCTCCACCAGGACCCGCACTAGGATCAGGGCCCAGCCCACGATGACCACCAGCCAGGCGATCTTCTTGGCCACCTCCGCCAGCGCCAGGAAGATCGTAAGCAGGATGAGGAACCCGATGGGGTCCACCAGCCCGTCGAAGGTGCTCTCGGGGATCGTCTCCCCCAGGATGAGCTGGATGAGCCCGACCACCAGCTGGCCGAACCAGTGGGCGGCGGCGTACAAGAACGTCAAAAGCTGATCGAAGACCTCCTGAAGTCGGCTTCCCCCTTCTACCGGCTCCGGTCCCTGCAGGGCCGCAGAGATCCCAAGCGGCACCATCTCGCGCTCCCCCTTTCTCGTGGCCTTGGGCCGCGATCCGCGACCGGCCCCATTCTAGCCGAATCCCGCCCCTCCCCGACGGGACGGACTTCCTCCCCTCAAGACGTGAAGGAGTCCGTCCTGCGGGTGGGGTGTCCCTCCCTTTCCGCAGGAGGCCCCGTACACTGAGGGCGATGGCTGGACATGTAGCGACCTCTCCGGATGGGCCGGGGTCGGGCTCCCCTCTTCCTGGGCGTGGAGGGATCGATCGTGCGTGCGCCCGACCCCGGCCTGTGCCCTCCCCCTTGACTTTACGCGGAGGGGAAGCGCGCCACGACGGCGGCGATCCACTTCGTCCCCTGGATGAGCACGTCGATGCGCTGGTTCTCGTTCGGCGCGTGGGTGTTGCTGTAGGGGTGGTTGCAGCCGATGGCCACCGTGGGCAATTTCAGCGCGTCCGTGAAGTAGTAGAGCGGACCGGAGCCCGCGGAGCTTACGTGGATGTTGGGCTCCTTGCCGAAGACCTCGCGGGCCGTCTCCGCGGCCACTTTGACGATGGGGTCCGTGATCGGGGTGCGGGCCGCGGGGGTCTCCGCTTGGATCTTCAATTGCACGTCCCCGAAGCCGTGCTTCTCCAGGTGCTCTCGGAGGAGCCGGGCGAGCTTCTTGGGGTCCTGCTCGGGGACCAGGCGGAAGTCCATCTTGGCGTGGGCCTCGGCGGGCAGGACCGTCTTGTGGCCCTCCCCCGTGTAGCCCGCCCAGATCCCGGCGAGGTTGGCCGTCGGCGCGCCCGCGAGCGCCTTCTTGAGCTCCAAGCCCGTAAGGCCCCGCAGGAACTGCGAGATCCCCAAGTCGCGCTTAAGTTGCTCCTCGTCCAGGGGCTCCTTCTCCAGGGCCTCGAGCTCCTCCGGGGTGAAGGGGCGCACCTCGTCGTACCAGCCCTCGACGGTGATCCGCCCGAGCCCGTCCTGGAGGGTGCTTAACGCGCGGAGGAGTCGCCACGCCGGGTTTTCGGCGATGGCGGCGTTGGCGGAGTGGGCGTCCCGTCCCAAGGTGCGCACGGAGAGCTCGACGTAGAGCATCCCCTTAAGCCCCAGGGTGACGGCGGGGACGTCGCCGTAGTCGAGACCGCCGAACTCCCAGATCGCCCCGTCACCCCGCACCCGGGAGCCGTAGCGCTCCACGAACTCGGGGAAGTGGGGGCTTCCCGTCTCCTCCTCGCCCTCGACGACCCAGATCAGGTTGCAGGGCAGCTCCCCCTGCGTCGCAAGGAAGGCGTCGACCACCGAGAGCCGGGAGGCGATGTTGGCCTTGTTGTCCGCCGCGCCGCGGGCGTAGACCTTCCCGTCGCGGATCTCCGCCGCCCAGGGGTCGCTCTCCCACAGCTCCAAGGGCTCCGGCGGCTGGACGTCGTAGTGATTATAAAAGACCAGGGTCTTTGGGGCCCCGGGGCGCTCGTAGCGCCCCAGCACCACGGGCGGGCCCTCGGTAAGGGGCAGGATCTCCGCCGAGAGCCCCACCTCCTCCATCATCGTCCGGACGAGCCGAGCGCACTCCTCCA
Organism: Candidatus Bipolaricaulota bacterium; assembly: GCA_026982655.1. GTDB lineage: Bacteria > Bipolaricaulota > Bipolaricaulia > RBG-16-55-9 > RBG-16-55-9 > JALUUA01. Next base: position 45,745 of record JALSGO010000133.1, read on the forward strand.
ACCCCAGGTTCTGGGCGGAGACGCTCGGCTGGCGGCACAAGCGCACCAAGCGCTCGACGATCTCCTCCGAGTGCGCGTCGATGTGGTCGAAGACGGCATCCCGATCCTGCATCGAAGACCCCTCCCTGTCTCTGCCAGTGTGGATAGCACTATACGCTGGGAGGGGCCTTGGGGCAAGCGGTCCGCCCGCGATCGATGGGGCCGAGGGCCTCACCCCGCTCCGCTCAGCCCTCGGGCTCGGCGTCCGGGTCCGGGGCGGGCTCGCGGACGACGTTGAGCTCGGAACGGACGGTGAGCACCTCCGACTCGGAGAACCCGCCGGGGTTGCAGCTTACAGTCCCGCTCATCCACACCTCCTCCGGGGGCTCCTGCCACAGCTCCACGTCGTAGACGAGCACATACCTCTCCCCCGCCTTGCGGGTGATCCACAGGGCCGAGGGCTCGTGCAACAAGCGGAATTGCGGGAACCAGACGTTGTCCTCCCAGGTGACGACTTGCACGTCCTGCTTGAGCGTGAGGGTCACCTGGACCTGGAAGCGCTCGCCCACGCGGATCTCGCCGGGGAGGAGACGCTCGAACTCGCAGAGCTCTCCTGCGGCGAAGTCCCGCTGCGGCGGCGGGGTGGTGTCGGGCTCGGGGGCGACGGCGATCCACGTCTCGGCCCGGGCCTCGCGCCCCTGCGAGGTGACCACGGTGAGCCGCACCCGGTAGTCGCCGGGGGCTTCGAAGGTGTGGGTCACGCGTTCTCCCTCGTCCTTGGTCCCGTCGCCGAAGTCCCAGCTGTAGATGAGCACCTCCTCCGCCTCGGGATCGGGGAGGTCCACGGCGGCTTGGAACGTGAGGGTTAGAGGAGCCACGCCCGTGCCCCCCTCGGCCTGCACGCACTCGGGGCACTCGTAGACGATCTCCACCTGGAGGCCGGGAGCGGGGGAATCCTCGGGAGCCGAGGCCTCCGGCGGGGGGACGATCGGCTCCCAGCCGCAGGCGGTGAGCCCCAGAAGCAGGACCACCCCCAAGAGCCCGAGGCTGCTCGACCGGCGGACTTTCCTTGCGTAGAAAGCGTATCTCATAGCGGTATCCCTCCTGATACGAGAGCTTGGCCTGATCCTGAAGCCTCGCCGTCAACGCCGAAGTTCGCTGAGGCTAGGGATAGGATAGGCCAAGCGCGCAGAGGGTTCGCGGGACGATGGCTCGCCCGACGGCGAACTTTACACGTCAGGGGGATGACCTCCGTCCCCCCCTGAGGGCACATGGGGGGGATCGATCTCAGAGATCGGGGGTGAATCCAGAGCAGACATGAAAGATGGTGGGCCGGGAGGGACTCGAACCCCCAACCTGACGGTTAAGAGCCGCCTGCTCTGCCAGTTGAGCTACCGACCCTTGCCTGGGTTGCTTTATTGTACAGAAGGGATCAGGGGTCCGTCAAGCGGGGAGGGTAGAGTCAGGACGGGGGGGATCCGCTTCTCGTTTCAAACGGCGTAGGAACTCCAAGATCGTCTCGTGCTCCGCAGGCGAGATGGTGCGGCGGGATTCCAGCTCTTCGAGGATCTCGTCCCAGTGGGTGAGGCTGTGCAGCCGAATGCCGTGCTCGGCCAGCCGCCTGCGGGCCACGTCCAATCCGGCCCGCTCGCTGTAGTACTCAAACACGCAGACGCAGTGCTCCACCACGCCCCCGGCCCTCCGGATCCCCTCTCGAAAAGCGAGCTTGCTCCCGCCGTCCGTCACCAGATCTTCCACCAAGAGCACGCGTTGCCCCTCGCGGAGGACGCCCTCGATCTGGGCCGCCCGCCCGTAGCCCTTGGGGGCCTTGCGGACGTAGATCATCGGCATCTGCAATCGTGCAGCCAGGAGGGCCGCGAAGGGGATCCCCGCCGTCTCGCCGCCCGCCAGCACTTCGATTTGTGCACCGAGCAGCTCGGTGCGCACGAGCCGGGCGAGGGCCTCCACGATCAAGGCCCGCTCCTCGGGGAAGGAGAGAAGCCGACGGCAATCCACGTACACGGGCGAGATCCTCCCGGAGGCCAGCCGGAAAGGCTCCTCCGGGCGGATGAGCACGGATTCCGTCTCGATGAGCGCCCGGGCCACCTCTCGCATCGTGCCCTTAGTCTAGATCCTTTGGCGAGAAAGTGCAATCCGTACGGCGATCGTCTATAATGCGAGACGACCCATGAAGGATCGCTACCGCATCGTCGTGCTGCCGGGGGACGGGGTGGGGCCCGAGGTCACCGCCCAAGCGCTGCGCGTCCTCCGCGAAGTTGAGGGGCTTCTCGA
>JALSGO010000134.1 GCA_026982655.1 Candidatus Bipolaricaulota bacterium
GGAGGATGGACACCGTCCTCAACATCGGGATCACCGAGGAGACCCTCCCCGGTCTGGTGAAGATGGGCGGCGAGCGCTTCGCGTATGATGCCTACCGGCGACTGCTCCAGATGTACGGCAAGACCGTTCTGGGAATCCCGGGGGAGGCCTTCGAGGAGGAGATCCAAAAGCTCAAGGAGCAGAGGGGCGTTACGTACGACGTCGAGCTCTCCGCCGAGGACCTCAAAGGGCTCTGCGAGACGTTTGCTGCGATCATCGAGAAAGAGGCGGAAAAGCCCTTCCCGCAAGACCCCTATGAGCAACTCCGGGGCGCGATCGCCGCCGTCTTCGAGTCCTGGATGGGCAAGCGGGCCGTCGATTACCGCAACTTCTACCAGATCCCCCACGACCTGGGGACCGCCGTCAACGTAGTGGCGATGGTCTTCGGGAACATAAGCGACGACTCGGGGAGTGGAGTGGCCTTCACCCGCGACCCGGCCACGGGCGAGAAGCGCCTGTATGGGGAATATCTGCTCAACGCCCAGGGCGAGGACGTCGTCGCGGGCATCCGCACGCCGAAGCCCATCGAGCAACTGCGCGGGGAGCTCCCGCAAGCCTACGAGGAGCTGGTGGAGGCCTGCGAGAAGCTGGAGCGCCACTACCGCGAGATGCAGGACGTGGAGTTCACCATCGAGCGGGGGAAGCTGTGGATGCTCCAGACGCGCGCGGGCAAGCGCACCGCGCAGGCGGCGGTGAAGATCGCCGTGGACTTCGTCCACGAGGGGCTCATCGCGAAAGAGGAGGCCCTCCTGCGCGTGGAGCCCGGCCAAGTGGAGGTGCTGCTCCACCCGCGCTTCGACGAGCAGGCCAAGGCCGAGGCGAGGAAGCGGGGGGATCTCTTGGCCCAAGGGTTGAATGCCTCCCCCGGCGCGGCGGTGGGGCAGGCGGTCTTCGACGCGGACACCGCCGAGGAGTGGGGCCAAGAGGGCAAAGCCGTCATCTTGGTGCGCCCTGAAACCACCCCGGACGACGTCCACGGGATGCTCCAAGCGAAGGGAATTCTCACTCAGAGGGGGGGCGCGACGAGCCACGCGGCAGTGGTGGCCCGCGGGCTGGGGCTGCCCGCCGTGGTGGGGTGCGAGGCCCTCCAACTCGACACCGAGGCCAAGGAGCTTCGCGTGAACGGAACGGTCATCCGAGAGGGCGACTGGCTCTCCCTCGACGGCACCACCGGCGAGGTCTTCCGGGGGCAGCTTCCTACGTACGCGCCCCGGCTGGAGGAACAGGAGGAGCTTCTAGAATTGTTACGGTGGGCCGACGACCATCGCCGCCTGGGGGTCCGGGCGAACGCCGACTACCCGCGCGACGCGGAGCGGGCCCGACAGCTGGGCGCCGAGGGGATCGGGCTGTGTCGTACGGAGCACATGTTCTTCGAGGAGGACCGCCTCCCCTGGGTGCGCACGATGATCTTGGCTCGCACCCCCGAGGAGCGCGAGGAGGCCCTACAAAAACTGTTGCCCCTCCAGCGCGAGGACTTTAAGGGGATCCTCCGGGCGATGGCCGGCTACCCCGTGGTCATTCGCTTGATCGACCCGCCCTTGCACGAGTTCCTGCCGCCCTACGAGAAGCTCGTAAGAGAGGTCGTCGAGCTGCGCGCCCGCGGGGGAAGCGAGCAGGAGCTGCAAGAGAAAGAGGGGCTCCTCAAGGCCGTAGAGGCCCTACGGGAGGCGAACCCCATGCTGGGGCTGCGGGGGGTGCGCCTCGGGATCCTCTACCCGGAGATCGTGGCGATGCAGGTGCGGGCGATCTTCGAGGCCGCCTGCTCTTTAAAGAAGGAGGGCGTGGACGTCCGCCCCGAGGTGATGATCCCTCTGGTGGCCCACCCCAACGAGCTGCGGACGATGCGCCAAGTGCTGGAGCGGGTCGCCCGCGAGGTGATGGAGGCCGAAGGCGTGGAGGTCCCCTACCACTTCGGGACGATGGTCGAGATCCCCCGGGCCTGCGCCGTGGCCGATCGGATTGCCGAGCACGCGGAGTTCTTCAGCTTCGGGACGAACGACCTCACGCAGACGGTCTTCGGGATCAGCCGGGACGACGCCGAAGGGAGGTTCCTCTTGCAGTATCTGGAGAAGGGCATCTTAGCCGAAAACCCGTTCCAGACCCTGGACCGCGAGGGCGTAGGGGCCTTGATGCGGATGGCCGTGGAGAAGGGGCGCTCTGCCCGTTCGGAGTTGGAGCTGGGGATCTGCGGCGAGCACGGAGGAGACCCCAAGAGCATCGAGTTCTGCGAGGAACTGGGGTTGGACTACGTGAGCTGCAGCCCCTTCCGGGTGCCCGTGGCGCGCCTGGCCGCCGCCCAAGCCGCCCTCCGACACTCCGAAGCCGCCCAGAAGGTGCGCAAAGACGTCTAACATCTGGGGCTGGAGAACCCGAAGCCGAGGGCCGGGGAAGCCAAGGGGACCGGCGGATTCCCCTAGGGTGGGGTTTTCCCGCCCTGCAGGGCCTCGGCGTTGAGCGCCAGCTCCGCGATGTTCGTCGCGTAGTCCTTGACGCGCCCCAGGCTGTCGACCACGATCCCGATGTGGTACGCCAGATGGGGGTCGTCGAGCTGCAGGAGCCGGCGGTCGATCTCCTCCACCCGCCGCTCCACGCCGGGGATCGCCTCCAAGATCCGGTGGGCCTGCCCGCCGTCCCGCTCGACGAACGCGTGGAACGCCTCGTGCAACACCCACCGGACGGCGTCTCGGGTCTCGGTGATCGCCTCCCCCAGCGGGGGCGGGACCGCCCGCCGCTCCTGGTGAAGGGCCTGGGCCGCCTGGGCGATCTTGACGGCGTGGTCCGCCACCCGCTCCAGCTGCCGGGCCACCGTGTGCAAGTTGAAGAACTCGATGCGGGAGATCCCCCGCTCCACTTCCCCCAGGGGGTCCCGCAGCACGGCGTACAGCTGCCTCGACAGCAGCAGGAAGAAGCGGTCCACCCGGTCGTCCCGCTGGACGACGCTTACGGCCCGGTCGAGGTCGCCCTCCAAGAGGGCCGCGGGGGCGTCTTGGAGCATCGCCTCGACGTTCTCGTGGATGTACTCCAAGAGCTGCGGCGGCGAGAGCACCTGGGGATCCCGCAGGGTGTGGATGAGCATATAATCCGACGTCTCTTGGAGGATCTCGGCCCCGATGAGCCGCTGGACCGTGCGTCGTACGCCCTCGCGCTGCTCCACGCTTAAAGGGCCTACGATCTCGATGACGTCGAAGCCCGCGATGTAGCGGGAGATCAGGGCCCTCTCCAGCTCCTCCCCCCGTCCCTCTCCGACCGCCAGGCGGGCGTGGGCCGCCTTCGAGCCCTCCCGCTCGCTGCCGCCGCGGGCCTCGGGTTTGAGGTAAATCCCTTGAGCCACCCACACCAGGGTGAGGGATTCGCCCTTGGTCAGCCCCAGGGCTTCCACCCAGTCCTTGGGGAGGGTGATCATGTACGTCCCGCCCCCGGCGGTGGTGCCCAGCCGTCGCTTCTCGACCTTGGAGGTGCCCATCCCGTCTTCCCCTCCCTCCGGACCCCTTGGAGTTCTATATAGAGATTATAGCACATCCATAGCCGAAGGCAAGCATCTGCCGATAGGGACGGAAGGTCGGCGTTCGATGGGATCCCGGCCCCTTGACAGGGGCATTTCCCATATCTATAGTATCAGCGATAACTATATAGGAGGGAAGAGCGTGGCCAAACAACGACCGAAGGCGCGGACGATGCGGACGGCAGCGGTGGCTTCCTTGTTGATCTTGGGGCTCGGTGGGATGGGCGGGATCTCGATCTCGGGGGCTCAGCCCACGGCCCCTCCCGGCGCGAAGGACGTCCTCATAGACGGCTCGAGCACGGTGGCCCCCATCACCCAAGGGGTGGCCGCGGAGTTCCGCGCGGTGCGCCCGGACGTCAAGGTCAGCGTCGGGGTGAGCGGCACCAGCGGCGGCTTCCGGCGCTTCCTGGCTCAGGAGACGGACATCAACGACGCCTCGCGCGCCATCAAGCCAGCCGAGATCGAGGCCGCCGAGGAGAACGGCGTCGAGTACATCGAGTCCCTCGTCGGCCTCGACGGGATCACCGTGGCGGTCTCGCGCGAGACCCGGATCTTCCGCGACGGGAGGCCCTGCCTGACCGTCGGGGAGCTGGAGCTCCTCTGGTCGCGGGAGGCCGAGGGGTTCATCACGAACTGGAGGCAGCTGGGCTCGCGCTTCGCGGATGCCCCCATCACCCTCTCCGGCGCCGCGGAGACCTCGGGGACGTTCGACTTCTTCACCCGCGCGATCAACGGCGAGGAGGGGGACACCCGCTCCGACTACTTCGGCACGGAGGAGGACCAGCTCCTCGCCGAGCAGACGGGGGCCGATCCCTTCGCGCTCACCTACTTCGGGTTCGCCTTCTTCCTCAACAACCAGGACCTCGTCCAGGCCGTCGCGATCGACCCGCGGCGGACGCTCGTCGACGCCCCCGCCGAGGTGCTGGCCGAGATGAACCGCCGCCGGGCGGAGGCGGGCAAGCCCCCCCTCGAGGCGACCGGCGGCGAGTGCCAAGGCATCCTCCCCGGCCCCGACGCGATCCAATCCTTCGTCTACCGACCCCTGAGCCGACCGCTCTTCCTCTACACGAACGTCCGCTCCGCCGAGCGCGAAGCGGTCGACGCCTTCGTCCGCTTCTACCTGTCCGAGGACCTCATCGGGGACGAGGAGTTCATGCTCGACGTCGGCTACGTCCCCGTCCCGGAGGAGATCCGCGAGGCGAACCGCGTCTGCTTCGAGGACCGCGTCCCCGGAACGGCCTTCGACGGGCGGTTCAGCGGCCTCTCCCCCGAGGAGATCACGGACAAGTTCCTGGCCCACTGCGGGCTCTAGCATCCCCGGGGAGGGCTTCGAAGGACCCTTCCCTTCACTTGTCCCCGGAACCCTCCCCCGCGTATAGTGGGCGCGGCGGCGGCGACGGCGACGGCACGGTACGGCACAGCACGGTACGGTGAGGATCGACCGATGACCCGACCGAGGAGCGAGGGATCTCGGACGGCTACGTCTCCTCCCCCGTCCGCTTCCCTCCGGGCCCCGCGGGGCCGCGGCCTCAAGGAGCAGCTCATCCGGGGGCTCTTCCTCCTCTGCGGCTTAAGCGCCGTCGCCATCACGCTTCTTACGGCCTGGACCTTCGTCCAGGGGAGCCTCCTCTTCTTCCGCGAGGTCTCCCCGGCGGAGTTCCTGGGGTCCATCCGCTGGGCCCCGCTGACCGTGCCCCAAAGCTACGGCGTGCTCGCCTTGATCGCCGACACCCTCGTCATCACGGGGATCGCCCTCCTCGTGGCGCTCCCCTTGGGGATCCTGAGCGCCGTCTTTCTAAGCGAGTACGCCTCCGAGCGGGCTCGGCGGCTTCTTAAGCCCGTCTTGGAGGTCCTGGCCGGGGTCCCCACCGTGGTGTACGGCTTCTTCGCCCTGCGGTTCGTGACCCCGCTCCTGCAAGGGACGGTCCTCCCCGACCTGGGCTTCTGGAACGGGCTCTCCGCGGGGATCGTGATGGGGTTCATGATCCTGCCCCTCGTCGCTTCCCTCAGCGAGGACGTTTTATATGCGGTCCCGCGCTCCCTGCGCGAGGGGGCCTACGCGTTGGGAGCCACCAAGTTCGAGGTGATCTGGAAGGTGGTGCTCCCCGCGGGCTTTTCGGGGATCGGGGCAGCCTTCATCCTGGCGATGTCTCGGGCGATCGGGGAGACGATGATCGTGGCCCTGGCCGCCGGAAGGACCCCCGCCTGGCCCCCCGACCCCACGGAGCCCATGATGACCCTCACCACAACCATCGTGAACATCGCCACCGGGGACCACGAGGCCACGGCCTTCATCTGGTCCGCGCTCTTCGCCATCGGGCTCCTGCTGTTCGTGACGACCTTGGTGCTCAACATCGCGAGCTACTTCATCGTGAAGCGCTACCGGGAGCGGTACGAGTGAGCCCTATGGGAGCGAAGACGAAGACGAAGGCGGCGGTCCGACGAGGGCTTCGGAGGCGCCGCGCGCTGGGGGCGCTCTTTGCGGGGGTCGCCTTGGGCGCGCTCCTCCTGGGGCTCCTGGTGCTCCTGGTGCTGATCGCGACGACGGCGCTTCAGAGCACGCAGCTGGTGGCGATGCGCGCCACCGCCGATGCGGGGCTCTCGCTGTCGCTGCGCACCCTCCAGCTCGGGCCGAGGGGGGGAGGCACAGCCGGGTTCTTCCCGTACGTGACGGTCGCGCGGGTCGCGCCCGGCTCCCCGGCGGAGGCGCTGGGCCTGCGCCGAGGGGACGCGCTCCTCCGCGTGGGAGAGGTGCCCGTCGAGCGCGTCTCCGACGTGTGGAGGGCGATCGCGGCCCTGCCCTCGGGGGTCGAGCGGGCGTCGATCGCCTGGGTGCCGGGCCGCCGAGGGCTCCTGGGGAGCCTGCGCGCCGTCCCCGTGCCCGACCGTCCGGGGGAGTTCCGCGTGGTCCTCTCCAAGGTCGCCCCCGGCTCCGCGGCGGAGCGGGCAGGCCTGCAGCCGGGAGATGTATTGGTAGAGGCGGGCGGCCTGCCCATCACGGGCACCCAACAGGCATGGCAGGCCCTCGTGGTCGCCGCCCGGACCCAGGGCGGGAAGGTCCCCTTGACGATCGAGCGGGAGGGAGAGCGCCTCACGGCGGTGCTCGACGTCGAACGCCGCGGGGAGCTCCCCTTCCAGCGGAGCCTCCTGCGGGCGTATGGGGCGTTCCTCACGAGCCTCAACGAGCCGCGCTACCCCGAGCACGCGGGGCTCGCCAGCGCCTTCCTGGGGTCCCTCTACGTGATCCTGGTGACGGCCCTGGTCGCCTTCCCCCTGGGGATCGGGGCCGCGGTCTATCTCGAGGAGTACGCCCGCCGCGGGGTCCTCACGGAGATTTTGCAGATCTTGATCGCCAACTTGGCGGGGGTCCCCTCCGTGATCTACGGCATCATCGGCCTGGAGATCCTGGCCCGCTCCCTGGGCTTGGGGCGGAGCATCCTCGCGGGGGGGATCACCCTGGCGCTCCTGGTTCTCCCCATCATGATCATCGCCGCGCGCGAGGCGCTGCGGACGGTCCCGCCCTCGGTGCGGGAGGCGGCCTACGGGGTGGGGGCCACCCGCTGGCAGGTGATCCGCCATCACGTCCTCCCCTATGCGCTTCCCGGGATCTTTACGGGGATGATCTTGGCCCTGTCGCGGGCGCTCGGGGAGGCCGCGCCCCTGCTCCTGCTGGGCGCGTTCCTCTACGTCTCGTACGTCCCCCAGAGCCTCTGGGACTCGTTCACGGTGATCCCGCTGCAGATCTTCGACTGGGCCACCAAGCCCCAGGAGGGCTTCGCCGAGGTGGCCGCCGCCTCCATCGTGGTGCTCCTTGTGCTGTTGTTGCTGCTGAACGGGACGGCCATTTGGCTGCGAAACCGCTATCAGAAGAGGTGGTCTTGATGGCTCCTACGCCCCTGGATACCCGAACGGAGACGGAAGCGCTCGCCCAACGCCGGGAGGAACTCCAAGGCCTCGAGCCCGCGGTCGTTGCCCCGAGCGAGCCGCCCGTGTTGCAGACCCGCGACTTGAGCATCTGGTACGGCTCGCAGCGGGCCCTCGACCGCGTCACCCTCGACCTCCCGGCACGAAGGGTGACGGCGATCATCGGCCCCTCGGGGTGCGGCAAGAGCACCTTCCTCCGAGCCTTAAACCGCATGAACGACCTCATCCCCGGGGTGCGCACCGAGGGCGAGGTCCTGTTCCACGGGCAGAACATCTACGCCAAGGGCGTCGACCCCGTCGAGGTCCGCAGGCGCATAGGGATGGTCTTCCAGAAGCCGAACCCCTTCCCCAAGAGCATCTACGAGAACGTGGCCTTTGGGCTCCGCATCAACGGCTATCGGGACCGCCTCGACGAGCGGGTGGAGGAGGCCCTGCGGCGGGCCGCCCTCTGGGACGAGGTCAAAGACTTTTTGCATAAGAAGAGCGGGCTCGACCTCTCGGGGGGGCAGCAGCAGCGCCTGTGCATCGCCCGCGCGCTGGCCGTCCAGCCCGAGGTGCTGCTGATGGACGAGCCCGCCTCCGCGCTCGACCCCATCGCCACCGCCCGCATTGAGGACTTAATCCATGAGCTCAAGGAGGAAGTGACGATCGTGATCGTGACCCACAACATGCAGCAGGCGGCCCGCGTGAGCGACTACACCGCGTTTCTGTACCTGGGCCGCCTGGTGGAGTTCGGCCCCACCGCGCAGCTCTTCGAGAACCCCATCCGCAAGCAGACGGAGGATTACATCACCGGGAAGTTCGGGTGAACTCGGGCTACGATTAAAGGACCATGGTGCGCGAGAGCTATCAACAGCAGCTGGAGGGGCTCATCGAGGCCGTCTCCCGGATGGGGGAGGAGACCGTCCGGGGCCTGCGGATGGGGCTTCAGGCCCTCCGCGATCACGACCGCGAGCTGGCCGAGGGGCTCGACGCCTGGGACGACACGGTCGACGGGCTGGCCCTCGACATCGAGAAGCAGTGCACGGACCTCCTGGCGCTGCAGCAGCCCGTTGCGATCGACCTGCGGCTCATCCTGAGCGCCTTCAAGATCGTGACGGACTTGGAAAGGGTGGCCGACCTGGCCGTCAACCTGGGGGAGTACGCCATGGCCTCGGAGGCGTTCGTCCTCGTCCCCAAGGCCGAGCTGTTGGCGTTGGGGGAGTACGCCTGCCGGATGCTCGAGGGGAGTCTCCAAGCCTTCCGGGAGCGGGACCCCGACCGGGCCAAGGAGGTCATCTATCAAGACAAGGAGATGGACCAGCGCTGCTGGGACCTGCGCACGGAGCTCCTCACGCAGATCATCCGCAGCGCGCGCCAGACCCTCAGCCCGGAGGAGGCCCGCGAGATCGCGGGGAACGTCATCACCGTCCTCTGGTCGATCCGCGACCTGGAGCGGGTGGGCGATCACGCCGTCAACATCTCGGCGCGGACCATCTACTGGCTCACGGCCAACCCCGAGTTCATCTAGTCGGATCGTCGACGCGCCCAGCTGAACCGATCGAGCTCTTCAACGTCAACGGCCCCAGCACACAGGGCTCCGCATTTGACGTCGTCTGCGCGCGTGCGCGCGGGGGGGTAAGCTTAGAGCGTAATTGCTGGCAATTACCCGGCGGAAAATGATCGTCTCTTAGTTGACGGATTCTTCCCTATGGGAGTCGGAATCGGCTTCTTGCCCTTGAGCGGGAGCGGGAGAGGGGGCGCTCGGAGAGGAGGGACCGGGAGCCGAAACCCCTTCCCCTATCGGTTCTTGTTCTTCCTCCAGGACGGCCAGGAGCGCGTCGGCGACGCGGGGATCGAGCTCCACGCCGCGCATCTCTTTGATGATTCGCCGAGCTTCGTGAGGTGAGTACGCGGGTCGGTAGGGCCGATCGGTGGTCAGAGCGTTGTAGATGTCCGCCGCGGCCACGATGCGGGCCCCCAAGGGGATCTCGTCGCCTTGGAGGCCCCGGGGGTATCCGGAGCCGTTCCAGCGCTCGTGCTCGTAGCGGACGATGTCGGCCACATCCGCGTAGATCTCGAGGTCCTTGATGAGGTCGGCCCCGATGACGGGGTGGGTCTTCATGACCCGCCACTCCTCTTCCGAGAGGGGGCCGGGCTTCTGCAGGATGGAGTCGGGGATGGCGATCTTGCCGATGTCGTGGATCATCGCCGCGGAGCGGATCTTCTCCACCTGGTCGAGAGGGAGTCGGAGCTTGCGGGCGATCCGAGCGGCCAGTTCGGCCACGCTTCGGGAGTGCTCGTAGGTGTAGGGATCGCGCTTGGCGAGGAGGTCGGCCATCTTCTCGAAGGCCCGCTTGGCTTCCTCGCGCAGCCGCATGTAGTTGCGCAGCGACAGGTGCACCAGCCCCAAGGGGATGAGCACGAGCAGGAGGTTCCACGGGGACTGGGCGTAGATGACAGCCATCAAGATCCCCAATACCCCGAGGGAGAGGATTTGCACCAAGAGGTGCTTCAGGTTGAAGCGAATATGATACAAGAAGCTAGTCCCTTCGGTAAGGGTGATGATGCCGGAGACGAAGGCAGTGTTTAATAGGGATATAACAATGAAAGCCCCTGTAGCAGGGATCAAGCTACTGAAGAAAAGCTGGTCAGAGGAGGGCAGGTTGCCCCACAAGAGTGGCTGACCACCTAACTGGATGAATACCCAGGAAGCTGCGTAAACAGCGAGCATGCTTTGACTTGTATTGAAAACCACTGGTGCTAGGAAATTCAGCAGTCCGTCCTTGATCCTTTTCCACCTTAAAAGCGGTTCAGCTAATAATGTCCCAAGTAGCGTTACAAAAACACCCAATATGCTCCCACCCAAGATAATTGCTGTTAGGCAAATAGCAACTCCCACAGATGTTGCTCTATGATATACAATCTCAATTTCGTAAATCTCTGTGAGGAACATAATAAAAGTGAAGACTACAAGGGCAAGAAATACCGGCGGAGCGAGGAGTTTTGCAAGTTCAGGGTAAAGCTGGGCTATAGCTAAGACTGCTAGTAAACCAACTCCAACAATATAGACCCGTGCTGCAACTGGAATCCTCATCACATTGAGCATCCTAGCAAAAAAAGCAGAAGGAAGTCAAGATGACTTCCTTCTTTTCTTTGAATCTCTAGCTTCCTAGCTAGCGGATTGATTGCAGATTTGTGTGGATCTAAGACAGCTCGTGTTTGTGCTATCTTACCCAGTCCACTTATCTAAAGCCCCGCTCAGCAGCACGAACGCCGCCAGCACGAGCAGCAGGTACAGAGCCCGGCTCCCCGTGATCTGAGAGACGGCCTTGTTCAACCGCTCCGCCGCCTGCTTCGACTCCATCGGTGTGCCCCACTTCAACATCTCTATTACCTCCTTCGGATGATTGCTCTTAGCTTCGCTCTCAAGGAGCTTGCCTTTCTTATAACACATCATGGGGGATTTGTCAACCCTCCCCCGGGGGGGTCTTCGGGGAG
>JALSGO010000135.1 GCA_026982655.1 Candidatus Bipolaricaulota bacterium
TCGACGATCGTGCCTCCGCCGTAGGAGTAGATCCACTCGAGCGCGTCGCAGGTGAGCCCCTCGTACGCCGCCCCCTGCCAGACGAACCCCCAGAACTTGGGGTTTTGCTTTCGCTCGCCGGCCTGGATCTTCTCGGCCATGCGTTTTAGCTCGTCCCAGGTCTTGGGGGGAGCCGAGAAGCCGTACTTTTCCAGCAGGTCCTTGCGGTAATAGAGGATGCCGGCGTCGGTGAACCAGGGCAGGCCCACGAGCCGGCCGTCCACGGTGTTCGCCTGGATCAGCGCGGGGAAGAACTCGGACTTCACTTTAGGCTCGATGTAGTCGTTTAAGTCCACGAAGAACTCGCCGAGGATCCCCGGCCAGATGACGTCGATCATGTAGACGTCCACCTCGTCGCTACCGGCAGCGAGCTGCTGCTGGTAGAGCGCAAGGCGGTCGGTGGTGGACTTGGGGGAGGCCAGGACCCGCACCCTGTTCCCGGTTCGCTTGGCCCAGGCCTCGGCGCCCTCCTTGCAGAAGTCGTAGCCCTTGCCCACCGAGCCGCAGGAGATCGTCACCGTGACCCCCTGGGCCTGGGCGCCGAGGAAGGCAAGCCCTAAGGCCACAAGGCCCAGCTTCAACCAGCGCGGAGCTTTCATTCCGCTCACCCCCTTTGCCCTACGTCTTCCATGCTACTACGGCGGCAGGGAGCGGCTTCGGTCAAGCGGCACGGGCAAAGATACGGTGACAGAAGTCCTCGAGCACCGGCACCAGGTACTCGAGGACGGCAGGATCAAACGGACTCCCCCCGGTGCCGAAAGGGTTCGTCCGGCGCCACGTCGTGGGAACGGGGTGCGCGGTAAGGCCGGCGCTCCCGCATTGCCACACAGGCGTCCACCACGCCCAGGAAAAGGGCCCCTCCCGGAGGCTGCTCCCCCACCGAACCCAGGGGGTAGCCATTCCCGTCCGGGCGCTCGTGATGCAGGAAGGGAAAGGGGGCAAATGCTCGCGCGCGGGATACGCAGAGGGCGCGCTCGAGCAACCACAGGCCGTAGTGCACATGCCCTTGAACACGAATCCGCTCACCAGGGGTCAGAGGCCTCGGCATGGCCAGCACACGAGCGGGCAAGGCGAGCTTCCCCACATCGTGCAGCAAAGCCCCGAATACCCAGCAGCAGCGCTCCTCCTGAGAAAGGTTCGAACGGGTGGCCGCTTCCCGCATGACCACGGCCACCCGTTTGCGGTGCCCGTAGACCTGAGGATGCGCGTTCCTCAACCCTTGGAGCCGGTGGCGCACCGTCTCGAGTGTCCTCGGGGCTGTTCAGGCTAGACGCCTAGGAGATACTTCTCGAGCCGCGCGAGCAGTACGTAGGCTTCGTCCAAGGTCTTTTTCGCTTGTTCCTTCTCGCCCCTTTCCATCGCATCGGCGGCCGCGTTGATCTTGGTGTGAAAATCCTGATGAACCTTCGCAAACTCCTCGCTGATGTGCTCGCGGAACCAGGCCGTGATGGGACAACTTTCGAAGTCAAGGTGATCGGGCTTGCTTCCGGCCGCGC
>JALSGO010000136.1 GCA_026982655.1 Candidatus Bipolaricaulota bacterium
GGGTGCAGAGGGAGCGAGAAACCGAGCGGGGAAGAAGGGTTCTCCTCTGGCCAGGGGAGGATGGGTTGAGCGAGATCCCCGCCTTCATGGTCGGCTACAGCGGCATCGCCTCCTTCCTCCTCCGCCTCGCCCATCCGGGGCTTCCCCGCCCGCTGACCCTCGAACCCCTTCGCTTTCGCTGAGCTCGACTCGCCCGCTCCCAGCTTATCGCTCCCCTTAAGGGCAAACCCAAAGAAAGATCGGGGCCTCCCGCAGCACAAAACGAGGGCGGGCCGGGTTATGCCCGACCCACCCCCAACGCCTCGGCCACGACCCTCTCGGAAAAATCGGGGACGCAGCAGAGGCCTTCCTTGCCCGGGGTGAGCTTCCCCTGCCCCACGTGGGCCGCCGCCCGATGGCCCGCCACCTTGAGCGCGACGGAGGCCATCCGCCCGATCTCCGTCTTCGAAAAGCGCTCGGGATCCGACTTCTTAGGCTTCAGGTTCCCACCCTCGGCACCGGAGGGGAACTCCAGGCGGACGATCTAAGATTTGCGGAGCTTCCACGGGAGCCAAGCTCCGCTCGGCTTCGGCTAGACCCACTCGTGACACCGACACCCGCACCACGGAGCCGGGTTGTCCAGCTTCCGATCGCACTGCGAGCACTGCATCTCCAAGAAGCACTCCTCGGGCACCTGCTGCGCCCGAGCCTCCTTCTGGGCGATCACCCCCTCCCGGACGGAGAAGCCCTGCTCCTCCAACCAAGAGCGAATCAGCCCCCAAGCCTGCCCTGCCCGCTGCTTCCTCTCGGGATGATCGTTCCCAAAGGGCGTCTTCCCGATGTACTCCAACAGCCCCACCCGACAGCGGAAGTAGTGGACCTCCTGAGCGGAGGGCCGGTGTTGGCTTACCCAGATCACCAAAAGAACGGTTTGAATCCCATGGGAGTCGGGAGGCTGGGGCTCCTCCACCAAGCCGGCGTAGACGGGAAGCTTCCGATCCGCCACCCGGGCCCACGCTTCCAGGGTTGGGTAGCCGATATACGTCATCGGCATGAGAGATCACCTCCGCCCGCCCCAGGGGATCTCGTCCCTCGCCCCGCTTTCCGGAACCGGGTATACTTCCTCCCGGAGGGATTCGAATGGCCAAGACGATATCGCAGTCGCAGTCGAAGTCGGGCGGCTTGGTCCGCGAAGAGGTCGGCGGGCAGGTCTACGAGTACTACCCCCTGGGGAAGTACATCGTCTCCGCCCCCGGCGTCTGCGGCGGACGGCCCACCTTTAAGTACACCCGCATCGAGGTCGAGGTCTTCCTGGATCTGTTGGCCGCCGGTCACTCCGTCGACGAGCTGGTCGAGAACTACCAAGGCCGCGTCCCCCGCGAGGCCGTCGAAGAGGCGCTTCATTTGGCCGCCTCCCTCCTCAAGCAGAAGGCCGAGGCGGTGGTGCCGGCCCGGTGATCGTCCTCGACGAGAACCTGATGGGGCTCCGCCTGGACCGCCCCATCGCCCGCCGGTACCCCGGCAAGGTCCTCTACCTTCCGGAGCTGCGCCCCGGCACCACGATCCAAGACGAGGAGATCCGCTACTACCGGGCCGAGGGTCCCACCGTACCTCGGCTGCTGTAACCTGAACCCCCGCCTGAGCGCCTCAGCAACGAGAGCGAAACCCCGTACTGGCCCGAGACCGGAAATCTCAAAAAAAAGACGCGGAGATGACCCTTTACCCCTTGAGGAGGCCGCAAGGCTGCCCAAAATGGGAAAACCGTCGTCGGGTCGTCTGGATGCCTACCACGTCAGTTCCCCTGCGCCGGCGGGACCTGTAGCTCCAGAAACGTCACTGAATGTGGCGGGAGCATGAGGACGGTCGGGGGTTCCTGGACCGGCTCCTCTCGCAGCACCACGTTCGCCGAGTCCCGGTCGTTGCCGGCCGCATACGACTCGGCGGAGAGGCGCCACAGCCGGGCGGCGGACGGGAAGAACCCGGTGATCTGCAGGCGAGCGGTCAGTGCGATTGCTTCCGCGTTGTTGATCACGGCCAGGCGCAGGGTTCGATCATCGGCGGAGAGGGCGGCCGTCGCCGTGACGTAGGGGATGGTCTGGTCGTAAGCAAGGGCCTCCGGCGAGGTGACGGTGATAGGGAGCACCCGGCTGCCCAGCCAATCGGCGAAGCCCTGGAAGACATAACCCATGGGCGCAACGCTGTAATTGTTCTGACTGCGGATCAGAGAGAGGTTGCCTCCGCCTAGCGCGAACTGCTCGGCGTAGGCCACGGGCGCCGCCGGGCCCGCGTTCAGGAGGCGGATGAACCACTCGGCCGCGATGACGCCCCCCTCCAGCGTGCGGTTGATCTGCCAGTAGTCCCGGTTCAGGAAGACGTTCCACTCCGTCACCGCGATCCTGAGAGGCCTGTCCACCCCGATGCTCGCCGTATACCGACGCACCCGGTCGTATACCGCCTCCAGGTTAGCGACGCGCACCGCCGCGATCTGGCGCCGGGCATCGTAGGAGCCGTACGCCTGGACGGGGATCGAGACGTCGTACTGATGGCGCACGTAGAAGTCCATCTGGGCGAAGATCTCCTGCATGCGCACGGTGTCAGTGATGGGCCGGCTGCCCACGAAGGGCAGCACCGCTGCGCCGATCTGGATGGGCACCGACGAGGGAGCGGCGCGCATAGCTCGGGTAAAGTCTAAGAAGCCCTCGTGGCCGTAGGTGGTGTATTCCACCAGGAAGAAGCTGCCGGACGGCGGCATCGCACCATCGACGCCGTCACCGAAGCGCAGCACGCCGGCCTCAGCGTCCAGGGTGAAGGCACGGGCGTCCGGGAGCTGGGCAGAGAGGTCGGCGACCCTTGTCCACGCCTCACACCGGTCGGGGATGAGAGGGATGTTGCCCGTCTGCCGGTAGGTTTGCAGGCAGGACTCGGCCGCGGCCCGGTCGATGAACCCGTATACCCGCACGTCCCGCACCGGGGGAAAGCGCAGGGTGTAGGTCTGGTTCGGCCCACCACGTGCTTTGAAAAAGTCTCCCTTGGCCCCCACGGGGTCATACTCCTGGCTGGAGGCGTTGTTGTAGAAGCCGCGCCGCTCCTCCTCTCCGCCGAAGAAGTACTTGAAGGGGTTCTCGGCGGTCCAGGAGTAGTACCACATATGGGGTTGGTTCTCCTCGTTGCCGATCTCGAAGAAGCGCACGTTGAGGGGCTCGGGGAAGCCGAGGGCCGCGCGCTGGGCACCCCATTTCGAGTCGGCGGGGCCGTTGAGGAACTCCACCAGGTGGGCGGCGTCTTGAGCGGTCATGGTACCGAAGTTGACGGTGATGCTCAGCTCGGCGCTGGTCTCACGCACAAACTGCAGGATGCGGGCGAGGTCCACGCCGGCCGGCTGGGGCACGCGGCGACCGGGCTGGATCAGCTCGTTGCGCTTCCAGTCGTAGGCGGAAGCCGTGTTGCCACCGGGCCAGCGGATCACGCGCACGCCGATCCGGCGGGTGGCGTTCACAAAGCCGGCGTGTTCCACCGTCTGGGCTGCCGAAGCCCGGTGGGTCAGGTTGCTGCCCCACAGGAGGCCGTCGATGAGATCGCCGGGCCGGGTGGCGTCCACGGAGAGGGTGACATCGGGACTCTGGGCGATTGCACCGCGCAGGACGCCGGTACCGCCGATGCTGAGCGTGAAGGAAAAAGCCAGCAAGAGCAGGGTCAGACCGAGCAGGACGGTTCGTTGCGTCATGGTATTTCTCCTTCCTTAATTCATCATGCTGAAAGGCTCGACGGGCACACCGATGGTGAACTGGCAACGTAGGCTCTCCACCCCGCTTGAGTAACACCCCCTTCCAGGAACGCGGCGACGGTATATTCTACTACACTTCGGACAAGAGGAGATACTCGGGACGTGAGCTTGCGCATGGGCCGATCCCCTCTCGCCGGAGGGATCCCAGGGCGCCGAGAGGCGTCAAGCCAGCAGAACCGCTTCCCCGGCCCAGTCGCCCCCCACCCCCACACCTCGGAGTACAACCTCGAATACCTCCAACGGACGATCCAAGTCCAACGGCAGCAGATCGAGGCCCTCCGCTGCACCCTCGAGGAGCTTCACCTCCCCTGATGGCAACGCCTCCTCCGCCTCCCCCGTCCACAGAACTCCACTGCCGAGCCCGCGCGAGTCGCTCCCCAAGGGATTCCAACGTCCATCACAACGCCCACTGTAAACGGGAAAGTCTTTGACGCTCCACGCACAGATCTGCCTCCTCCCGGGAGAAGAGATACTCGCAAGGAATCGGGAAAACCTCCGGAAACCCTTTGACGGCCTCCCCCGCCCCGCAAGCCGGGCCCCCGGACCCCCAACGACAGGGGACGGACGGGGCGACCCCCTTGCACCCTCAACTTCCCTCCCCCGGGTGATGAGAGGCCCTCCTCCAGACCCCGACGAGGCTTTACCGTGGAGTGTCACGGGAGGGGATCATGCACGACATCAAATCCTTAGCTCAGATCCTCGGGATGACGGAGCGCGAAGTCCGCTACCGCTTGACACTCCTTGACGGCGTATTGTCAAACCATGTCAAACAAGGAAAGAATCGGAAGATCCTCGTCGATCAGGGGGGCGTGGCGTTACTCCAGCGCGTCAAACATTTCGAGGAGCAGGGGATGCCCGTGCTGGTGGCCGCGGAAAAGGTCAAAACCGAACTGGCTTCCCGGGCTTCCCCTGCGGAGGTCAAACCGACGGAGACTTCGGAAACTTCGGCCCTCATCGAGGCACTCAAGGAGCAAATCCGACGTCTGGAAGAGGACAAACGCTTTTTACAAGATCGTGTCAAACTTCTCGAGGAGCTGCTCTACTCCAAGCTCCCGGGGGCGGTGGATCCCAACTGGCAGACGGACATCGAGTACCTGCGGCGCACCATCGAGGCCCAGCGGGAGGAGCTGGCCGAACTCCGTCGGGCCCTCGAAGCCCGAAAACCCTGGTGGCAACGGCTCTTTCACCGCCCGACACCAAATCGAAATTGAGTTCAAATCCAGAAATGTGGAAAACTCCCGGCTATCGTACTTTGAAGGAACACTATCGTACTTTGAAGGAAGGATTATCGTACTTTGAAGGAACACTATCGTACTTTGAAGGAAGGATTATCGTACTTTGAAGGAAATCGAGAGGGCGAAAACCCTGTTCTCTTGCGAATTTTCGCCCTGCATTAAGTATTTAGAGTAACGTTTTGAGTATTTAGAGTAACGTTATAGGGCGGCAACGTTGACCTTCCCATTCGGAAAGGTTCAAGATAGGGGGATCATGACACGGAGAGAGGAGCAAACTTCTTCCCAAAGCTCGGAGCTTCCCCTTCCTCTCGAGGAGGGAACGCCGAACCTCGAGCCCGTTCCGACCGCTTCAGAGATTGGGAAGTATGAGGAGGAGGACGTCGTCCGTTCCGAGGTGAATCTGCTCACGCTCCCCTTCTTTGCCCTCTCCCGCAAGGGGCTCAAGGACATTCAAGAGATCTGCTATCACGACGTGGTGAGCCGGGATGGGAAGCGCGTGGAGATCCTCTGGCGGGTCTCGGCGAACGTGCGCCAGGGCTTCCCCGGCCCCTTCGACAAGGAAGTGCATAAGGCCATCGAGCAGATCATCAGCGAGCAGCTGCGCTCCCGACCCCTGCCCCTGGAGAACCCGATTCCCTTGGGCTCGCTCTATGAGCTCTGCCGGCGGATGAGGATCAACTCCTCGGGGAAGAACTACCGCCGGATCAAGGAGGCGCTCAAGCGCATCACCCTCACGGGTGTGGAGTCGCGCGGGGCCTTCTACTGCCGCGGTCGGGAGCAGTGGGTCGAGGACGTCTTTCACCTCTACGAGCGGGTGGTCTTCAAGGGCGAGCGCTTAGAGGACGGCACCGTCGCCGATCAGAACTACCTGTATCTGGGGAGCTGGTATCTCCAGAACGTCAACGCGCTCTACCTCAAACCGCTGGACTACGCGTATTATCGGGGCCTGCGCAGCACGGTCGCCCGCAGGCTCTACGAGCTTTTAGGGGTGAAGTTCTACGGGCTGCTGCGGCGGGGTCGGGGTGGGGGTGGGGTTTCGCATCCGCGGATTCAGTATCGCTATTCGACCCTCTGTCAGCTCCTTCCGCTCACCCGGCAGCGACATCCCTCGAAGGCGCGGGAGAAGCTCGGCCCGGCCCACGCAGAGCTAGTAGAGACGGGCTTCTTGGCCGAGGTGGAGTGGCAGGAGGCCGCCGCCCGGGAGGAGGGAGGGGAGCCGGATTGGCTCTTGGTCTACGCGCCGGGGCCGCGGGCCTGGGCGGAGGCGGCCCGCTCGACCCTGGGGGGATCGGAGGCCGTCGCTCCGGGAGGGGAAGGTCGGGAAGCGGAGGTCCAAGGGCTGGTCGAGGAGATCCTCCAAGCGCTGGGGGATGAGCGCTCGCGGGCCTTCTACACACAGCTGGCCCGGAGGGCGGCGAAGGAGCCGCGGCTTAGGGAGCTTATCTATCGCTGCCTAAGCGAAGTGAAGGAGGAGTGGCGGGAGGGGACCGTTCGCACCTCGAAGGGCGCGGTCTTTGTGGACAAGCTGAAGCGCTACTGCCGGGAGCGGGGGATCGAGCTGGGGTTGAACTCGTCATCGGGATCGTAACGCACCTAAGGGATCTTCCGCCGTCTTCTCCGGGGCGGGCGTCGCCCCCGGCCCCTGACGGGGAGCAGACGGGGACCGCCCGGCTCGCTTGGGTTTAAGCCGTGGGAGTCGGCTTGAGGGGGCGCACGGCCAAAAGGTCTTTCGGCCCCACCCGGCGCACGTCCCGGACGCTCAGGGTAAGAACCGCCTGGGTCCGGCCGTCGGCGGTGAGGAATTCCACCTCGGCCGCCTCCCCGCCGGGATGGACCTCGACGACCGCCCCGAGATCGCCCCGCTTAAGCCCGTGCTCGGGAAGATCCCGCGCTAAGACCACCGTTTCCAACATCCGGAACTTCATTTCGGGTAGGCCGTGACAAACCGCGGCCGCTCCTCCCCCTTTCGGATGAACCAGATCGAGATCAATTCTACCCGCTTTCCGTTGGGTCCGACCAGCGGAGCCTCGATCTTGTACTTCGTCCCGTGTTCGGAAGTGCCGACGACCTCCGCTTCTTGCGGAAGATGCTGCTCTCGGAGATCCTGTTCCAAACGCTGCCACTCCTCCTGGGTGTATCCGAGTCCTCGGAAGAAGACGGCCTTGAAGCGACCGATGGGATGAGAAGGGGAAAGGAGATAGTCCCGCAGCTTTGGGGGTTCGATGAGCGCCTCATCCGCACGGGGGATTCGTTGCTTGGTGCCTCCCTGATCGGAACCCTGCCTCGGTTCGTGCTGTGAGCGTTTCCTCATAGGACTTCTTCCCGCCGTTAAACCGCTTCTCTGAACTTGCGCACCCAAAACAGCTTACACAACCGGTTGACCCGTTGTCGATGCTCCGCACTCGGTTTGGGGTCTGCGGGTTGGTTCGGACACGATCTTCACCGCAATCCCAGCTCATCCAACCTTCGTAAGATCGTGCTCTTGGAGACCCCCAAGAGCTTGGCCATCCGGCGGTGGCTCACCCCCCGCTTCTTCAGCTCCTTCAATAACTCGAGGTCGATAGGCTTACGGGGCCGATGGCAGATGACCCCCTTCCGCTCCGCGATAGCCCGCCCGATCTTGGTCCGCTCGATGAGCAGCTCCCGCTCGTACTCCGCGATGGCCGACAAGATGTGAAAGAGGAGCTTGCCGTTGGGGCTGGAGGTGTCGATGTGGTCCTGCACGCTGATGAGCTGCTTGTTCTTCTCTCTTAAAGCGGCGGCGATGTCGGCTAGGTCTTTCACGGAGCGCCCCAGGCGGTCGAGCTTGGCGACGATCAGTCCGTCCACTTCCCCGTCGGAGTTCAGTACGTGTTGGAAGACTTTGTTGAAGACGGGTCGGGCCTTGACGGCGGACTCGGACTCCTCTTCTAATGCGATCAATTGGTGACCGTGGGCTTGGCAGTAGCGTTCGATGGCCTGGCGCTGGGCCTCGAGGCTGTAGCCCTCGTCCTTCTGGCGGACGGTGGAGACCCTAAGATAGCCGATGAGTTTCAGCGGCTTGTTTCGGGACATGGGACTCCTCTCACCTCCGGGCAGTAACTTACGAGACCGGGGTGGGGAAGTCGCAGACATGTGGGACGCTGGGAGGGGACTCTCGCGCGGAAAGTGGGACCGGTGGGGAAGTGGTCGCTTTTGGGGCGCAAATCCATATTTCCGCTTTACCGCTTCTGCTCATGTCTTTCTGAGACCCCTCACCAAGAAAGAGCTAGACAAGCGAAATCCTTCCTCGGCATCCTCCCCCAAGCCCAAGAGGGAGGAGGATGTCCATGAGCTTTCGGGTTCAGCTCCTTCCCTGCCCCCGGCGCGACGGTCCCGACCGGTTCCGCAGAGCTCTTCGCCTCCTCTTGAGCCGGGCCCCAGGGAAGCTCAAAGACGCAGAGAGCGAGAAGAAGGAGAGGGAGGAGGGAGAGCATGAAGCGGGTGGCCCTCTACGCGCGGGTCTCTACCCCAAAGCAGGCCCAAGAACGGACGATCGAAAGCCAGCTCCACGCCCTTAAGCGGTACGCCCAGGAGCAGGGCTACCGTTGGGAAGAGAAGCACATCTACCGCGATGAGGGGTACAGCGGCGCCCGGCTCGACCGCCCCGCTTTGGATCGGCTGCGAGATGAGGCGGCCGCCGGCCTCTTCGACGCCGTCTTGGTGCTCAGCCCCGATCGCCTGGCGCGCCGCTATGCCTATCAGGTCCTGCTGGTGGAGGAGCTGGAGCGCTGGGGGTGCGAGGTGATCTTCTTGGAACGACCCATCGCGGAGAAGGCGGAGGACCGGCTGTTGTTGGAGATCCAAGGGGCCTTTGCGGAGTACGAGCGGGCACGCTCTACTACAACCGGACCGGGTACGTCGGACCGGAGTCCCCCTTGGGGAAGCGCCAGCGGGCCGAGCGGCCCAAGGAGGAGTGGATCGGGGTGGCGATCCCGGCCTGGATCGACGAAGACCTCTTCCGGGCGGCCCGGCGGCGGTTTCAGCAGAACCGGCAGTTCGCCAAGCGGAACAACAAGCGGCGGGAGTATCTCGTGCGGGGGTTGGTCCGCTGCGGGATCTGCGGGTGGAAGATGACCGGATTGGTGACGCACGGCAGCCGCGCGTACTATCGCTGCCAGGGGAAGAACCCCGGGAAGGGAGGGAAGCTGCCCTGTCCCAGCCGGATGGTGCGGGCGGAGCGGCTGGATGGCGTGGTGTGGGAAGCGGTGATGCGACTGCTGCAGGAGCCGGAATGGGTGAAGGAATACTTCTTTCAGGTGCAGCGGCTGAGGCTTGCGGGTCGGGACCCCCTAGAGGAGCGGATCCGGCGCACGGAACAGCTCCTCCGAAAGGGCCAAGAGCAGATCCAGCGACTCATCGACGCTTATGCTGCCGGGGTGATCGAGCTTTCGGAGTTAGCCGAGCGCCGGGGGCGGTTGGAGGAGCGCCTGGTGCACCTCAAGCAGGAGCGGGCGGAGCTGGAGGGGCAAAGGCGAGAGCGGATTCGGGAGCAGGACGTGCTAGCGAGCTTAGCGGCCTTCCGGAGGGCGGTGGGGAAGGGGCTGGAGCAACTGGAATTTGGGGAGCGCCAGGAGCTGGTGAGGTTGCTGGTGGAGGAGGTGGAGGTGAAGGGGAGCGAGGTGCGGATCCGGCACATCATCCCGGTGGGCCGCATTATTGATTTGCACCTCGCAAGCAGTCGCTTCCGGACTCAGGGTTGGGTTAAGATCCTACTCCTCCGCCTCGATCTCCAGGACTCGGAGCAGGATCTCCGTGCGCCAAGTGGCCAGGCCCGAGCCGAAGAAGTCTTGATCCTTCGTCCAGATTCCGAGGCCGAGGGCTAAGGCCAGCGCGGCCGTGGGCACGTCATCGGGATCCTCCAGGCGCCGGCGGGCCTCTTCCTCAAAAGGGGCGTACACCTCCTCCGAAACCACCTCAATCACGGCTTCGGCCAACGCCCGGGCGGAAGCCAACAGCTCCTCCGGGTCGAGGTCCAAGCGGGCCGCGACGTGGCGCACCCGGTGGGTCAGCTCGTAGATCGCTTCCTCCCACTGGGGGAGGGCCATATACAGGGTGAGGTCGGGACGAGTGAGGATCCGTCGGCCCCGCCGACGCAGCAGCTCCCCCACCAGGGCACTGGCATCGACGATGAGCTCAAGCTCCACCTCAGCGACCTACCTTCGTCGTTTGGGTCGTTCCCTTGGCCTTCCTCCTCCCTCTAGTAGGAGCCTGCTCGACGAGTCGGGCGAACTCGTCCTCGGGGAGCTCGGCTTCGGCCAGGAAGCGCTCCAGGGCTTGCTCGAAGGCCTCTAGACGCTTGCGGATCTCTTCGGGGTCCCGGCGCCTTACGGGGAGGAAGTAGCCGATGACCTCGCCGTGGCGCTCGATGGCCAGGGGCTTGCCCTGCTTGAGGTAGTAGGTAGCCCGGTCGCGGAACTCCCGGACGCCGACGTGTTTGAACTTGCTCATGGGACGGGATCCTCTCCTCGTGCGTCGGATTGTGGTCACTTATGACCACATCAGTATGCCAAGGGGAAGAGCAAAAAGCAAGGGCTCTACAACTCCTTTCAAAATTGGCGGAGGCAGATGAGGATGAACGCAACCAAGACAAAGCCCCGGAACACTTCCAGGAGACGCTCATGCCGCACCACCAACCGGCGGTACTGCCCCAGCCAGGCGAAC
>JALSGO010000137.1 GCA_026982655.1 Candidatus Bipolaricaulota bacterium
AAGCCAAAGTTAGCCTGTGGCCGGTGGTCTTTTTTGCTGCTTCCATGCCACGGGCCGCGAGCTTTTAAAATACCTTCGAGGCCAGAGGGTCTCTTTTTCCGTTCCCTCCCCGATGGGCCAAAGGGCTCAGAGCGCGGGAGAAGGAGGTGAACATGGCAAGGGTCAAGCTCGAGCACGTCTGGAAGCGCTTCGGCAAGGTCGTCGCCGTGAAGGACTTCAACCTCGAGACCAAGGACGGCGAGTTCGTGGTCTTCGTCGGCCCGTCGGGCTGCGGCAAGACCACCACCCTGCGCATGATCGCGGGGCTCGAGGAGGTCAGCGAGGGCAACATCTTCATCGGCGACCGGCTGGTGAACGACGTCCCCCCCAAAGACCGGGACATCGCGATGGTCTTCCAAAACTACGCCCTGTATCCTCACATGAACGTCTACGACAACATGGCGTTCGGCCTTCGGCTCCGGCGGGTACCCCGGAACGAGATCGACCGCCGGGTCAAGGAAGCCGCCAAGATCCTGAAGATCGAGCACCTGCTCAAGAGGAAGCCCCGCGAGCTCTCCGGCGGTCAGCGCCAGCGCGTCGCGCTCGGCCGGGCGATCGTGCGCGAGCCTCAGGTCTTTTTGATGGACGAGCCGCTTTCCAACCTGGACGCCAAACTCCGCGTCGAGATGCGGGCGGAGATCTCCAAGCTCCACCGCCGCCTCGGGGTCACCACGATCTACGTCACCCACGACCAGATCGAAGCGATGACCATGGGTGAGCGGATCGTGGTGATGAAGGACGGAGAAATCCAGCAGGTCGACTCGCCTTTAAACCTCTACGACTTCCCGGTGAACAAGTTCGTGGCCGGCTTCATCGGAAGCCCCTCGATGAACTTCATCGAGGTGCACGTGACCGAGGAGGGGGGCGGTATCTACCTCCAGCGCGAGGGGGTGCGAATCCGAAGCAACGCCAAGATGGCCAAGGAGCTCAAGGAGCAAGGATACGTCGGCAAACGGGTCTGGCTCGGCATCCGCCCCGAGCACCTCGAACTCAAGGGCTACCACACCGTCGAACACGAGGAAAACTCGCTGGTGGGCGAGGTGGAGATCGTCGAGCCCCTGGGCGCCGACACCGAGATCCACGTCAACGTGGACGGAGTGTTCGTCACCGCTCGCCTGGAGGGTCACATCCCCGTCAAGGTCGGGGAGAAGGTCGAGCTGGTAGTGAACCGGGACCGGTTGCATGCCTTCGACCTCGAGACCGAAAAAGCCATCGCGCACGCGCAGGAAGCGAGCCAAGCCGCAGCCTGATTCGCGAGGGAGCCTGCGGGCGCAGCTCGCGATCACCGTTGCCGCGCTCGCCTTCACTCCCATCGCAGCGGTGACCACGGCCCTTTGGCTGGTCGCTCCCGAAGCCCGACCCCAGCTCACCTGGCCGGTAGCGGCCGCGCTCGGTTTCACGCTCATCGTCGCGATTGGCGTGGGTTACGGCCTCTCGCGCAGAATTCTCGCCCCTCTTGACGCCTTCGAACGCGATATGCGCTACCTCAAGGTTAGCCAGCGCTCGATCGGAGACCTCCACCTCCCCCCGATCGAGCAACCCCTCCCTCGGGAAGTAGCGATTCTGAGGGAACGGTTTGAGGAATTGCTCGAACACCTCCGCCAGGCGGCCGAGGAACGGGAGCTTTTGGTGGCGGCGCTGGCCCACGACCTCAAAACGCCAATCTTGGGCGCGATCCGGGCACTCGACTATACAGCGGAGGCGGATGACATCGGAAAAGAGGGGCGCATCCAGATCCTCCGGCAGGTCGAGGCCGAGATGCAGCGGGTCTACCGTCTTCTCGAGAACCTCCTCGCCGCGAGCCGCATCGAGTCCCTGAAGCCCAAGGCCGAGCCCACCGATCTCCGGGAGCTGGTGGAGACCCTTCGCCTCCGCCACCTGCCTCGGGCCAGCCAGCGCCGGGTGGTGATCCGCGTCGAGGGCAAGGGCCGGGCGAAGGTAGACCGCGACATGCTGGAACGGGCCCTGGACAACCTGATCGACAACGCGATCCGCTTTGCCCGTACGCGGGTGCTGATCCGCATCGGGGACGGCTGGGTCGAGGTCGCCGACGACGGCCCCGGCCTCCCCGGCAGCGTGGAGAGCCTTACCAAGCCCTACCGCTCAAGCCGCTATCAGGGGGTGCGCTCGGGCTCGGCCGGGCTCGGGCTCTACATTGCTCGCCGGGTAGCGGAGATTCACCACGGTCGCCTCATCGCGTGCAAGAGCCCCCTCGGCGGTGCCTGCCTTCGGTTGGAAGCCCACTACGATCCCCACACCGTTTACGAGACCATGGAGACGATTTGGTAAACTTGGAGCAAGGGCATTTTGGAGGTGAAAATGCGATTGCTCATTGTCGACGACCACCCCCTGTTCCGCGTGGGTCTAAAGGCCATGCTCGAGCGCCAGGGGTTTAAGGTCGTGGGCGAAGCCGAAAACGGCCGAGAGGCCGTCGAAAAAGCGCTTGCCCTGAACATCGACGCGGTACTTCTCGACATTAAGATGCCCGACATGGACGGAATCGAAGCGGCCCGGGAGCTCCGGCGCCGGGGTTTTGAGGGCCACATCGTGATGCTCACAACCTTCACCGAGCCGGCGCTTCAGGTCGAGGCCGCGAAAGCCGGGGCCAACGCGTTCCTGTCTAAGGAGGCGAGCCCCCTCGAGGTGGCCGAGGTGCTCCAGGCGTTGAAAGACGGGCGAATGCGGCGGTTCGAACCGCCGCCCCTTCCCGACCTTACCGCCCGGGAGCTCGAGGTGCTCAAGCTGCTTGCCGAGGGGCTCTCCTCCAAGCAGATCGCGATGCGGCTCGACCTCAGCCCCGAAACCGTCCGCGACTACACCAAAAAGCTCTACCTCAAGCTCGACGCCCACGGCCGCATCGAGGCGCTGGAAAACGCTCGCCGCCTGGGGTTGATCTAAGCACTAGAGTGGAGGATCCCGGAGGAAGCCCGAACGCCAGGCCGGGCTGAATCTACGGAGAACGCATGGCGAAGCACTGGCTGGCCTCCACCCTTGCCCTCCTGGCCCTCGCCCTCCCCGCCCGGGGAGAAGAGGTCCGGGTCCTCCTCGACCTGCCCGCACCCCACGCCAACGACCTCCAGTGGTTCCCCGGCGGCCGTTTCCTCCTCGTTAGTCAGTGGGCCGACGATAACTCCATCCACGCCGCCGTCGTCGACGTCGACAACCAGCGCTGGAAACCCGTCCGCTGGGTGCAAAACCGCAGCCAGCTCGGCCCGCCCCCGTGGACCTGCATCCACGTCTACTGCCCCCTCGTCGTCTCCGCCAGTGGAACCGGGGTCCGGGTGGAGAATATCTATTCCGATCCCGCCTGTAAAAGCTGGATCAACGATGATCGCATGGCTAACAGAAGGGTCCCGGGAGACATGCTCTACGATGCGGCCGATCCACCCAACATCGCCATCTCCGCCTCCGGTCGCTACGCCCTGATGCGGCTCCGCACCGAAGAGGATGAAGGGTACGTCTATAGCGGTTTTTGGATCATTCGCCTCGAAAATAAGGGAACGTCAAGATGGAAGGCCTGGCATAGGGCCATCGCCGAACAGCGCCGGGAACCCCTCGTCTGGGAGCTGCCGGGGGATCGAAGGGTCTGGTCTGCTACCTGGCTCTACGACCCCGCGGGCGGGCCCGATCGGATCGCAATCCTCCACGGCGATCGAAGCCTTTTCGAAACCTGGCTCCAAGACACCGGTCGGGCCGATCTCGTCCGCACCTACGAAGCTAGCTTCCGCCTCCTCGTCCTGGAGGTGCGCCCCACGCTCCACCTGGCCTGGCAAAAGGGGCCCCTCGACCTCGCCAAAGCCCCCGCCCTGCGCCAGGGACCCTGTTCCCCCACCCGCGTTCGGGGTTGGTCCCGGAAAGCGCTCGAACTCCCCAGCGCGCCCGCGTTCCCGCAGCGGGGCTGCACCCGAAAACCCTCCCCGTGAGCAAAAGCCGCGCCCGGGTGAACACGGAAGTGGTAGAAAGAATCCAACCTTAGGAAGGGGTTCCCATGCGAAACCTCGGTCTCCTCCTCATCCTCCTGGCCCTCGCCCTCCCCGCCCGGGGAGAAGAGGTCCGGGTCCTCCTCGACCTGCCCGCACCCCACGCCAACGACCTCCAGTGGTTCCCCGGCGGCCGTTTCCTCCTCGTTAGTCAGTGGGCCGACGATAACTCCATCCACGCCGCCGTCGTCGACGTCGACAACCAGCGCTGGAAACCCGTCCGCTGGGTGCAAAACCGCAGCCAGCTCGGCCCGCCCCCGTGGACCTGCATCCACGTCTACTGCCCCCTCGTCGTCTCCGCCAGTGGAACCGGGGTCCGGGTGGAGAATATCTATTCCGATCCCGCCTGTAAAAGCTGGATCAACGATGATCGCATGGCTAACAGAAGGGTCCCGGGAGACATGCTCTACGATGCGGCCGATCCACCCAACATCGCCATCTCCGCCTCCGGTCGCTACGCCCTGATGCGGCTCCGCACCGAAGAGGATGAAGGGTACGTCTATAGCGGTTTTTGGATCATTCGCCTCGAAAATAAGGGAACGTCAAGATGGAAGGCCTGGCATAGGGCCATCGCCGAACAGCGCCGGGAACCCCTCGTCTGGGAGCTGCCGGGGGATCGCGTGGTCGATTCCGCTACCTGGCTCTACGACCCCGCGGGCAGGCCCGATCGGATCGCGATCCTCCACGGCGACCCGAACGCAGCGTCCTGGGAACCCAGCCTCCGTCTCCTCGTCCTGGAGGTCAGGCCGTGAAACCCCGCCCCCAACCGCTCCTCTTCCTCCCGCTAGCCCTCCTGGTGCTGGCCGCGTGCGGTGGCGGCGGGCAAAAGCCTCCACCCTCCACCGGCGACTGGCGCCGGGGCCCCCTCGACCTCGCCGAGGCCCCTGCCTTTAAACAGCTCGGGTGTTCCCGGGCCCGCCAAGCCGGCACGCTCGAATGGAGCCCCTCCGCCGGCCTGCCCGATCATCCGGGCGAAACCCTAGTTTTGCTCTCGCCCGGCCATGGCCCGGCCGGAAACCGTCCCCCGTACGACTTCTGCTACCGCGCCGACGGCAGCAAGCGGCCACTCCCCACCGTCGCCGGCAAGAACACGCTCGCGGAGGACGAGCTTACGATGGCCCTCGCGCTCAGACTCCGGACGTTCCTCAAACGGCTCGGGTTCAGGGTCGAGCTCATACGCCACGGGGAATACGGCACCGAAGGCGAGTGCCCCCAAAAGGCCCTCTTCCGGAAAAGCCCGCTGGTCCGCGACCCCGCGAACGACCGGCTCTTTTGCGATAGTCGTTATCTTGCAGTTCGCGGTCGCAGTGATAGATATCCGCTTGGTCAAATTGTAAAATTATGTGCTGGAGATAAAGAATGCATCGCAGACGTTCTCTTAAGCGAAACTAAAAGTGCAATTTCCCGAGCCGGCCAGCTCGTGCGCGACCACGCCGCCGAGCTGGGGATCGCCTACGACCCCGGTGGTGATAACTACGTGAACTCCCCCCGGGTCGCCTATATCTCGCTCCACTTCAACGCGGTGGCCGGGGCCGGCGACGACGTGGGTACGATGCTGGC
>JALSGO010000138.1 GCA_026982655.1 Candidatus Bipolaricaulota bacterium
GAGGGTGTAGGCCGCCCCCAACAGGAAGATCACGGAATAGAGGTGCCAGTTCAGCTCGATCAGATACGTGGTGTTCCGTCCCAGCACGTAGCGCTCGAAGACGTTGTACGAGGTCAGGAGGACCATGGCCAGGGCAAGCCACATCACAGTCCGGCCCACGGCCTCGCTGATCTTATCCACCACCGCTACAAACCTCTGCAGCGCTCGCATCGCCCCTTGCTCCGTTGTAGCGTCTTTCCGCGCACAAGGCAAGTGGCTCCCAACGTAAACGTAACGGACGCTACTCCCAGAGCGCGCTCAAGGAGATGGGTTCACCCGCGATTGGCCAGACCCGAGATCGAGTCCGGACCGGCGTCCTTCGGCATGCGGAGGAAAGCGCGCAGAGTACTTAGCGGTGGTGCGCATGGGACAGGCACTCTTCCCTTCCCGGGTCCGAGGGGTCGGACTCGTCGGGATGGGAGTCGGGCTGATCATCCTACTCCTAGGGTGCACCTTCTGGGTGCAGCTGCCGGAGGGCCCGGTGGTGCGGGTTACCCTCCCTGACGATCGGGTGCGGGAGTTCATCGCCAAGATGGACCGACTCACCTCGCGTCTCCTGGAGGAGACGCGCCGGACGGGCGATCCCGCCCTCCGAAGGCTTGCCGAGGACTTCCGAGCGCTCTACTACCGTTGGCTTCAGCGCATGGGCCGATCCAGCCCCGCCGATCCGCTGCGGATCGCGCCCTTGAAGAGCAAACTTCTGCAGTTTGAGCGTGCACTCGAGCATCGGTTGAGCAGCTCGGGCGGAAGGGCCCGCTACCGCGAGGTGCAAGCTTACTTCCACCTGCTGCGATGGGAGCTGGAACAGTTCCTCCGCACCGTCCGGCGGGCAGCGGACCCGTAGGAGCCCATCCTTCCCCTCCCCGATGAGCCCGCGGGAGAACACCGGGGGGCACGGGCTGGGTTTGGGTTGTCGCCGCCGCTTCCTTTCCGCTACGATGGGCCAACACCCACAGGAGGAATCGATGGCAAGAACCCGACGAGAATACCCCTTCGAGCAGTTCACCGCCGTGCGCCGCATCCACGGGCTGGCGTTCTCCCCCGACGGGCGCGAAGTCGCGTATATCGCGAACACCTCGGGGCAGTTCAACCTGTGGAAGCAGTCGGTCGAGGGCGGCTGGCCCTGGCAGCTCACCGCCTTCGAGGAGGAGACCCTGCGCTCCGTGGCCTGGGCCCCGGACGGGAAGCGCTTCGTCTTCACCGCCGACCGCCACGGCACGGAGTCCCACCAGCTCTACGAGCTCGAGATCCCCGGCGGCTGGCCGACCCCGCTCACGGACGCGCCCCACGTCCAGCACCACTTCAGCCCTTATGGGATCGCCCCCGACGGGCGGGCCATCGTGTATGCCTGCAACGAGAGAAGTCCTATGGACATGGACGCCCTGTGGCGGGACCTGGCCACCGGGGAGGTGAGGGCCCTCATGGCGGGGGACGGCAATTCCTTCCCCGTGGGCTTCTCCCCCGATGGGCGCTACGTGATGATCGTCGAGGTGCGGGCGAACACCGACACCGACCTTTGGCTCTACGACCTTAAAGCCCAAAGGGGCGAGAAGCTCACGCCCCACCCGGAAGACGAGGAGATCGTCTTTTGGCCCGGCCCCTGGCGGCCCGACGCCCGGGCGTTCTACGTCCTCACGGACAAGGGGCGGGAGTTCAAGGGGCTCGCCCTCTACGATCTGGAGAGACGAACCTGGGAGTGGGTGGAAACCCCGGACTGGGACGTAGAGGGCGTGGCCCTCTCCCGCGACGGGAGGTACTTGGCCTGGGTCGTCAACGAGGACGGCTACAGCCGCCTCTCCGTGCGTGACCTCGAGACGGGCGAGCTGCTGGAGCTGCCGGAGATGCCCCGAGGCGTCATCCCCGCGATGGCCGGAGGGCCGGAGTTCTCCCCGGACGGGACGCTCTTGGCCTTTTACTTCGCGGGCGCCCGTCGGCCCAACGACCTGTACGTGCTCGACCTCGAGGGGCGCGAGGTTCGACGCCTTACGCACTCGCACATCGGGAACCTCCCCGAGGAGGAGATGGTCGAGCCCGAGTTGGTGCGCATCCCCAGCTTCGATCGGGAGATCCCCGCCTGGCTCTACAAGCCCTCAGGGCTTCGGGAGGGGGAGCGCGCCCCCGCGGTGCTCTCCGTCCACGGCGGTCCCGAGGCCCAGGAGCGCCCCGGGTACAACTACAGCGGGCTCTATCAGTACCTGCTGAACCGGGGCATCGGGGTCTTGGCCCCCAACATCCGCGGGAGCACCGGGTACGGGAAGTCGTACCAGCGCTTAATCCACAGGGACTGGGGCGGCGGGGAGCTCCGAGACCTCGAAGCCTGCGCCCGTTATCTACAAAGCCTGGATTGGGTCGACGGAAGGCGCTTAGGGGTCTTTGGGGGCAGTTTCGGAGGATTTGCCACCCTCTCGTGCGCCACCCGCCTTCCCGACTTCTGGGCCGCGGCGGTGGACGTCGTCGGCCCCAGCAACTTGGTGACGTTTGCCCGGGCCGTCCCGCCCTTCTGGAAGCGCTACATGAAGAAGTGGGTCGGCGATCCCGAAGAGGATTACGAGTTCCTGATGGAGCGCTCTCCCATCACGTACGTGGAGCGGCTGAAGTGCCCCATCCTGATCATCCAGGGGGCGAACGACCCCCGGGTGGTGAAGGCCGAGTCGGACCGGATGGTCGAGAAGCTGTGCTCCCTGGGGCGCGAGGTGGAGTACATGGTCTTCGAGGACGAGGGGCACGGCTTCACGAAGCGGGCCAACGAGCTTCGGGCCTGGAGGGCCACCGCGGAGTTCTTCGAGAAGCACCTGCTCTAGTCTAGCAGAGCATAGCCCTTGCGCGGGGATAGGCCGAAGCCGCTTGTGACCTCGGAGGGCACCCGGTACACTTCCCTTCCAATGTACGGATTGGAGGGAGCGATGAGCGTCCTCGGTCCCGGTCTCGGCCTCCACGTCCGGGTCAGCCGACCGGCCCTCGATCTCCTGTCCTTCCGTTCCTTGCGTTTTGCTCTCTCGTTTGCTCTCTCGAAACTCCGAGGGAGAGTGTGGGGTCTGCCCCTCTTGGTGGGGCTCGCCGCCGGGGCGGTGGCGAGCGTGGAGGTGGGGGGGTGGGCCGAGACGCAGATCTCCGGGGAAATCGGCTTCCGGGACCGCTTTGTGGCCGATCGATACGTTCCCGTGAGGCTGCGGGTCGTCCACGACGGACCTCCCTTCACGGGGATGCTTGTGGTCAGCCAAACGGTGGAGATCCCCTTGCGCGGAAGGCGCACGATCGAGGTACGACGACCTGTTCGGCTGGGCCCGGGGGCGCGTCCCCGATACGAGTTCTACCTGCCCCTCTCTCCCCTGCCGGTTGCGGAAGGACGGGGTCCCGAGCTGCAGGTGGAGTTGATCGGTCCCGAGGGCCTTCGGGCGCGGACGGTCCTGCCGTTGGGGGATCGGACGCGCTTTTTCCCCGAAACCCTGTTGCTGGGGGAAGGAAGCTACCCCCGGCTGTTGCCCACAGGAGAGACGGGGATCGAACTGCGAGAGGAGGAGCTCCCCGGGGATTGGAGGGCCTACGACGGGGTTCGTCGTATCTACCTGGGGAGGATCTCCCTGGGGCAGCTCCTCCCGGAACAGAAGGAAGCGCTCGAGAAGTGGCTCGTGAGCGGAGGGGAGCTCGTGGTCCTAGGGGGAGAGAACTTCTGGATGCAAGACGACCCCTGGCTGCGCCGACTCCTCCCCTTGAGGGTGAGGGGGGTGGAGTGGGTCGCGGATCTGGAGCGCACGGCGATCGTGGGCAGACCGCGCGGCGAGGTGCTCTACCGGGTGGGCGAGTATCCCGTGGTGCTGCGGGGGAGATGGGGGCTTGGGCACGTATACCTCGCGACGTTGGACCTGCGAGATGCCGGACCGATCGAACAGGCGGCGTGGCAGGCCCTTCAGCCCCCTCCTCCCGAGGAGGCACGGGAGCGATCGGTCGCTTCCGACCTCGGAATCGAGCTCTTTCAGAAGAAGCGGGTCCTGCTCCCGGGAGCCCTGACCTTGGGGGGCATCCTCCTGGCGTATTTGGGCGGGTTGGCCGGTCTGGCAATGATCGTGCTGCGCCGGCCCCGTTGGTTGGTGGGGCTCTCCCGTTGGGAGGAGGCCGAGGTCGCGACGACGGCTTCGCCGATCGAGAGATCGGGGAGGGGCGGAGGCGGGTGGGTGGGGTTGCTGTTGGCCGGTTGGGTGCTGTGGATCGGGCTGGTCCTGGGGCTTTACCTCCGCCAACCCGCCTTCACCCGGAGCACCCAAGCGTTGGAGATCGGGTACGTGTTCAGTCAGTCCGGGAGCGGCTGGGGGGTACAGGAGGCGTGGTACTCCGCCTTGAGACGACGTTCTGCGCCCTTGGCGGTGCTTCGAGGCGAGGCGGCGCTTCTCTATCCCGTGGAAGCCCCTCGACCTCCTGGGAGAGCTGATCCCCTCGCCCTGCCGGTCCGCCTCTCCCTTCAGAGGGGGCCCGAAGGGGGCTTGCTCGCCCGCTGGACCCTTCCCGTGCGGGAGGAGGGTCGTCCTGTCCGCCTCCTGGCGGGCCTCTACGTCCGGGAGGTCCTTCCTCTGGATGTCCGGGTCCGGTTCTCTCCCTCCGGGGAGGCGCGGGTGTATAATGCGACGCCGTGGACCCTGCGGCGCACGACGATCTATCGCGGAGAGACGCGCTATGCCTTCGGGGACGTGCCGCCGGGAGGGCTGCGGGAGGCGAAGCCCTCGCCGAGCCGGGACCCGGTCCTCCCACCCCCCCGACAGGAGGCAGAGGGCTTCTTCGCCTCCGTCAAGACGCGCCTCTACGAAGAGGCGCTGCGACGCTACCCGGAGGTCCTGGGCCCCGAGGCGGACGTTCCTTGGACGCTGCAGGCCTGGGTTGAGGAGGAGGGACCGACGTCCCCTTGGGAGTACCGCGAAACGCGCTTCTTGGTCCTTGTCTTCCCGCCCGACGGGGAGGGAGAGGAGGACGCAGATCTTGAAGGAAGCCCTGGAGGAAGATCGTGAGCGACCGTCTCCCCTGGGATTACTGGTTCGACCATCGGTCCTGGCCGGCCACCTTCATCTTTTTGATCCTCGTCTTCGTCCTATGGGGGCTTACCTATCCGTGGGACTATCGCGTGGGGGAGTTTCTCCGCTCGTCCGGGGAAGCCCTCTTCCTCGGTCTCTTCCTCTTCCTTTTCGGGGTGCTCGCGGTGACCCTCGGCCAGGTGGAAGCGCAGCTTTGGGCCGGGCGCCTCAGCCCGAGAGGTCAGCTTGTGCACTTGGTCGTACGGGTTGCTGTGAGCCTTTTGCTCGTCCTCCCTTTGGGGTGGGCCTTTGCCGCGTCGGGGTTCCTCGAGCCGGGTCGCTTCCCTCTCGTGTTGGGGATCCTCTGGCTCTACGGGACGATGCTGGCCTGTTTCGGCTGGTGGGTAGGGCGCACTGGACTTTCGGAGCTCGGACAGTTTAACCTTAAGTACGCAGGGGTGATAGGCCTTCTGCTCGGCAGCGTGGGGCTCCCGTGGCTCCGGGGTCTCTCCCCCTATACGGCGCTGGAATACGCCGTGTGGGGTCTGCGACCGGCAGGCTGGAGCCCGGAGGTCGCGGTGGTCGCGTGGGTCGGGCTCGGGGCCCTAGGGGCGGGAGCGGCGATGGCCTCGTATCGACGACGGGGAGACGGAAACGGAAGAGGCCGCCGAGCCGACCTCCAAGGCCAAGGAAGCGAAGGGGAGGAGGAACGATGGAGACCCTCTACCTGAGGACCGAAGAGGAGGTCCTTCGACGCCGTCGGCAGCTCAACGCCCTGGGAGGAGCCCAACGAGGACTGGCCCTCTCGCTGGGAGCCGTCATCGTGGGAGGAATTGCCGGGGCAATGGGGACCGGGGGAGGCCTCGACGGGGGGACTTGGCTCCTCCTGTTGACGGGCGGCGCCGCGTTGGGGACCGGCCTCGGTGCCCTCTGGGGTCTCCGACGTTCCATCGCCCTCGCTCAGGATCTCTATCGGGTGGACCGGGCGCTCCGCTTGGAAGAGCGGCTGGTGACCGTCTACGAGCTGCGACGGGATGCGGGACCGGAGGCTCGCGCGCTGCTCCGTCCCCTTTACCGTCAACTCGACGACCAGAGAGGTCGGCTCCGGCCGGAGAACATTCGCCGGGCCCTCTCGCTCTCGCCGGAGGAACGGCGGGCCTGGTGGGGCACCGGGGCGCTCGGACTGCTCGCTCTGATCCTCCCCCTAGCACCCATGATGGACGGGGCCCAACGCCTTTCCGGAGGGACGGTACCTCCCCCCTTCGAGGGCCGCTTGGCCTCCCCTCCGGAGGTCGAGGTAGGATCGGACCCGATGACGGCGGTACAGCGCCCGGGAGCGGAATCTCCCCCTTCCGGGAGCGCCGAGGGGGATCCTTGCCTTCAAGAGCGGTCCGTCCCCGCCGCCACCCTCACCGAGGAGCAGCAGGAGGACCTCTGCCTTCGCGAGGAAGCCCCCGCCGAGGAGGGATCCGTCCCGAGCCCTACGTCCCCTTCCGCTCTCCCTTCCTCCGCGCTCGAGGCCTTGGACCGTACGCTCCGCCGATTGCTCGAGAGCCTCGTCGGCAGCGAGATGTCGGCCGACCGGGTCCGCTCCGAGGTGCAGTCGTTGATGGAAGCGCTTCCCCCCGGGGAGCTGCGGGAGACCCTCGAGCGGGCGGCTCAAGCGGCAGCGGCCCAAGAGCTTCGGGAGCGCCTCGAGGAGGCGATCGCGCAGCTCTCCGACCGCCTCGCCTCCGCCCGTGCGGATGCGACGGCCGGGGACGGGGACCCTTCCTCCTCTCCCTCGAGCTCCAACGGCACGACGCCGCGTGGCGAGAGCTCCTCGTCCCCCTCCGCAGGCGTCCCTTCCGAGTCGGGCACGAGCGAAGAGGGCGAGCCCGGCTCCGCGGACACGTCCACCGGCTCCGGCGGCGAACCCTCGGAGCCCTCCGGGGCCGACGCGGAAACGGGAGGATCGTCGGAGAGCTCGGCTTCGGGAGCCCAAGCCCAAGTCGAAGCCGAAGCCGAAGAGGCCCCGCCTTCCTCGAATCCCGGAGGAGGGTCCAACGACCCCTCGGAGTCGGCGGGAGGGGAAGGACAGAATGCGGAGTCCCAGGGGGCAGCGTCCGGAGCCGAAGCCGGCGTCGAAGCCGAAACCGAAGCGAGCAGCGGATCCGTCGACAGCGCGCAGGAGGGCGAGGGGGGCAGCTCTACAGGGACCGCCGAGACCTCGGCGACCCCTTCGGGGACGCAGGGCACTCCTTCCGAATCGGGCTCGGAGGCCGGGGGCCAGAATCGGGATCGGAACCCCAGCGGCCCCGGTTCGGGCTCCTCCGCGGGCTCCGATGCCACCGAAAGCCCTCCGGATCGCTGGACCGGCCTCGAGGAGGGCTTGCTCATCCAAGGCGGCGAGCTCCCGAGGGATGCCCAGCTCCTCAGCCGTCTCCTAACCCAGGGCCTCCCGGTGGACCTCGCCGGACCAGGGGAGGACGGGACCCCCGTGGTCGTGCTCAACGTAGCGCGCTTCGAGTCGCTGCTGGAGGCGCGAAACCTCCCGCCGGAGCTTCGGGCGCTCGTGCGGGCCTACTTCCTCGCGATCGCCGAGGGGTCGTCGCCGTCCAACACCCCCCCGGAGAAAGGGAAGGAGCCGTAGCCGTGAACGGAAACCGTCCCCCATCGACGAATCCCCCAACGGAAGCGCTCGAGGAGAGGCTGGCCGCCGCCGAGGAGCGCTTCCAAAAGCTCACCCGGGCGATCGCCGAGGTGATCGTCGGCCACGAGGAGGCGGTGCGCGGCTGCTTGATCTGCTTGCTCACCCGGGGCCACGCCCTCTTAGAGGGGGTCCCCGGCCTGGGAAAGACCCTTCTCGTGAAGACCTTAGGCCGTCTGTTGGGGCTCACGTTCTCCCGAATTCAATTTACGCCCGACCTCATGCCCGCCGACATCCTGGGGACGAACCTCATCATGGAGGACGAGAGCGGTAAGCGATACTTCGAGTTCGCCCGCGGGCCGATCTTCGCCC
This sequence comes from Candidatus Bipolaricaulota bacterium, assembly GCA_026982655.1. Classification (GTDB taxonomy): domain Bacteria; phylum Bipolaricaulota; class Bipolaricaulia; order RBG-16-55-9; family RBG-16-55-9; genus JALUUA01. The sequence continues at coordinate 8,041 of JALSGO010000138.1, forward strand.
ACATCGTGCTGGCCGACGAGATCAACCGCGCCACCCCCAAGACCCAGTCGGCCCTCTTGGAGGCGATGCAGGAGCGCAGCGTCACCGTGGGGAGGAACACCTACCCCTTGGAGGAGCCCTTCATCGTGCTGGCCACGCAGAACCCCATCGAGATGGAAGGGACCTATCCCCTCCCCGAGGCGCAAGTCGATCGCTTTCTGCTCAAAGCGCTTCTCGAATATCCCAAAGCCGAGGAGCTGGACGAGATCCTGCGGAGGCACCTCACCCAGTGGGACCGGTCGGCCCCTGCGGAACAAGTGCTCTCCCGGGAGGAGCTGTTGGAGGCCCGCGAGCTGGTGGCCCAAATCCCCGTGGCCGAGCCCCTACGGCGCTACATCGTGCGGCTGGTGACGGCCACCCATCCCGACTCCGAGGAGGCCCCTCCCCTCGTGCGCGAGTACGTGGAGTACGGGGCCAGCCTCCGGGCCGGGCTCGCCCTGCTCTGGGGCGCCAAGGCGAACGCCTTCTTGGAGGGCCAGCTCCACGTCCGCGTCCGGGATATCCATAAGGTGTTCTTCCCCGCGCTTAGGCACCGCATCATCCGCAACTTCCGCGGCGAGGCCGAGGGCGTCTCCGTGGAGGAGATCCTCCGGCAGGTCTTGGAGAAGACCCCCGAGGTCGCGTAACCCCATGGACCTCCTGTTGGACTCCCGCTTCCTCAAGCGGCTGGAGCAGTTAGAGCTCGTGATCCGCGGGCGGTACTACGGCCTGCTCAGCGGGCGTCGCACCACCCCCCGCGCGGGGATGAGCCTCGAGTTCGCCGAGTACAAAGAATATCATCCGGGCGACGACCTGCGGTACGTGGACTGGAACCTCTACGGTCGCCTGGGGAAGCTCTTTATCAAAGTCTTCACCCGCGAGGAGGACGTGCCCGTCTACCTCCTGCTCGACATAAGCCGCTCCATGGAGATCGGGGGGAAGCTCCGCGCCGCGGCGCAGCTCGCGGGGGCGCTGGCGTACCTCGCCCTCAAAGACCTCAACCGCGTGGGGATCTTCCCCTTCGCGGGCGACCTGGTGCGGGGGGTCCCGCCCCGAGGGGGCCACCGCCAAGTCTTCGAGGTCTTCCGGTTCTTACAGGGCGTACGACCCTCGGGGGAGACGTCCCTCAACGCGTCCCTGCGGCGCTTCGTGCGGGTGCGCCGGGAGAGCGGGCTCGCCGTGCTGATCAGCGACATGCTGAGCGACGACGGCTTCGAGGAGGGCTTGGCTCAGCTGCTCTACCACCGCTACGAGCCCGTCGTGATCCACCTCTTGGCTCCGGAGGATCTAAAGCCCTCTTGGCAGGGGGAGCTGCGCCTCGAAGACGTGGAGAAGCGCCGGGAGCTGCCCTTGTACGTCGACCGCGAGGCTCGGGCGCGCTACGCGCAGGCCCTTCGGGAATACCAACGGCGCCTGGAGACGTATTGTCGCGCCCACGACATCCGCTACGTGCTCCTCTCCTCGGGGGAGCCTTTGGAGGAGTTGGTCTTCCACGCGCTGCGGGAAGGGGCGATCCTGCGATGACCCTCTTGAGCGGGTGGGCCCTGGGGCTCTTCGGCCTCGGCGCGGTCGTGATCGCGGTCTACTTCCTGAAGCGCCAGGCGAGAAAGGTTCCCGTCTCGTCGCTTGCGCTCTGGGAGGGGTTGGAGCGGCGCCCCCGCAGCGCCCTGCGATGGCGGTGGACGCAGCTTCTGGGGTTGTTGCTGCAACTTCTGGCCCTCTCGGCGCTCGTCTTAGGGGTCGCGGAGCCCGTGTGGGAGGGGCCCGCCTCCGGGGTGAGGACGCTGGCCCTGGTGCTCGACGGGAGCGCCAGCATGCGCGCCCGGATCTCTCCCGCTCCCCAAGGCCCGAGGCGCTACGAGAGGGCCGTGCGCAAGGCCCAAGAGGCGCTCCGCGCGAACGCCGGGGCCGAGACGGCCCTCTTCGAGGCCGCCGCTCCCCCCCGAATGCTCGTCTCCCCCACCCGCGACCCCGGGGAGATCGAGCGGGCCCTGAGGAGCTGGCGGCCCGGCTACGCGGGGAACGCCCCCCTGGCCGATCTCCGCAGCTTGGTGGAGGGGGCCTTTCCGAGCCCCCCGGAGCGCGTGGTGTTCGTCACCGACCGCCCGCTCGCCCCGGAGGCGCTGCCCCCCGGCTGGGAGCTCCTCCCCGCGGCGGAAGGCCCCGCCGCCAACGTGGGGATCACGCGCTTCGTCGTGCGGCCCCAGCCCCAGCCCGAAGCCCCCGGGTTCGCGCTGCTCCTTAGCGTCTGGAACGGGAGCCCTCGGCCCCGGAGCCTGCGCGTCCAAGTCCTCACGGGGGAGGACGAGCTTCTAGCCGAACACCTCCTGGAGATCCCTCCTCGAAGCGAGGAGACGCTCACGGC
>JALSGO010000139.1 GCA_026982655.1 Candidatus Bipolaricaulota bacterium
AGAAAGCGTACCGGCTCCCGGGGAAAATGTCAACTCCGGGTGGCGGAGGGAGAGGGATTCGAACCCCCGGGGCTTGCGCCCAGCGGTTTTCAAGACCGCCGCCTTCGTCCGCTCGGCCATCCCTCCCCTTCACGAGCGGACTGAGCGTACCACACTCGGAAACGGCCTTCAACCCCCTCCCTCGGCGAGGGGTGATCAACTTCCGAGGTCGAAAGCTCCGTGCCTTGCTTCGAGGCCTTCCTCCCCAGCGCAATTTGAATCAAAGGGGATCCGGTCCGTCCTTAAAGGGCTCTCGCCCGCGCCGGAGGATTCCCTCTACAAGCCTTGACCCGATCCTCGCTTGTCAAGGGGGAAGGGCCTATTGACACGTCGCGCCCGTCCCTGCTATCCTCTCTCCTCGCTTGGAAGGCTCTCTCGAGACTCCACTTGCGGGCTCAGGCCCCCAATCGGGGCACGGGATGGGAGGGGGAGGGCACGTCTCCAAGTCGAGTGCCTGTCCTTCGCACGTACGCGCAGACGTACACACGGCAACCGAACACAGCAACGGACGGAACACAGCAAGGAACGGACAACCGGCATCGGCGCGGACTCCCCCGGATCTAGAGGAGCGATCATGGCCGTCGCACACGCCTCACACACCGCGGAGAGCGAGCCTTTCGCCCTCAAGGCGGAGTACACGTTCGAGCGCTTCATCAAGGGCGATGGGAACCTCCTCGCCTGCGCCGCCTGCCAGGCCGTAGCTGACTCGCCCGGCCAGGCGTACAACCCCCTCTTCCTCTACGGGAAGGTGGGGCTGGGGAAGACCCACCTGCTTCACGCCATCGGCAACGAGGTGCTGCGGACCCAGCCCTGGATGCGGGTGATTTACATCACCTCCGAGCGGTTTGCCATCGAGCTCATCCACGCCATCCGCCAGAACCGCATGGAGCGCTTCCGCCGGAGATACCGCACCGTGGACATCCTGCTCATCGACGACGTCCACTTCTTCAAGGACAAGGAGGGCACCCAAGAGGAGCTCTTCCACACCTTCAACGAGCTCTACGAGAAGGGGCGGCAGATCGTGCTCTCCAGCGACCGACCTCCCGAGGAGCTCTCCCACCTCCAGGAGCGGCTCGTGTCGCGCTTTCGCTGGGGCTTGGTGGCGGACATCCAGCCCCCCAACTACGAGACCCGGCTCGCGATCCTGCGCGCCAAGGCCAAGGAGATGGGGCTCACCTTGGGAGACGACGTTCTGGAGCTGATCGCACAACGGATTACCTCCAGCGTGCGGGCGTTGGAGGGGGCGCTCATCCGCGCCGCGGCCTACGCCGACCTCCAGGGCCAGATCCCCCGGCCCGAGCTTTTGGAGGAAGTCCTCCCCCAGGAGCCCTCCACGGAGCCCGCCTTGGACATCGAGACGATCAAAGAGGAGGTAGCCCGCCGTTATGAAGTCTCCGTGAGCGACCTGGAAGGCAGCAGCCGCGAGCGCCGGGTGGCCCAAGCGCGCCACATCGCCATCTACTTGGCCCGGGAGCTCACGAACAGCTCGTTTCCCGCGATCGGGCAGGCCTTCGGTCGCCGGGATCACTCCACGGTGATGCACGCCTATCGCAAGGTGAAGGAGCTGCTGAAAGCGCCGCTCTTTTGCAGCGAGATCGAGGAACTGAAAGAGGCCCTGCGCGCCCGGGCCGAGGCGCGACACCCGCACTAGCAGAGGAAGACGAGCCGGTCCCCACAACCCAAGAGCCGTTTCAGGCGTAAGTTTCCCCCCCGGCGACGCTGGAGCTGTCGGGTGAGCCCCCGCCCGTCGATGCGCAGGAGGGTGGAGTCCTCCAGGGCCCGTGCGGTGAACGTGAGCCCAGAGGCGGCCGCCGGAGCCGAGGCTGGGGCCGGGGCGAGGTCCACCTCCCCGAAGAACTCGCCGGGGCCCACCACCCGCCTTCGAGGCACATTCACGCCGGAGCCGTTTTCCTCGCTCCCGTGATGGAGCTCCACCCGACCCGAGCGGACGAGGTAGAGGGCGTTCGCGGGCTCGCCGGGTCGGCAGAGCACCTCCCCGCAGGCCACATCGACCCGCTCCCAAAGGGGAGATTCCCCCGAACGATCTCTCGCCTTCTCCTCCGTTTTCACGAACGAGACCTCCTTGGGGCTTCGCTGGAGCTGGATCCAAGCTAGGGCGCTCCCGGCGGGACTCCAACCGCAAGGGTGCGTAGGTTTCGGTCATCCGGGCACCTCTGCAGGTGATCGAAGTCACACGGCCACGATCCCTACGGGATTTCACGGTTACCCGGATCACAGATCCTTCCTCCCTTCCTGTGCTATCCCTTACGTGACAAGACAGGTGGGAAGGGGAGGGCAAGCGAGGCAGGAAAGGGACGCGATACGCAAGAGACGATAACGAGAGAAAAAAAAGGGAGGCAGGGATGCACAACCGTGGGCCGGAGGACCGACAGACCTTCGAAGCGAAGTTGGCCGCGTTCTGTCCGGAAGCTCAATATGAAGAAGGGGAGATCATCTACAGCCCCTGCCAGCAGGACACGGCCGCCTACTATATCCGCTCGGGTCGGGTGAAGCTCTACCACCTGGACGAGAGCGGAAAGCGCCTCACCTTGGCCGTGCTGGGACCGGGAGCCCTGTTCGGGGAGATGGCCCTGGTCGGCGAGACACACCGCGACTCGAGCGCCGAGGCCCTGGAAGAGACCGTTTGCTGGATCATCGAGCGGGAGAAGCTCCGTCGCCGAGCGCAGGACCTGGAAGAGTCCCAACTCCTCATCGATCTCTTGCAGCTTTTCCTCTGGCGCATGGACGAGGTCCAAGAGCGGCTCAAGGAGATGGTCTTCAAGGACCTGGAAACCCGCTTGGCGCGCACGTTGTTGTATCTGATCCAGAGACATGGGCGGCGCCGTCGAGGCAACCGTTGGGAGATCGCCTTCAAGGTGACCCACCAGGAGATCGCCGAGCTCGTCGGGGGGACCCGGGAGAACGTCACCATGCTCCTCAACCGCTTTGAGGCCGAAGGGATCGTAGCAAAACAGCGGTACCGCATCGAGATCGTCAATCTGCCCAAACTCCTCGAACGGGCTTCCCTGAGCCGAGAGGACCCTTACCCCCACAGTTCCTCGAACTGATGGATCTCGAATCGCTCGAGTTCGAAGCCCCCGGACTCTGCAGAGTCCGGGGGCTTTCCCAAGCCGTCGTTGCACCGCGGACCGAGGCTTCCTATGCTAAGAGCATATGTCCAATCACGACGAGCACTTCATGCACCGGGCGTTGCGGCTCGCTGAGCGGGCCTGGGGGCGCACCAACCCCAATCCCCTGGTCGGGGCCGTCGTCGTCCGCGACGATCGCGTCGTCGCGGAAGCCTTTCACGAGCGCCCCGGAGGCCCTCACGCCGAGGCGCTGGCCCTCCAACGGGCCGGAGATCGCGCCCGAGGGGCCGAGCTCTACGTGAACTGGGAGCCCTGCGTCTCCTATGAGGGCAAACGGACGCCTCCGTGTGTAGACGCGATCCTCCGGGCGGGCATCCGTCGGGTGGTGGTGGCCACGCGCGATCCCACCCCTCAGATTAAGGGTCGGGGGATCGCCCGGCTGAGGCGCGCGGGCGTCGAGGTCACGGAGGGCGTCTTAGAGAAAGAAGCGAAGAAGCTCAACGAGATCCGGATCAAGTACGCGACCACCCGGCTCCCCTTCGTGACCCTCAAGTACGCGATGACCCTCGACGGGAAGGTCGCCGCCGTCACCGGGGACTCCCGATGGATCTCGTCGGAGGCCTCGTTGGAGTACGCCCACAAGCTGCGGGCCCGCTACGCCGCCGTGCTCGTCGGGATCGGGACCGTTCTCCGCGACGACCCTCGGCTGACCGTGCGGAAGTTCCGGGGACCGGACCCCGTACGGATCGTGCTCGACTCCCGGGGACGCATCCCCCTCCGTTCGAGCGTTCTTCGGGTAGAGAGCGGGGCCCCCACGGTGATCGCCACGGTCGAGATCCCGCCCGAACGGGAACGGGCGCTCCACGAGCTGCAGACCCCCACCCCTCTCGAGATCTGGAGGCTTCCCGCCGACTCCCAAGGACGTGTCAGCCTCAAAGCGCTGCTTGCGCTTCTAGGCGAACGGGGACTCGACAGCCTGCTCGTGGAGGGGGGGCCGACGGTGGCGGCCTCGTTCGTGGAGCAGCGCTTGGCGGACAAGCTCGTGGCGGTGATCGCCCCCAAGCTCGTAGGGGGGCGAGACGCTCCCTCCCCCCTGGCGGGAAGGGGCGTCGAGCGCATGGCCGACGCGCTCTCCCTAGACGACGTAGAGGTACAACGACGGGGTCCCGACGTGGTGATCGAGGGCTATTTGCGCTACCCTAGCTCCTCGGGTGAAGGATGAGATGATCGAGCGCTATTCGCTGCCGCCGATGAAGGAGCTCTGGACGGAGGAGGCCGACTACCGCCGTTGGCTCGAGGTCGAGCTGGCCGTCGTCGAAGCGCAAGCGGAGCTGGGCCAGATCCCCCGAGAGGCGGCGCAGACGATCCGCGAAAGGCTTTCGGAGCTTACGGAGCGCGACCTCGAGAGGGCCAAGGAGATCGAGCGCGAGATCGGACACGACGTGCTCTCCTTCGTGCGGATGCTCGAAGAAAAGGCGGGCCCGGAGGGCCGATTTCTCCATCGAGGGCTCACCTCCTACGACGTGGTGGACACGGCCCGCTCCCTCGCCATGGCCCGGGGGCTCGACCTCCTCCTCGAAGAGCTGGACGAACTGGCAGACGTCGTGGGCCGCCGGGCGCGGGAACATAAACACACGGTGATGGTGGGGCGCACCCACGGGATGCACGCCGAGCCCCTTACGTTTGGGCTCAAGCTCCTGCTGTGGTACGCGGAGCTGCGACGGGACCGCGAGCGCCTGGAGGCCGCCCGCGAAGCCATCGCGGTGGGCAAGATCTCGGGGTCGGTGGGCACCTACGCCCACGTCGATCCCCGGGTGGAGGAGCTCGTCTGCTCCCGGTTGGGGCTCAAGCCCGCTCCCATCACGAACCAAGCCCTGCAGCGGGACCGGCACGCCCAGGTCCTGACGACGTTAGCCATCACCGCCGGAACGCTGGAGAAGATGGCCACCGAGATACGAAATCTGCACCGCACCGAAATCGGGGAGGTGCGCGAGGGACGGCCCCACGGCTCCTCGTCGATGCCCCACAAGCAGAACCCCTCCACTTCCGAGACGCTCTCCGGGCTGGCGCGCCTCGTGCGGGTGAACGCCCTGGCAGCCTTGGAGAACCTGCCCGTCTGGCACGAACAAGACCTGACCCGCTCCTCCGTAGAGCGCGTGGTGATCCCCGACAGCTTCCTCGCGCTCCACTACATGCTCGTCAAGATGCGCGGGGTGATCGAGAACCTCCACGTGGACGCGGAGCGTATGAGGCGAAACGTAGAGCTCTCTCGGGGGGCGATCTTCTCCCAGGCGGTGCTCCTCGCGCTCATCGACAAGGGGATGAGCCGCCGGGAGGCCCATGAGCTGCTGCGCGCCCAAGCGCTCGAGGGGGAGCGCACGGGGAAGCATCTGAAGGAACTCCTCCGAGCCGACGAGCGCGTTCGGGCCTATCTCGGCGAAGAGGAGCTCGATCGGCTCTTCGATTGGAACTACCACCTCCGACACGTGGAGACGATCTTCGCCCGGTTCTTCTCGTAACGGAGAGGGCAGGATTAAGATGAAGATCTGGCAGCAATATGCAGAGAAGCTTTCCGACAAGCTCATGGATGCGGGTAACATCACCTTTGGTGCGCTCATCGTAGGGCAGCTTTTGAGTGAAGGCCCCTTTGATTGGGGAATTGCGGGGGTAGGAGCGAGTGCGTGGATTGGGTTTTACGTTTGGGCATGGGCGGTGCTACAATGGGAGAGGGGTGAGTGATCATGCTACCCTTGATTACGATGATCGCGGCGGTACTTCTTGCCGCGGGGTTGCTTGCGCTCTGGGTTCGTCACCAAGCCCGCAAGGAGCGGCAACGAAAAGCCCCATGATAACTCTCCCCGTTGACGCTTCCTTCCCCTCCCGGTAAGATGGGCAGGCCATTCCCTTTTCGCCGGAGGGATTTACCGTGCCGCGATACCCCAAACTCGAGGGCGACGTAACCCAGCGCGAGTCCGAGGTCTTCCGCTTCTGGAAGGCCCACCGCGTCTTCGAGAAGTCCCTGGAGAAGACGAAGGGAGGGCCCCGCTACGTGTTTTACGAGGGCCCGCCCACGGCCAACGGCAAGCCCCACTTCGGGCACCTGATGCCCCGCGTCTACAAAGATCTGTTCCCGCGCTACAAGACGATGCGCGGCTTCTACTGCGTGCGCAAGGGCGGCTGGGACACCCACGGGCTGCCCGTCGAGCTCGAGGTCGAGAAGGAGCTGGGCCTCAACAGCAAGCAGGACATCGAGCGCTTCGGCGTCGAGGAATTTATCCAGAAGTGCAAGGAGAGTGTCTGGGCGTACAAGTCCGACTGGGAGCGGATGATCGAGCGGATGGGCTTCTGGATCGACCTCGAGAACGCGTACATCACCTACACCGATGAGTACATCGAGAGCGTCTGGTGGGCCTTAAAGCGCATCTGGGAGCAGGGGCTCCTCTACAAGAGCCACAAGGTGCTCCCCTACTGCCCCCGCTGCGGGACGCCTCTAAGCTCTCACGAGGTGGCCCAGGGGTATCGCGACGTGACGGAGCCCGCCATCACCGTCAAATTCAAGCTCAAGGGCCGGGAGAACGAGTACGTCTTGGCCTGGACGACCACCCCCTGGACGCTGCCGGGCAACGTCGCCTTGGCCGTCGGCCCCGAGATCGAGTACGCCCGGGTGCGCCAGGACAGGGAGGTCTACTATCTGGCCCAGGAACTCCTCGATCGCGTCCTCGAGGGCGAGTACGAAGTGCTCGAAACCCTCAGGGGCTCCGAGATGGAGGGCTGGGAGTACGAACCGCTCTTCCCGTATCTGCGAGAACTCTTGGCGGCCCGGGGCGAGGAGCCGCAAGCGTGGTTTGTGACGGCTCAAACGGGCGAGATGGTCTCCACCGAGGAGGGCACGGGGGTGGTGCACACCGCCGTCATGTACGGCGAGGAGGACTACCAACTGGGGCAGCGTCTGGGCCTCCCCAAGCACCACACGGTGGGTTTGGACGGGCGCTTCCTCCCCGAGGTCGAGCCCTACGCCGGGCAGTTCGTCAAGGAGGCCGACAAGCAGATCATCCGGGATCTCCAGGAGAAGGGGCTCCTCTACAAGGTCGAGAACTACACGCACTCGTACCCCTTCTGCTGGCGGTGCGACACGCCTCTTCTCTACTACGCGCTCGAGTCGTGGTTTATCCAAACCACGGCCAAGCAGCGCGAGATCATCGAAAACAACCAGCACGTCCGCTGGCACCCGGAGCACGTCCGCGACGGACGCTACGGCAACTTCTTGGAGACCATGAAGGACTGGGCCCTCTCCCGCGACCGCTACTGGGGAACGCCCCTGCCCATCTGGATCTGCGAGGGGTGCAACAAGCAACTCTGCGTGGGGAGCCGCCACGAGCTCGTCGAGCACGCCCTCAACAAAGATTTGGCCCAAAGCGTCGAGTTCCACAAGCCCTATATTGATGAAGTTGAGCTGCGATGCTCCGACTGCTCGGGGACGATGCGCCGCGTCCCCCAGGTCATCGACTGCTGGTTCGACTCCGGGATGATGCACACCGCCCAGTACCACTTCCCCTTCGAAAACCAAGAGGTCTGGCGGGAGCAGTTCCCGGCGGACTTCATCTGCGAGGGGATCGACCAGACCCGCGGCTGGTTCTACACCCTCATGGTGACGAGCACGTTGCTGTACCCCGACGAGCCCTACCCGCACCCGTATCGTCACGTGCTCATGACGGGGCTGGGGCTGGACGAGAAGGGCCAGAAGATGAGCAAGTCCCGGGGGAACGTGCTCGACCCCATGGCCCTCGTGGACGAGTTCGGGGCCGACACCTTACGGTGGTATCTCTATTCGGGGAGCGCCCCCTGGCGCGACCGGCCCATCTCCCTCGAGGGAGCCAAACAAGTCCGCAGCCGCTTCTTGGGGACGATCGAGAACGTCTACAACTTCTTCGCGCTGTACGCGTCCATCGACGGGTTCGACTACGCCCGACACGCCGTGGCCCGGGAAGAGCGGCCCCGGCTCGACCGCTGGATCGTCTCCCGCTTCGAGCGCACGGCCCAATCCGTCGTGGAATCCTTGGATGCCTACGATGTGGTAAAGGCCACCCAAGCCATCGAGACGTTCGTGGAGGATCTCAGCAACTGGTACGTGCGGGTCTCGCGCCCCCGGTTTTGGGGCTCCGAATACACGGACGACAAGCGGGCCGGATACTCGACGCTCTACGAGATGCTCTGGGGGCTCGCGAAGCTCCTGGCGCCGTTTACGCCCTTCTTGGCCGAGAAGATCTACCAGGGCCTGGGGGCCCCCGAGGGGGAGAGCGTCCACCTCTGCCGCTACCCGGAGGGGGATCCCGCCCGCAGGGACGAGGAGCTGGAGCGGCAGATGGCGGTCGCCCGGCAGATCACCTCGCTGGGCCGGGCCGCCCGCAAGAACTGCAACCTCAAGGTGCGCCAGCCCCTGCGCGCGCTCACGGTCCAGCACCCCGCGGGAGGGCTCCCCGAGGAGATCGCCGAGATCGTCAAGGCCGAGCTCAACGTCAAGGAACTCCACTTCACCGACGAAGATTTGCGCTCCCAACACGTGCGCCGGGAGGTCGAGCCCCAGATGCGCGCGATCGGCCCCCGGTTCGGCCCCTTGGCCCCCAAGATCCGGAGCGCGCTGGAGCAGGCCGACCCCCAGGAGGTCGCCGAGGCCCTCCAGACCCAAGGAGCGTATGACCTCACGGTGGACGGGCAACGGGTGGAGCTTACCCCCGAGGAGGTCAAAGTGGCCGAGCGTGTGGAGAAGGGCGCGCCCGTGGCCTTCGACGAGGAGTGTGTCGTGGTGCTCGATACGGAAATGACCCCGGAGCTGCGGGCCGAGGGGCACGTCCGCGAGCTGATCCGCTACGTCCAAGAGCTGCGCAAGAAGGCCGGGTATGAGGTGACGGACCGCATCGAGCTCTTCTTGGAGGCGGAGCCGGAGCTTCAGGAGGCCGTCGAGCGCCTCCGGGAGCGCCTTGCGGCGGAGACCCTGGCCGTCGGGCTCCATTGGGGGGAGCCCCCGGACGGCGCGGATCGGGTGGAGGAGCTGAGCATAAACGGCCTGCGGGCCAAGGTCGGACTCAAGAAGAGCACCCCTTCGCCATGAGCCCTTCCCCGCCGTCCCCGCCGTCCTCCCCGACCTCGGCTATCCGCTTGGACCCCGGGCGGGTTCAGGAAGCGCTCGCGTCCGAGCGCTTCTACGCCGCGTGGCACCATCACCCCACGGTGGGCTCGACGATGGACCTCGCACGCTCCCTGGCCCAAGAGGGGGCTCCCGAGGGGACGATCGTGAGCGCTGAAGAACAGCGATCGGGCCGGGGGCGGCGCGGACGGGGGTGGCACTCGCCCCCCGGCGGGGCTTGGTTCTCCTTCGTCCTGAGACCCCCGATCGCCCCTCCGGAGGCGGGAGGGATCTCGGTGCTTCTGGGCGTCTCCCTCGCCCGATCCCTACGGGATGCGTATGGGGTGCCCGTGGGCGTGAAGTGGCCCAACGACCTCTGGCTCTGTGGGCGGAAGCTGGGAGGCATCTTGCTGGAGACGAGCGCGCGGGGCGAACGGGTGGAGTGGATCGTGGCGGGCGTCGGGATCAACGTGAACAACCCCACTCCCGAAGGCGTCCCCGCGATCTCGCTGCGCGAAGCCCTCGGACAGCGTGTGCCCTTGGAGGGCTTCTACGAGAACGCCCTTCGAGGGATCGCCCGGGACTACCGGCGCTTTCGCCGGGAGGGCTTCGGGTTCGTTCGGGAGCTCTGGGAAGGCCTTTCGGTGCCGCGGTCGGGGGAGTGGATCCAGGTGCGACGGGCAGGGGCAGAGGAACCCGTTCCCGCCCGCGCGGTCGGGCTCTCGCCTCGGGGGCGGCTCGTGGTAGAATGGGAGGGTTCCGGGCGACGAGAGGAGCTTCTCGCAGAAGACGTGAGCGTGGATCTGTCCGAGTGAACGAAAAGAGAAGATACGGAGAGGGAGGAACGGAAGGATGACGGCCATCGCGGTGATCGGGGCCCAGTGGGGCGACGAGGGCAAGGGGAAGATCGCCCACCTGCTCGCCCAGGACGCCGACTGGGCGGTGCGCTTCAACGGCGGGACGAACGCCGGGCACACCGTCGTGGTGGGCGAGGGCGAAGGACACAGGACGCCGGCGGACGGCCCCTCGGAGTTCAAGTTTCACCTCATCCCCTCCGGCGCGCTGCATCCCCACTGCGCGGGCGTGCTGGCCAACGGGATGGTGATCGAGCCCTTCTCGCTGGCCCGGGAGCACGAGCAGCTCCAACAGGCCCTAGGACGGGAGCCTCGGCTGCACATCAGCGAGCAGGCTCACTTGATCCTGCCGTATCACCCCGTCGTCGAGCGTCTGGAGGGGGCCAAGAGCGAGCTGGACACCACGGCCCGGGGGATCGGTCCGGCCTATCAAGACAAGGTGGCCCGCCGCGGGCTCCGTGTGGGCGATCTGCTCCACCCGGAGCGCTTTACGGAGAAGCTCAAGCGCAACCTGGAGCGGATCAAGGCGCTCTACCCCGGGAACGACGAACTGACCCGCCTGCAGCCGGAGGCCCTCGCCCGGGAGATCCTAACGGTCGCGGAGGCGTTTTGCAGCTGCATCGGGGACACGGTCCGCGTCCTTCACGAGGCCCTCGATCGGGGGGAGACGGTGCTCTTCGAGGGCGCGCAGGGCACGCTACTCGATATCGACTTCGGGACGTACCCCTACGTGACGTCGTCCCACGCCACCGTGGGCGGGGTGGGCGTGGGCGCCGGGGTCTCCCCGCAGCGGCTGGATCGGGTGATCGGGGTCCTCAAGGCCTACACGACCCGGGTGGGCGCGGGGCCCTTCCCCACAGAAGACACGGGCGAGGTCGGAGCGAGGCTCCGCGGGACGGGGGCCAACCCCTGGGACGAGTTCGGCACCACCACGGGGCGGCCCCGGAGGTGCGGCTGGCTCGATCTCGTGGCCCTGCGGTACGCCGCCCGGATCAACGACTTCACGGAGCTGGCGCTCATGAAGCTCGACGTGCTCTCGGGGTTCGCGGAGCTCCGGGTCGCGGTGGCCTACCGCTGCGACGGCGAGCGGATCGAGCGCTTCCCCCCGGACGCCGAGACCCTCCGTCGGTGTGAGCCCGTCTACGAGACGCTCCCCGGCTGGCGGGAGGAGATCCGGGGGTGCCGCTCCTGGCGGGAGCTGCCCAAGAACGCCCAGGCGTATGTGAAGTTCATCGAGCAGGCGGTGGGCGTCCCCGTCGCGCTCGTCTCCGTGGGCCGGTCGTTCGAGGAGACGATCTGGCGCTAATCCTAAGCCGAGCAAAACAAAGCAGAATCAAGGAGCATCCATGCCGAGCCTGTGGGCGCGCCTCAAGAGACTGCTGGCGCTGAGGCGCCGGGGCCGAAGGCCCCGCGATCCCCTCAAGCTCTTAGAGGAGCATAAAGAGAAGCTCTTTGAGAGCATGAACCGCTTGAGCTGGCAGGCCCTCAAGTTGGGGGAGGTCCGCCAGCAGCTCCGGGGCCGCGCCGGCAGCTTGGAGAGATTGGTCCAACGCTATGAGGAGCAGGCCCGCAAGCACTACAAGCTGGGCCAGGTGGACCTGGCGAAAGCGGCGCTGCGGGAGAAGCTCCGCCACGAGGAGGAGCTCCGGCGCCTGCGCGAGACCGTGGAAGCGTTGGGCAGGCAACAGGAGACGCTCAAAGCGCACAAGGAGCGCTTGGTGGGGCAGCTCGAGCTCTACCGCCTCAAGGCCGAGGCGCTGGAGCTACGCTATCGGGCCACCCAAGCGGAGCTCGAAGCCCGAGAGCTGCAGATGGGCCTGAGCTCCGACGAGATGCCCGACCTCCAGGAGGCCGTCTCCGGGGCCGAGGAGGAGATCCGTCGCATCCAGGCGCAGCTCGAGGCCCTGGAAGAGCTGCACGCGCCCGAGGAGGCTCGGGCGGACGAGGGCGCGTTGGCCCTCACCGCCCCTTCGGGGGACGTGGAAGAGGAGGAGCTGCGCAAGGAGGTCGAGCGCCTCCGCAGGGAGCTTTCGTCGAAAGGGGGAGAAGAAGCCCGCAGAGAAAAGCGTCGCTGATCTCCTGTTTCTAGGACCCTTGGGGGGCTGAGACGTACCCAGTTTCATCGCACTGGCTTCCAGACGAGCACTCCCTGGGGAGGGCCATGGGCCTGCAGGTACTCCAGCGCCAAGAAGACAAAGCTTGCCCTCCCCCACGAGATCACTTGCCCCACAAACCTCCGGCTCACTCCAAAGAGCCCCACCCACGCCAGCACCCAATAGGCGACCACCAACCCCACCAGCAGCCTCTCCAACCGCTCCACCGAAGCCACCCGGCTCTCCTCCAGGCCGAAGTGGCTCTTCCAATCCCGGAACAGCTCGTCGATCCACGCCCGCTGCCGGTAGAGCCGGATCGCCTCCTGAGGGTCCTCCAGATCGGTGGCCAGAAACCACGGCTCTTTCTGCCCTTCCTGCCACACCAGCACCAAGTTCACCCGCACCGCCCGGTCCCGGCGCAGCCATGCCCCTTCCAAGAGGAGTTTCTCTCCGGGAGAGAGAGGCCATTCCCCCAGCAGACCGCTTCTCCCCCGGTGTTCCACCTCGATCTTTCCGGGCAGCCGTACCACGAAGTGCACCTGTCTCCCCAGCGTGCGCACCAGTCCCTGGAGGAACCGCAGGAAGCGCACATGGCCAAAGCCGCGATCGGCCAGCAGCACCGGCTCCACCTCCGCGGGCAGGGCGCTCACCAGATGCCGGACGAAGGCCTGCTCCAGATCGGGCCGGCCCGTCCCTCGGCGGATCTGGGTCCAAGAGGTGGCCCACACCAGCAGAGGAATCCCTCGCCCCTGGCAGGGAATGGCCGCCACCAGGGCCTGCTCCTCCGGGCGCAGAGGGGTCCAGTCCAGACCAAGGGGCACCCGTCCCCTGCGGAAGCCGAACCGCTCCAGCACCCGAGGCAGCACTCCCAACAGCAGGGAGAAGGGCTCCCATCTCCCTTGGGAGAGGAAGCGATAGAGCCGCTTCTTCTTGTGATGGTGGGCCGTGGGTCCCGGAAGAGCTCGGGCCAGCTCGGACAGGCAGACCGAGCGTCGTCGCAACACCGCCCAGCTCACTAACGCCAGCAACCTTCGGCGGGTCCGCCTCTCCCTTTGGAAGGCACAGTTGACCCAGCGGACTACGTGTCTATACCATTCTCCCGTCACGGGGATCACCTCCTGGGGGATGGCTGCTGGATCGATCGCTAGCTTGCCCTCAGGAGGTCTCCCTTTCAATACTGGGTACGTCTCAGCCTTGGGGGGCGATTGCAAACGCTCCCCTCGTTCGCTATAGTAGAGCGCTCTCCCCCTAGATGTTCCGTTCACAGCTCCGTTCCAAGGGGACAGCACAAGCCAGAGCGAGGATGAACGATCATGGGAACCCAAGGGATGCAGAAGACGATCGTGATGAAGAAGGAAGAGATGGGCAAGACCTGGGAGCGGAAGTGGTACCTCGTCGACGCCCAGGGGCAGACCCTGGGACGGTTGGCCTCCCGGATCGCCCGGGTGCTCATGGGCAAGCACAAGCCCATCTACACCCCCCACGTCGACGTCGGGGACTATGTGGTGGTGATCAATGCCGCCCGGGTGAAGGTGACGGGCAAGAAGCGCGAGCAGAAGCGATATTATCACCATTCGGGCTATCCCGGCGGCCTGCGCGAGCGGACCTTCGAGGAGGAGATCGCCCGCCACCCCACCGCGCCCCTGTACGAGGCCGTCCGGCGGATGCTCCCCAAGTCCACCCTGGGCCGCCGCATGCTCAAGAAACTGAAGGTGTATCCGGGGCCGGATCACCCCCACGGTCCCCAGAAGCCGGAGCCCCTCCCCGAGGAACTCCTTCGATAAGCGCCTAGGGGGTCGTCCGAACGGCACTCACTCCTCCGCACGCTCCGGCCTCCGACCCGTCGGCCTTCGGGAAGCGTTTGCCCTCCTTGCCTGCCCTGTACTCCATCAGGAGGTCTTGACGCCGTTCTCCCCTTTCGGGTAGAGTTCTCCCCAGGGCGCTCGGACCGGGTGGGCCGGTAAGGACGTCCGGCGTAGCCCACGTCACAGTTTGCGGTCCGCCGCGGATGCTATAGTGGAGAGCAGATCTTCGATCTTCATCGAATCCTTGCCCGCGGCGAATCGTGATGAGAACGAGAAAAGGAGGCCAGGAATGAGAGGTCGGACCGGCGTAGCTCCTCTGCTCGGATGGATCCTGTGGGTCGTCGGAACCGTGGGAGGGGGCATCGTTCTTATCCCCTTTGGCGAGGCCAAGGCCCAAGTTCCTTCACCTACACCCAGCCCTACAGTATTTTTCACCCTGCAGCAGGGGGACTTCAGCGCGACCTTGGTGCCGCTCAAGAACCCGCAAGACGTCGTGCAGTTTTACAATTACGCCAACTTTCAGTCCAACACGGGACTGGAGACGGTCGGGCGAAGTCTCCTCTTCTTCTACGAGGACACTACGAGCGGAACGCTCAGCTTGGTCGTCCTCCACGGGCGCACCGATGCAACCCCAGGAAGCGCGACCTTCGCATTTGAAGGCCTTCCCGAGGGGGTTCAGTTCCTGGTACAAGACGACCCCGATGACGTCTGGTCGTTGACGCCCCCTACAGCCCAGGTGAGCTGGACCTGGCAGCCGGGGTTCAGCGACGGGCTCGCCCTGGGACCCCTTCCTGAGAGCTTCCAGATCACGATCACCCCCCAGTTCGGCGCGGGGATCTTGGAGTTCGCCGCCCTCAGTGGAGAGCTCCCGAACCCCGAGACGATCCTGCTGCCCAGTCTGACGGCCCCCATCACGCTTACGGCCCAGTTCGGCATCCCTCCGGTGGCGGACTTCACCTTCAGCCCGGAGACGCCGGGGGTGGGCGTCTCGGTGACGTTCGACGCGCGGGCCTCGCGCCCCTCCCCCGGACGGGCCATCGTGCGCTACGAGTGGGACTTCAACGGAGATGGGATCTTCGAGGTGAGCACCGCCTCGCCCACCATCGAGCACACCTTCACCGAGGTGGGCGAGTTCGCCGTAACCTTGAAGGTGATCGACGATCAGGGCATCACGGCCACCGTCACGAAGACCGTTCGGATCGTAGAGGTAAGCGTGCGGGCCATCCGCCGCATCTCCACCCCCGAGGTCGCGCCGGGCTTCACCTTCCGGGTGACGGTCGAGATCGAGGCCGGACTGCCCGTCAACGGCTTGGGGTTGGACGAGGACCTCCCTCCGGGGTTCGAGGTGACCCCCATCGACACAGGCGGTGCGACCTTCAAGCGGGCGGAGACGCAGTTCGTCTGGGCGGAGACGATCCAGGCCAACGAGATCCGCCGGGTCGTGTACGATGTGACCGTGCGGCCCGAGGCGGCGTTGGGGCCGCTGCCGCGCGTCTTCGAGATCACGGGGACGCTGGAGAGCGCCTCCCCCGCCTTCTTGACGACCGTATCGGGGGAATCGGAGATCGCCTTGGTGGACTGCCTCTCCATCCCCGTGGCCGTCGCCCACCTCACGCTCCAGGACGTCGTCAATCTGCGTCTGGACGAGTACATCACCGCGGATCAGCTCCAGCGGGCCTTCTCCTACTGGCTGGAGGACGCGGGAGTCCCCGCCACCTGCGACGCACAGGTGACCTTCGAGATCATGAAGAAGCTGGTGGCCCGGCAGCTGGAGGGCATCCCCGTCGACCAAGAGATCCCCGATCAGCCCGCCCAGGGAGCGATGGTGGTGCGCTCGATCCTCACCCCGCTCCCCTTCTCGCAAGTCTACCTGCCGGGGGACACCGCCGGCCGGGTCTTCACCGTCAAGCTGGAGCTCGAAGCCCTCACGGACCTTGCAGGCTTCGGCGTGCGGGAGATCTTCCCCGTCCGCTGGGAGATCAAGCCCATCGACAGCGGAGGAGCCGTCTTCAAGCGCCCCACCCGCGAGTGGGTCTTCTCCGAGAAGCTGGCGGCGGGGCAGCGGCGCACGATCGTCTACGAGGTGACCGTGCCCGCCGAGGACGTCAGCACCGGGACCGTGCGGTTCCAGGGGAGCAGCCAGAGCGTGATCCCCCGCTTCGAGGCCCTCACCGGAGGCGACACGGAAGTGCAGCTGGTGGAGTGCCTCTCCGTCCCAGTGGCGATCGCCCACCTCGACACCGTGGAGAACGACATCGATGTTACGCTCTCGAACCTCATCCAGTTCGATCAGATCCAGGCCGCGATCGCCTTCTGGCTCGAGGACGTGGACGTGCCTGGCACCTGCGGCCAGATGATCGACTTCGACATGATCAAGACGCTCATCGCCCACTGGCTGACGGACACGCCGGTGGACCGCCCGCTCCCCGGAGCGGCCGCTCCGCCGAACTGAACCAAACGAAGAAAAGGTGCACGAAGGGGAAAAGGAGGGCGAGGAGGCGATGACGGGGATGGCTTACCGACAACGGCCTAGGAACGACCGGAAGAAACGACAACGACAGGGACAGGCATGGAGCAGCCTCCACGAGAGGCAGGGGCGCGCGCGAAGCTTGCCGGCGTTCGCCTTGCTGGCGCTGCTTTTGGGGATCTCCTTGGTCCCGGGGAGCCCTCAAGCGCAACCTCCGGTAGAGACGGTGACTACGCCGCTGTTGAACGTCCGGTTGGGGCTGACCCCGGACCGAGTCTTTCTCCGGGGATCCGGGGCCGAGCCGGAGCGAACGACGCTCACCTTGTCTCTGGAAGCTGCAAGCCGTCCCCAGCGCATGGTAGCCGACGTGGTGCTCGTCGTGGACCGCTCGGCCAGCTTTCCCATCGAGGACGCTGCGGAGGCCGCGGAGCGCATCCTGGACCGCCTAGGGTTCGAGGACCGCGTGGCCTTGGTCTCCTTTGCCACGGAGGCCCGCTTGGACGTGCGCTTGGTGCCCGCCGCGCGATCGCAGGCGATTCGGGAGGCCCTTCGCGGACTCGTCCCCGAGGGCAAGACCGCGTTGGGAGAAGGGATGGCCGTCGCCACCGAAGAGCTCAGCCTGGCCGGTCGACCCGAGGCGGAGCGCTTACAAATTCTCCTCACCGACGGGCGGACGAACTACGGGCGCGACCCCTTAGAAGAGGCGCGCAAGGCCGCCGACCGGGGAATCGTCATCTACCCTGTGGGCGTGGGCCGGTCCGTCAATCGGGCCCTCTTGGAGGAGATCGCCCGCATCACCGGAGGGGTCTTCTTCCCTGCCTTTCACGACGCGATCGTCGACCGCATCCTACAAATCTCGATCGACCCGAACGATCCGCTGATCCGTGATGTGCAAATCGTTCAGACCCTAGCCCCCGAGCTGCGCTACGAGCAAGCCTTGGAGAACCCGCCGTCCCAGGTCCTCTCGAACCCCGACGGCTCGACGACTCTCCGGTGGACCCTGACCGACCTGCGCCCGGGCGATCGCTGGCAGACCCAATTGCAGATCAGCGGAGAACAGGAGGGAACCTGGGCTCTCACCGCTGCGCCCTCCCAGATTCGCTACCGCGACTTCCGGGGACGCGAGGTCACGCGGGACCTTCCTCTCCTCTCCCTGGAGGTCCGCCCCCGCCCACCGCTCGTCACCGCCGACTTCCTCTTCGAACCCCGCAACCCCACCCGTTTCGACGAAGTCCGCTTCTTCGACCGCAGCACCGTGGAAGCCGGACAGATCGTGGCCTGGAGGTGGGACTTCGGCGACGGAACGACCTCCACGGAGCGCAACCCCACCCATCGCTTCCCGGCCGACGGCACCTATCGGGTTACGCTCACGGTCACCAGCGATCAGGGCGTGCAGGAGAGCGCTGTTCAGACGATCACCGTCTTTACCCCTCCGCAGACGGTAGAAGCCGCTTTCCGCTTTGAACCGGAGAACCCCACGCTCTTTGACGAGGTGCGCTTCTTCGACGAGACGACTCTCAACCGGGGCAAGATCGCAAGGTGGGTTTGGGACTTCGGCGACGGGACACGAGCCTTCGAACCCAACCCCACGCACCGCTTCCCGGCCGATGGGGAATACACCGTGACCCTGACCGTCACCAGCGATGAAGGGGTAGAAGCCGTCACCCGCCGTACGATCACCGTCTTCACCCCCGAGCTCAGCGTCCGACGCACCATTGACACCTACATCCCCGTGGACCAGACGATCCCCGGCCAGACGTTCCGTGTGACCGTCCAGATCCGGGCGAACACGCGCATCCACGGCGCAGGACTCGACGAGAACGTCCCCCAGGACTGGGTGGTGCGCCCCATTGACAACTCCACCGCCGAGCTGCGCCTGGAAGACCTACAGTGGCTCTTCACTGAGGTGTTAGAACCCGGCACCGTCAAGACGATCGTCTACGAGGTCACGGTCCCCGACGACGAGACGCCGGGGACGTACCGCATCGACGGGACGCTCAGCAGCGCCTCACCGCGGGTGAGCCTTCCCGTCACGGGAGACACCCAGATCGAGATCCTGTCAGGCTTCCCCATCCGGGTGGTGATCGCTCACTGGGATGGAAGCAATCGTTCCTTGGATCTTCAGGGCTTTCCCACCCACAAGATCGACCTGAACCAGATCCTGCAGGCGATCTCCTGGTGGCGGGAGGGCATGGAAGTACCCTTCACGGAGGACGCCGCCGGAAACAAGCAGAAGATCGACTTCCGCACCATGCAAGAGCTGGTCGCCTACTGGCTCACGGACACCTCCGTCTTCGAGCCGCTGCCGGGGGAGTAAATTGCCCGCAGAGTACGAGAAACAGAGACGGAGATGGAGACAGAGACGGAAAACCTCGAGGATGTGAGAGAACCATGGACATGCGCGTGCGCAGACGAACTCCTTGGGGGATCCTTGGGTTTGCGGGTGCCTTCACCCTTACCCTGAGCCTGCTCCTCCTTCTGGGCACGGCCCACGCCCAGACGGGAAGCGGTCCCCGAGCCGATTTCCTCTTTGAACCCCCAGATCCCGACATCAACACGGAGGTGCTCTTCGACGCCAGCGGCTCCTCTCCCGATGTGGTCCGCTACGAGTGGGACTTCGACGGGGATGGGGTCTTTGAGATCCGCACCGACGAGCCGACCGTGACGTATCTCTTCGACGAAAGCGGCTCCCATCGGGTGACGTTGCAGGTCACGGACGGCGCCGGGGTTCAGGCCCTCACCGCGCAAGACGTGCGGGTGCGCACGGCGCCCGTGCGGGTCCGGCGGGTCATCGAGAGCCCCCTGGAGGGCTACCGCGTCCCGGCGGGAAGCGCCTTCCAGGTCACCGTCGAGATCGTGGTGAACGAGACGATCAACGGGCTGGGACTGGACGAGGACCTTCCGGAGGGCTGGCGGGTGGGATCCGTGGACCCCGAGGGGGCGGCCTTCAAGGGCTCCGAGGCCCAGTGGCTCTGGTTCCGAACCCTCACCCCGGGGGAAGAGCTTCGCGTGGTCTATCAAGTGACGGTCCCGCGGGGCACCCGCCCCGACGTCTTCGAGATTCAGGGGGTAGTGAGCAGCTTCTCGCCCCGCTTCCGCATCGAGATCCCGGGGGATCGGGAGATCCGGGTCTTCTGATGCTCTTCTGATGCAGGGGAGGAAGGCCTAAGACCCTTCCCCTCCCGAGAACTCCATCCGCGAGAAGCGCCAGGCGGCCAGCGCTACGAGCCCGACCGCAAGCCCCAGGAGCACACCCAAGCTCGCTCCCAAAGAGGGCTCGATGGGCTCGCCCACCCCCAGGAGGGCCCGCTCCACGGCCACGGCGTAGTGCCGCACGCTCAGTTGAGAAGCCGCGTCCGAGATGCGGCTGAACAGCCCCTCCCAGACGATCACGTAGACGAGCCCCAGGAGCAGGGCCCGCGGGGTCCAGACGCTCAGCACGAGGAAGAGGGCGCCGTAGGCCGGAAGGGCCGCGAAGGTGGCCAGCACCAGCCGCCCCACCATCGACCCCTCCGGCAGGAGCAACGCAGCTCCCACCGCCGTGCTGAGCCCCGCGAGAAAAAGAGCTCCCAGCAGGGCCCCCGCGTACTTCGAGACGACGATCGCCCCCCGCGAGAGGGGCTTCAACCACACATAGGGAAGCGTATCCCCGTCGATCTCCTCCCTCAGCGCGGGGACCGTCAAGAGCAACGCGATCAGGGGATAGAGGAGCGGGAGCTGGAAACCCTCGAAGAGATCCCGCAGGAACGCGACGCGGAGCTCCCGATCCGCCAGCTCCTGGGCGAGCTCCGCATCCAGGCGGCCCGCCTGCAGCACGACCGCCACGATGAGCGCCGGGAGCACCGCGAGGAAGCCCAAGAAGACCCATCGTCCGGGCCGATGCCGACCGAGGGCCTGCCGCAGCGTAAACCGCACCAACGAGAGCTCGAGTATGCTCATACGAAAATCAGCGGGTCACCAAGTACCGAAAGACGCTCTCTAGGTCCTCGTCGAGGCCGCGGATCTCCCGAAGGCGGATGCCCGCCTCCACGGCGAGCTTGGGCAGCTCTTGATAGAAGCGCTCCGGCTCCGTGACCTCCACGATCACCCTTCCCCCATCGATCGCGTCGAAGTCCACCCCGCGCACGGGGGCCCGCTCGGTGAGGAGCGCCGCCAGCCTCTTCGGGTCGCTGGCCGCAAGGGCCACCTTGTGAGGCCGGTCCTCCATCGCTTCCCGGAGGGCGTGGAAGTCCCCCTGTGCCAGCAGCCGCCCTTTGTGGATGAGCACGATCTGCGAGGCCATCCTCTCGACCTCATGGAGGATGTGGGAGGAGACGACCACCGTCTTGCCCTCCTCCCCTAAAGCGCGGATGATCTGTATAAGCGTCCGCCGTTGGGCGGGGTCTGTCCCCTTGAGCGGCTCGTCCAAGAGCAGCACCTCCGGGTCGTGCAGCAGGCTCTGCGCGACCTTGATGCGCTGGCGCATCCCCCGGCTGTAGGCCCCGATCCGCTTGTCCCGCTCTTTCCCTAGATCCACCCGTTCGAGAGCCCGCTCCGCCGCCTCGCGAGGGTTGGGGAGTTTGTGAAGCCGGGCGCACAGCTCCAAGAACTCCATCCCCGTGAGAAAGTCATAAAGACGCTCGCTCTCGGGGCAGTACCCGATGCGCGCGTACAGCGAGGGGTCGCGGCGGGGGGAGCTCCCGAGCACGCGCACCCGGCCCGTCGTGGGGACCAAGAGCCCGGCCAAAAGCTTCAGCAGCGTGGTCTTCCCCGCGCCGTTGGGGCCCAACAGTCCGACCACCCCCGGGCGAATCTCGAGGGAGACGTCGCTTAGGGCCACCACGTTTCCGTAGCGCTTCGTGACCCCTTCGATCCGGATCGTCGCCTCGCCCAACGGCATCAGAGGGCCTCCTTCCGGAAGCGGAGCCACGCCGCCGCCCACGAGACCGCAACGACCCAAGCGGTCCCCAGCCCGTAGACCCAGGGGGAGTAGGGCTCCAGCCGCACGCCCTCCTCGCGGACGACGTCCTCCTCGATCTGCACCATGACCGACACCTCGATGGGCTCCATCAGCCCAAAGAGCGCGTTCTTCACCTGATGAGCGTAGTCCTCGACGTCGACGAGGAGCACCCAGCGCTCGCCCACCAGGAAGAGGAGCATCCCGCTCACCAGCCCCAGGAGGAAGAGGAGTCCGATGATCGCCCCGGCGGCGTACGTGCGGCTCGAGGTCAGCGAGGAGATCCCCAGCGCCAGGCTCCCGTAGAAGATCCCCAACACGGGCCCTGCGGCAAGCAGCGCCCCCAGGTCCCGCAGGTGCTCCCGGACGTAGAGAAGCGCGTCGGGGGCGAGGAACGCCTTCCCCACGAAGAGCAGGAGCGCGGGGCCCAGGGCGAAGAGCGTAAGCCCCCCGATCCCCGCCAACCCCTTCATCAACAGATACTCGTGCACGTAGAGGGGACGGGCCAGATAGAGGGGGTAGACGCGATACCGCCGATCGTTGCAGACGAGGTCCGGGACGATCAGCGCGCTGAGCAGGAGGAGGACCAGCCCGATGGAGCTGTAAAAGCCGCTGAAGGGGTTGACGAGCCAAGAGGGGATCCCCGGTCCGCCGCCGAAGGCGTCCGCCAGCTGGCTCGTAAGCAGAAAGAAGAGGAAGATCCCCAGCTCGATCATCAGGACGAGCAGCACCAACACCTTATACTTCCCGCTCTTGCCCGCCCCCAGCGCCCGCCGGAGGTCCTCCATCATCAACCCGAGGATCGCTGCCCAACGGGCGACGTAGCGCCCCTCATAGGGGCGATAGCCGAGGTCGTAGATCTTCCCCTCCGGCTGTTGATGTTGAGTCATCCGGAAGCCTCCCCGTACAGCTCCAGATAGAGCTCCTCGAGGGAGCGACTCGGGCGCTCCATCCGTCGCAGCTGCGCTCCCGTCGCAGCCGCCGCCTCCACGATGATATCATAGACCGTCTCGGGGTCGTCTTGAGCTTGAGAGGGAGGAGAAGGAGCGTAAACGAGGATCTCGCTCCCCCGCTCCTCGGCGCGCAGGCCCCTCTCTTGGAGTTTCTGCAAGAAGGCTCCGCGGTCGCCGACGATCCGGACCGCCACGCCCTCGTGGACGCCGCGTACCAGCTCTTGAAGGGGCCCCTGGGCGAGGAGCTGCCCCGCCCTCAGGATGATCACGCGATCGCAGGTCTTCTCCACGTCGGGGAGGAGGTGGGTGGACAGCACCAGACTGAGTCGCATCTTGGCGCGGATCTCGCGGATGAGGTCGAGCATCTCCTCGCGGCCCTGGGGGTCGAGGCCGCTGGTGGGCTCGTCCAACAGCACGAGCCGGGGGGAGTGCACCAGGGCTTGGGCCAGCTTGACCCGCTGCTTCATCCCCGTACTATACCCCCCGATGGGGCGGTAGCGCTCCTCGCCTAAGCCCACCAGATGGAGCACGTCGTGGGTCCGCTGTACAGCCGTCTCCTTGGGCAGCCCCGAGAGCCTCCCTAAGCGCACCAGCAAATCGAAGGCGCTGTAATCAGGGGGAAGGCAGTCGTCTTCGGGCATGTAGCCCACCCGACGGCGCAGCTCCAAGGCCTCCCGGGGGCGGGAGACGTCGTAGCCCAGCACGCGCGCGGAGCCCGCCGTCGGACGGAGAAGACCCAACACCAGCTTGATGAAGGTGGTCTTTCCGGCCCCGTTCTCCCCCAAAAGCCCGATGCTCCCCTCCGGGATCCGGAGGGTGAGCCCCTCGAGCGCGGGAACGCCGTTATAGTGCTTCGTGAGGTTTTCGCATTGGATGGCGGGGTGGGGGGCGGAAGCGGGGCCGGAGCCCGTCATCATGTCAGCCGGAGGACTCCTCCACCCAGGTGAGTCGGGCCATCTCCGCGCCGTCGCCGCGGCGGGGCGGCAGCTTCAGCACCCGGGTGTAGCCCCCGGGGCGGTCCTTGTAGCGCGGCCCGATCTCCTCGAAGAGCTTCTTGACGGCCTGCTTGTCCTGAAGCACGCGGAAGGCCATCCGCCGGTTGTGGGTGGTGTCCTCCTTCGCCCAGGTGACCAGTTTTTCCGCCAATACCTGGCTCTCCTTGGCCCGGGCGACGGTGGTGTCCACCTTGCCATGGGCGATCAAAGCTTTCACCTGACCGGCGAGCATCCGCTTCCGGTGCGAGGGCTGCCGTCCGAGCTTTCGGCCTTTCTTCTTGTGCCGCATTCCCGATCCCTTCCTCTCGTCGGCTTAGCAATCCCTAGTCCGCAGGCTCCCGCTTGCGCCGACCGCTGGGCAGTTCGTACCCCAGCTCCTGGAGTCGCTCCTCCACCTTGATAAGCGTCTTCTCCCCGAACTTGTGGATGTCTAAGATCTCTTCACGGGTGTGCTGGAGCAGATCCCCCAGGGTGATGATGTTCTTCTCCCGGAGGAGGTTGCAGGCCCGCTTGTCGAAGCCCAGCTCCTCCAGGGGGGTCTCCATCCGGCGCAGCTCCTCCTCGGTCTCTTGAGCCTGGGCGAAGGGGTGCGGAGTGAACTCCGAGAAGAGCTGGAAGTGCTGGATCAAGATCTGTGCCGCGTGGTGAAGGGCCTCCTCCGGTCGCACCGCACCGTTCGTCTCGATCTCGAGGACCAAGCGGTCCAAGCCGGATCGCTTGTCCTGGCGGGTCTCCTCCACCACGAAATTGACCCTTCGTACGGGGGAGAAGTCGGAGTCCACGGCGATCACGCCTAGGGGCATGTCCTCCTTCTTGTTGCGCTCGGCGGAGCGATACCCGAAGCCCGTCTCGACCTCCATCTCGATCTCGAGCTGCCCTCCCTCGTCGAGGGTGGCGATGTGGAGATCTTTGTTGAGGATCTCCACCCCGGAGGGGACCTCGATCTGTCCCGCGGTCACTTCTCCGGGCCCCTCGGCGATGAGCACGAACCGTCGCAGCTCGTCGCCCCCGTGCGTGATGCGAATCGCCAGCTCCTTGAGGTTCAAGATGATCTCGAGGATCGTCTCCTTGACGCCGGGGATCGTGTCGAACTCGTGGTACTTGCCGCTGAAGCGCACGCGGGTGACCGCCGCGCCGGGGATGGACGAGAGCAGCACCCGGCGCAGGGCGTTCCCCACGGTCGTGCCGTAGCCCCGCTCCAGCGGCTCCACCACGAAGCGCCCGTAGGTCTCCTCCAGCTCGTCTACCTTGATCTCCGGGATGATGGGGCCGGCTGGGGCCATCTCGGCCTGGGTCTTCATCGTCGTGCCCATGCTCCTCTTCTCCTCCTCGCATTTGCCCGCATCATCGCGAGTAGAACTCCACGATCAAGTTCATCTGGACGGATTCGCGCAGCTCGTCCACCTTGGGCTTGTCTACCACGCGGATCTGGCCGTTCTGACGCTCCAGCCACTCGGGGATCGGCTCCTTCCGCTGCGCGACCTCCTCCATAATGGCTTTAATCCCCTTCTTGGCCAGCGAGTTCTCCTTGAAGGCGACCACGTCCCCGGGCCGAACCAGGAACGAGGGGATGTCCACCCGGCGCCCGTTCACCCAGACGTGGCCGTGGTTGATGAGCTGGCGCGCCTGATCCCGCGAGGAGGCCAAGCCCCCCCGATACAGGACGTTGTCGAGCCGCCGCTCCAGAAGCTCCAGGAGCATGTCGCCCGTAACCCCCTTGACCTTCTTGGCCAGCTCCATGTAGCGCAAAAATTGCCGCTCCCGGACGCCGTACATCCTCTTGAGCTTCTGCTTCTCCCGCAGGCGCTGGGCGTATTGGGAGGTGCGCCGCCACCCGCCGCGGTGGACCCCCGGCGGGTAGTTGCGCCGCGTCACGGGGCACTTCTCCGTTAAGCACTTCGCGCCCTTCAAAAAGAGCTTCTGCCCCTCGCGCCGGCACAGTTTACACTTCGGTCCCGTATATCGGCCCATAGGGCGTTCCCTCCTGCTCTCTCAGATCCAATTACGAGTGCGCCACCGGGGTGACGTTCTTGACGTCCTCGATGCGGAACGGGCTGTTTTTGAGGGCGTTGACCACGGAGTTGCGCCCCGAGCCCGTCCCGTCCACGGTGACGATCACGGATTTTATGCCGAACTCCTTCATCTTCTCGATGAGGCGGTCGGTGGCGAGCTGGGCCGCGTAGGGCGTGCCCTTCCGCGAGCCCTTGAAGCCCACCACGCCGGGACTGCTCCAGGCGAGCACGTTCCCCTCCAAGTCCGTGAGCGTGATGATCGTGTTGTTGTACGTCGCGTGCACGTGCACCCGTGCGCGATCGAGTTGCTTCTTCGCCATCGTAAATCCCTCTCATGTAGCAGCGATGAGCGCTTCTAGCGCTTCTTTCCGGCCTTGGCCGGACGCGGTCCCTTCCAGGTGCGGGCGTTGGCCCGGGTCTTTTGGCCGCGCACCGGCAGGCCCACCGTGTGGCGAAGTCCGCGGTAGCACTTGATCTGCTTCAGGCGGTCGATGTCGGACTTCACCTTCCGCCGCAGATCCCCCTCGATGAGGTAGTTCCCCTCGATCTCCCTGCGCAGCTCCGCGATCTCCGCTTCCGTAAGCTCGTGGACGCGCTTGTCGGGATCGATCCCCGTCTTGGCCAAGATGCGCTGGCTCGTGGGGCGCCCGATCCCGTAGATGTACGTGAGCGCCACCTCCACGCGCTTCTTGTTCGGCAAATCCACACCGGCAATCCGTGCCACCCGTCTTCGCCCTCCTCGCGGTTACCCCTGCCGCTGCTTGTGCTTGGGGTTCTTGCAGATCACCATGAGCTTCCCGCCCCGCCGCACCAGCTGGCAGTGATCGCAGATCTTCTTCACCGAGCTTCGCACCTTCATCTCCATCGCCTCGCTTCGCTCCGCTTCGTCCCGTCGTCGTCTTCCACTAGCTCTCGCGGTAGACGATCCGTCCCCGCGTCAGATCATAGGGAGTAAACTCCACAATCACCTTGTCGCCCGGCAAGATCTTGATGTAGTACTTGCGCATCCGACCCGACACGTGGCAGAGAGCTTCCCGACCGTCTTCGAGCTTCACCTTGAACGTCGAGCCGGGATAGGCCTCGACGACCTCCCCGCGCTGTCGAATCGTCTCTACCTTGCCGATGCTCTCCCCTCCTTCGCTCGCCTTCGCTTCGCCTGCCTTCCTCTCTGGGTTTTTTAGCTTACCCTAACCTAAGCTCACCCTTATCTCGTTTCCCGTCTTCGCCGCTACCTCCGTGGCTGTGGCCGTGGCCGTGAGCACCTCCGGCCCGTCGGCGGTGATGAGGACCATCTCCTCCACGTGGGCCGCCCGCTGGCCCCGGGGGGTGACCACGGTCCAGCCGTCGGCCAAGACGCGCTCTTCCTCCTCGGGGGTCTCGTCGGGCTCGGCCCTCCAGACCATGGGCTCGATCGCGAGGACCATCCCGGCGCGCAGCTTGGGTCCCTTCCCGGGAGTCCCGTAGTTGGGCACCTGGGGGTCCTCGTGCATCGCCCGACCGATCCCGTGGCCCACGAAGCGCTTGGCGAAATTATACCCGCGGCGCACCACATACGCCCCGATCGCGTGGGAGATGTCCCCCAAGCGGCCTCCGGCGCGGGCCGCGGCGATCCCCTGCGCGAGGGCCTCCCGGGCCACCTCGATCAGCTCAAGATCCTCCGCCCGGGGGCGGCCCACGATCACCGTGTCCGCCCGGTCGGCGAAGTACCCGTTCCGCTCGATCCCGATGTCGATGGAGAGCACGTCCCCATCGCGCAACACCCGGTCATCCCGCGGGATCCCGTGGACGACCTCCTCGTTGACGGACGCACAGATCGTCGCGGGATACCCCTTGTAGCCCTTAAACGCGGAGCGGACTCCGGCCTCGCGCACCAGGCGCTCCGCGAGGCGATCGAGGTCGCCCGTGGAGACGCCGGGCCGCGCCGCCCGGAGCAACTCCGCTAGAATCTCATTCAAGATCTGCGCGTTCTCGCGCAAGATCTCGATTTCACCCGCCGTCTTCAGGGGGATCATGGCGAACCCCCCGCACCCGCGCAGCGCCCCTCCAGGGCCCGCACGATCCGCCCAAAGACTTCCTCCACGGAACCCACACCGTCGATGGAGAGGAGGAGGCCCTTTTGGCGATAGGACTCGATCAGCGGCTGCGCTTCTTGATTATACTGGACGTCGAACCGTTTTGCGACCACTTCGGGGGTGTCGTCCGAGCGCTGGGTGAGCTTCTCCCCGCAGGCGTCGCAGATCTCGTCGCGCTGCGGCGGCTGCGTCAAGAGGTTGTAGACCCGACCGCACCTCTCGCACACGCGGCGGGCGCTCAAGCGCCGCACTACCTCCTCGCGGGGGACGTCGATCAGCAGGGCCACGTCGATGGACGTGATCCCCTCGAGGGCCTGAGCCTGCGCTAGGTTGCGGGGAAAGCCGTCGAGCAGGAAGCCCTTCCCTCCCTCGACCTCGATCTTCTGAAGGGCCTCCCGGATCAAGGCCACGACGAGTTCATGGGGTACGAGCTCGCCGCGGTCCATGTACGCTTTGGCCTGCCGCCCCAGGGGAGTCCCCTCCCGCACGGCGGCCCTTAGGAGATCGCCCGTCACGATGAGCGGCAGATCGAGATGGCGGGCCAAGCGTTCGGCCTGGGTGCCCTTCCCGGCCCCCGGCGGCCCCAAGAGGACGATCCTCTTTGCCCCCGCACAGCCCATGGCCATGGCGTCAGCCCCGCCGCCCTCCCAGGACCGCGCCGCCCTTGCGGATCAGGCTCTCGTAGTGGCGCTCCACCATGTGGGCCTCGATCTGCTTGATCGTGTCCACCGCCACGCCGACGGCGATCAAGACCGAGGTCCCGCCCAGGGCGAAGGCGACCTGCAGGGCACCGCCGCTCAAGTTGAGCACGATGAACGGCAGCAGCGCGATGATCACCAAGAAGAGGCCGCCGATGGTGAGCAGCCGGGTCTGGATTCGCTCCAGGTAGTCCGCGGTCGGCTTGCCCGGTCGGATCCCGGGGATGAAGCCCCCCCAGCGCCGCAGGTTGTCCGCCAGATCTTGCGGGTTGAAGACGATCGCGCTGTAGAAGTAGGTGAAGAAGAAGATCAACACCCCATAGAGGAGGAGGTAGAACCAGCCGCCGGCCTGGATGTCGTTGCTCAGGACCTGGAGGAACTCCGGCCCTCGGTTGATAAGACTCTGCACCGCGGGGATCTGGAGCAACGTCTGGGGCAACGTGAGAATCGCTGCAGCGAAGATGATGGGGATGACCCCTCCTTGGTTTACGGCAAAGGGGATGAAGGTGTTCTGGCCGCCGTAGACGCGGCCGCGCACCACCCGTTTGGCGTACTGGATCTCCACCCGTCGCGCCCCGAGCTGCACCAGGATGACCCCCACCACCACCGCGACGAAGACCAAGAGCAGGATGGGAGCCCAGATCGGGTTGACCCCTCCGGCGGGACCGAAGGCTTGCACGGCGTTGGCGATAAGGGGTGGGTAGCCGGCCAGGATCCCGGCCATGATGATCATAGAGACCCCTCGCCCGATCCCGTTCTCCGTGATCCGCTCGCCCAACCACATCAGGAACATCGTCCCCGTGGTGAGCCCCACCACGGAGGTGAAGTAGAACAGCCCGGGCGAGACGTCGGGGAGGAGCAGCCCCTGACTGGCGATGACGTAGCTTACCCCCATCGCCTGCAGCAGCGCCAGCCCCACCGTGCCATAGCGGGTATAGCGGTTCAGGACCCGTCGCCCTTCATCCCCCTGTTTCTGCAGTTCCTTCAGATAGGGGATCACGGCCTGCAACAGGCTCATGATAATCGAGGCGTTGATGTACGGGATCACGCCCAAGGCGAAGATCGAGAAGTTCTCGAACGCTCCGCCGGTGAAGAGGTTGACGAACCCTAAGATCCCCCCGCCCAGCGCCTGCTCGAAGAAAGTCGCTAGCTGAGCGGAGTCGACCCCGGGCACGGGGATCCAAACCCCGAAGCGGAAGACGGCGAAGGCACCCAGGGTGAACAGAATGCGCTTGCGAACCTCCGGGATGGTGAACGCTTGAAGGATCCCTTCGAACATCTACGGCTCCCCTTGATCCGAATCCGAGGTTGTACTCGAAGCTCTCTCATCGGGGGCAGGGCCCCGACCTCGTCGTCGCAGGACGATCGCCTGGCCTCCGGCCTCCTCGATCTTGCGGATCGCCTTCTTCGAGAAGCTGTGGGCCTTGATCGTGAGGGCCTTGGCGCACCGCCCTCGACCGAGGACCTTCACCCCGTCCTTGATCTCCTTGATGAGGCCGTGTTCGAGGAGCTTTTCCGGGGTGATCTCCTCCCCCTCCTCGAACTTCTCGGCGATCACGTCGAGGTTCACATAGGCGTACTGCCGGCGGGTGGGGTTCTTAAACCCCCGCTTGGGGATCCGCTTCCAGAGGGGGGTTTGCCCGCCTTCGAAGCCCGGGGGCATCTTGAAGCCCGCGCGGGCCGTCTGGCCCTTGCCCCCGCGGCCCGCATAGGTCCCGTGCCCGGAGCCGTCCCCTCGGCCTACGCGTTTCCTTGGGCGCAGGCTGCCGGGCGCAGGCTTAAGGTTATCCAGCTTCCACATGGAGGACCTCCTTGACGTCGCGGTCCCGCAGGCGGGCGACCTCCTCCACGGTGCGCAGCTGTTTGAGCCCTTCCAGGGTCGCCCGGGCCAGCGTGAGCGGGTTCGTC
Organism: Candidatus Bipolaricaulota bacterium; assembly: GCA_026982655.1. GTDB lineage: Bacteria > Bipolaricaulota > Bipolaricaulia > RBG-16-55-9 > RBG-16-55-9 > JALUUA01. The sequence goes on from JALSGO010000139.1 coordinate 30,046, forward strand.
GACCCGAGGGCTTTGGTCAACACGTCTCGGACCCCCGCAAGCCGGAGGATGGTCCCCACCGTCGCCCCGGCGATGATCCCCGTGCCCGGATACGCGGGCTTGAGCAGCACCCGAGCTGCCTTGAACTCCCCGATCACGGCATGGGGGATCGTCCCGTTGACGATGGGCACCTGGACGAGATGGCCCTTGGCGTCCCGGATCGCTTGTTGGATCGCGGCCGGGATCTCGCGGGTGTTCCCCTTCCCCAGGCCCACGCGGCCCTTGCCGTCGCCCACCACGACCGTGACGCGGAAACTGAGGTTCTTTCCGCCCTTGACGACCTTGGAGACCCGGCGGATCTCGATCACTTCGCTCTGGAACTCGGACGGCTGTTCGTCTCGCCTTCTCCCTCTCATACGCGGCCTCAAAAGATAAGCCCCCCTTCTCGGGCGCTGTCGGCGAGCGCTTGGACGACCCCGTGGTAGGGGTAGCCGCTCCGGTCGAAGACCACCTTCTCGATCCCCTTCTCCCGGGCGCGCTCCGCCAGCAACTTCCCCACTTCCTTCGCCGCCTCCCGGTTCGGCCCGCGCACCCGATCCCGAAGCTCCCGATCGAGCGTGGAGACGTACACCAGCGTGTGCCCGCTCTGATCGTCGATGAGCTGGGCGTAGAGGTGCCTCAGGCTCTTGTAGACGCAGAGCCGGGGCCGTTCGGGGGTGCCCATCACCTTCTTGCGCACCCGTCGGTGGCGGCGCACCCGTCGTTCGTGCCTCGTCCTCAGCTTCTGTGCCATGATTCCACTCCGTCCCGTCTCCGTAGAGAAGCCCCCGGCGCTTTTAGGCTAGGCTATCTATCCGGTCGCGCCCGCGAGCTTGCCCTCCTTGCGGAGGATTTGCTCGTCCGCGTAGCGGATCCCCGTGCCCTTGTAGGGCTCCGGCTTGCGGAACGCGCGGATCTCCGCGGCCACCTCGCCGACGAGCTGCTTGTCGGGGCTCCTCAAGATGATTTCGGCCTCCACGCCCCCGGCGCGCACCTCGTTCACCTCGACGCTCACGCCTTCGGGAACCCGATAGTGCACCGGGTGGCTGTAGCCGATCTCGAGCACGAGTTCTTGGCCCTGTAGTCGGGCTCGATACCCCAATCCCACGAGCTGGAGCCGCTTCTCGTACGGCTGCTGGACCCCCTGGACCATGTTGGCGATCAACGAGCGATAGAGGCCGTGCCGGGCCTTGTGAGCCTTCTCCTCGCCTTTGCGCTCGACGCGCACGACGCCGTCCTCGACGATCACGTCGACGTACTGCGGCTCGTAGCGCTGCGTAAGCCGCCCGGACGGGCCCTCCACCACCACCTGGGCCCCTTGGGGGTCGACCGTGACCTTGACGCCCTCGGGAATGGGTATCGGCTTGCGTCCGATCCGCGACATCTCTTACTCCCCCCTGCCCTTCGCACGCATAATAGAAATCACCAGACGTAGCAGAGCACCTCTCCGCCGATGCGGCGCCTGCGGGCCTCCTGCCCCGTCATGATCCCCTGGGACGTGGAGAGGATGGAGATTCCCAGCCCCCCCAGCACGGAAGGGATCTCCTCGACCCCGACATAGACCCGTCGTCCCGGCTTGCTCACCCGTTGGAGGCCTCGGATGACCCGCTCCCGTCCCCGCTTCCCCTTGTACTTGAGCACCAGCGTCAGCGTCTTCTTGGCCCCCTCTGTGCGCACCCGGTAGTCCTCGATGAACCCCTCCTCCTTGAGGATACGAGCGATCTCTTCCTTCATCTTGGAAGAGGGGAGGCTCACCTCGGGGTGGTATCGCTCTTGAGCGTTGCGAATCCGGGTGAGCATGTCCGCGATCGGGTCGCTCAGCCAGACGGTCTTCACCCGCTTGACGGGGCGTTGTTTCACTCGGGCTCCTCGACTGCCTCGGGTCGCGGCCATGGCTACCAACTCGCTTTCCGTACGCCCGGAATCATCCCGCGATGCGCCAGCTCCCGGAAGCACAAGCGGCACACCCCGAAGTCCCGGATGTACCAGCGCTTGCGCCCGCAGAGCTTGCAGCGGTTCACCCGGCGCGTCTTGAACTTCGGCTCTCGGTTCGCCTTCGCAATCCACGCTTTCGTCGCCATAGTTTTGCACTCGCTCCTCGTTGCCTCAATCCTTGAACGGGCAGCCCAGCTCTTTCAGCAGATAATAGGCCTCCCGATCCGTCTCCGCGGTCGTCACGATGGTGATGTCCATTCCCTGGACCTTTACGATGTCGTCGTAGTGGATCTCGGGGAAGATGAGCTGTTCATCCAGCCCCAGGGTATAGTTCCCGCGCCCGTCGAAGGCGTCCGTGGAGAGCCCCTGGAAGTCCCTTACGTTGGGGAGCACCACGTGAAAGAGCTTCTCCAGGAAGACCAGGGCCCGCACCCCACGCAGGGTCACCTTGCACCCGACGGGGTTCCCCTTGGTGAGCCCGAAGTCGGAGATGCTCCGCTTGGCCCGAGTGACCACGGGGCGCTGGCCCGCGATCTTGGCCAGATCGTTGACGCAGCCCTCCAGCACCCGGGGGTCGTCCGGGGCCTCCTTGATCCCCATGTTGATGACGACCTTCTCGATCCGGGGCACCTCCATGATGTTGGTGTACCCCAGCTCCTTCATGAGCTTCGGCGCGATCTCCTCGCGAAATCTCTCTTGGGTGAGCATCGCGATCACTCGAAGGTCTCCCCGCACTGCTTGCACTTGCGCATCTTCTCGCCCGTCTCCAAGACCTCAAACCCCACGCGGGTGGGGCGGTCGCAGGAGGGGCAGATGACCAGCACGTTGGAGATGTGGATCGTCCCCTCGCGCTCGATGATGCCGCCCTCACGCTGGCGGGCCGTCGGACGCTGGTGTTTGGTGATGATGTTAACACCCTTGACGATGATACGCCCCTTCTCGGGGAGGACGCGCATCACCTCGCCGCGCTTGCCGCGGTCGTTCCCCGCGATCACCTTGACGATGTCCCCTTTTCTGACCTTTCGCATGGCGATCACAGAACCTCCGGTGCCAGCGACAGAATTCGGAGCATGTTCTTGCGCCGGAGCTCCCGCGGGACCGGACCGAAGATGCGGGTGCCAATGGGCTCCAAGCTGTTGTTGACGAGCACCACGGCGTTGTCATCGAAGCGGATGGTCGTGCCGTCCTCCCGACGATAGGGCTTGCGGGTGCGGACGATCACGCCCTTCACGACATCGCCCTTGTCGATGTCGCTGGTGGGGAGTCGCTTCTGGACGGAGCCCACCACGATGTCCCCGATCCGACCGCCGCGGGCTCCGGGTCGGCCCAGGACGTTGGCCACCCGGATCTCCTTGACGCCGGAGTTATCCGTGACCTTGAGGATGCTTCGCACCTGGATCATGATGTCTCACCTGCCGCTTGAGGCCTCTCTTCCGTAGCCGCAGCTGCGGTCTCCACGGCCTGCACCTCGGGCTCCTCCTCGGGCTCGACCCCCTCCTCCAAGGGCGAGACCCCCGAAGGTGCCCGTTGCAAGATCTCCACGAGCCGCCAGCGCTTCAGCTTGCTCAGAGGCCGCGTCTCGCGGATGCGCACCACGTCCCCGATGCGGGCCTCCTCCCGCTCGTCGTGGGCGTAGAACTTCTTCCGCCGCGTGACCGTCTTCTTGTAGCGCGGATGCTCGATGCGGGTCTCCACGAGCACCGTGATCGTCTTCTGCATCTTGTCGCTGATCACGCGACCCACTCGCTCTTTGACGGGCATTACGCCTCACCCGCTTTCTCGCTCGCCTTGGCCGCCTGGCGCTCCCGTTCCCGGGCTAGCTCCCGCTCCCGCAAGACGGTCTTTATGCGGGCGATGTCCCGCTTGGTGTTCTTGAGGGCCGCGGTGTTGTCCTGCTGGCCCATGGCGATCTGAAATCGCAACGTGAAGAGCTTGCGCTTGAGCTCCGCTTCCATCTGGCGCAGCTCCTCGTCCGTGTAGTCCCGAAGCTCCTGAGCCTTCATCCCCGCTCGCCTCCCAGTCGGAGCCGCTCGCGCAATCGCGTGCGGATGGGGAGCTTATACGAGACCAGTCGGTGGGCTTCCTCCGCCTGCTCGCGGGTGATGCCCCCCAGCTCGAACAGGATCCGACCGGAGCGCACCACGGCCACCCAGTGATCCACATCCCCCTTCCCCTTGCCCATCCTCGTCTCCGCGGGCTTCTTGGTGATGGGCTTGTCGGGGAAGATGCGGATCCAGATGCGGGCGTTCCGCTCCAGCTCCCGCACCAGGGTGGTGCGGCAGGCCTCGATCTGCTGGGCGCTCACCCAGCCGGGCTCGACGGCCTGAATGCCGTACTCCCCGAAGGCGACCTCGTTGCCGGCCTGGGCGATCCCCTTCCGCCGGCCGCGGTGCATCTTTCGGAACTTCGTCCGCTTAGGAAACAGCAGCGACACGGCCTTCACCCCGCTTCATCGCGCTCTGGAACCCCAGGGGCATGTGCTCGCCCCGGAAGATCCAGACCTTGATCCCGATGTGGCCGTACTTCGTCCAGGCCTCCGTGAACCCATAATCGATGTCGGCGCGAATCGTCTGGAGGGGCACCCGCCCGTGCTTCACCTCGACGGAGCGGGCGATCTCCGCGCCCCCGAGGCGGCCGCTGACCCGGATCTTCACGCCCTTGGCGCCGCGGTCCATCACCCGCTGCGAGACCTCTTTGATGGCCCGCTGCACCGGGAAGCGGTTCTCGATCCGATAGGCGATCTCGTCGGCCACCAGCGTCGCCTCGAGGTCGGGGGCCTCGACCTCCTTGATGGAGATCTTGACGCTGCGGCCCGTTAGGGCCTCCAGCTCCTTCTGGAACTGGTCGATCTCTTGGCCGCCCTTGCCGATGATGATCCCAGGCCGGGCGGTGCGAATGACGATCGAGACCCGGTCGTCCGCCGGGCGCTCGATGCTCACCTCGGCGATCCCCGCGCCCCGATAGCGCTGCTTAATGAGCCTGCGGATCTTCTGATCCTCGACGATGTATTCGGGCGCCTTCTTGTCGTTGAACCAGTTCGACTTCCACTTCTCCGTGATCCCCAAGCGGAAGCCGAAGGGATGGATCTTCTGGCCCATGGTCAATCCCCTTCCTCCCGTTCGGCCACGACGACGGTGATGTGGCTCGTCGGACGCCGGATGATGTCCGCCCGGCCTCGCGAGCGGGGCTTCATCCGCTTCAAAAAGGGCCCCTTGTCCACGCGCGCCTCCTTCACATAGAGGCGGTCGACGTCCATCTCGTAGTTGTGCTCCGCGTTGGCCACCGCGGACTCGAGCGCCTTGCGGAGGGCCCGGGCCCCCTTGGACTTGGCAAACTGCACGATGAGCAGCGCCTCGTCCACGGGCTTTCCCGCGATCTCGCGGGCCACCAGCCGCGCGCGGTCGGGCGAGACCCGCACCCACTTGGCGATCGCCTTCGCTTCCATCCTAGATCATCCCCCGCTCATGCATCTTATATCCACGCCTCAAAGGGACCCACAAAACGGACTCCCCCGGGAATTACTTGGGAGCCGGTGGCTGCTTCTTCTTCATCCCGCCGTGGGCCCGAAACGTCCGCGTAGGAGCGAACTCCCCCAGCTTGTGGCCCACCATGGACTCGACGATGTGGACAGGGACGTGCATTCTACCGTTGTGGACCTTGATCGTCAACCCGACCATCTCGGGCGTGATCGTGGAGGCCCGCGACCAGGTGACGATCTCCTTGATCTCGCCGCGCTTGGCCTTCTGGACCTTCTTGAGGAGCTTCGGGTGGACGTAGGGTCCCTTCTTGGTCGATCGAGGCATCGTTACCCCCTCACTTCCTCTTCTTCCTCTTGCGGGCGTCGCGGGCGTGGACCACGATGAGCTTGTCGCTCGGCTTCTTCTTGCGGGTGCGCACGCCCTTGGCGGGCTTGGCCGTAAAGGTCATGGGCGGGCCGCCCACGTAGCCGCGGCCCTCGCCCCCGCCGTGGGGGTGGTCCACCGGGTTGCGCGCCACCCCTCGGGTGATGGGCCGCCGCCCCAGGTGGCGCACCCGGCCCGCCTTCCCGTGGACCACGTTCTTGTGGTCGGGGTTGCTCACCTGGCCGACGGTGGCCATGCACCGCTCGTCGAAGAGGCGGATCTCCCCCGAGGGGAGCCGCAGACGGACCATGCCCTCCTCGCGGCTTAAGATCTGGCACATCGTCCCCGCGGCCCGGGCGAGCTTCGCCTTCGCCCCGGGGTAGAACTCCACGCAGTGCACGAACATCCCCACGGGGATCTTCCCCAAGGGTAGGGCGTTTCCGGGTTTGGCCTCCGCGCCCTCGCCCGCCAGGATCACCTGGCCGATCTCCAGCTCCACGGGGGAGATGATGTATCGCTTCTCCCCGTCGGCGTATTGGACCAGCGAGATCCACGCCGAGCGGTTCGGATCGTACTCCCGCGTCAGCACCTTGGCCGGGATGCCCTGCTTGTCCCGGGCGAAGTCGATGATGCGGTACATCCGCTTGTGGCCGCCGCCCCGGCCCCGGACGGTAATGCGCCCCTGGTTGTTCCGCCCCCCCGTCTTCTTGAGGGGCTCCAACAAGCGCTTCTCCGGCTCCACCTTGGAGAGCTCGGAGTAGTCCGGCCAGACGGCGTGCCGTCGGCCCGGCGTTATGGGTTTAAACTTCTTTAAGCCCATCGTCTCTCATCCCATCCCTTCGTCCTGTCCACGTTCCATCCCATGGAGCGCTATTGCTGGATGTCGATCCGGTGTCCGGGGGCCAGCTGGACGATCGCCTTCTTCCAGTCCGGGCGCTTCCCCGGCTGGTAGAAGCGAATCTTGCGCGGCTTGCCCTTGACGTTCATCGTGCGCACCTTGACGACCTTCACCTTAAAGAGCTGCTCGACGGCCTTGCGGATCTGGAGCTTGTTCGCCTTCGGGTGGACCCGAAAGACGTACTTTCCCTCGTCCTGGCCCCGCCAGGCCTTCTCGCTCACCAAGGGCTCGAGGAGGATGTCCTCCAGCCTAAGATCCATCGCCGTTCACCGCCCCTTCCCCTTCTCCTCCGCCTCCGCCTAAGCCCACCCGTACGATCAGCTCTTGGAGAGCCCCCGAGGTGAGCAGGAGCCACTCGTGCTTCAGAACATCGTAGGGGTGGACGCTCATCGCGGGCATGCACTCTACCTTGGGGAGGTTGCTGAAGGACTTCTTGACGGGGATCCCGAACTCCGGCCCCGAGACGACCACCAGAACCGACTTCTCTTCCCACGGAAGCTCCAAGCGCTCCAGCAGCGCGATCGCCGCCTTCGTCTTCGGGCCCTCCGGGAACTCGAGGCGGTCTAAGACCTTGACCCGCTCGCTCTGAAAGCGGTCCCTCAGGGCGCTGAGAAGGGCCTGGCGGCGCATCTTCTTCGGGAGCTTATATTCATAGTCCCGGGGCTGGGGGCCGAAGGTGGTCCCGCCGCCGACCCAGATGGGGGAGCGGCGATCCCCGTGGCGTGCCCGGCCCGTGTGCTTCTGCGGCCAGACCTTGCGCCCCGAGCCTGCTACTTGGGCACGGGTCTTCGTGGCGTGCGTCCCCTGGCGTTGGTTGGTGAGATAGCTCTGCACGGCGCGGAAGAGCAGATCTTGGTGGACGCGCCCCGTAACGAGCGCGTCGGGCACCTCGAGGGTGCTTTCCCCGCCGTCGAGCTGAATGAGTTTTGCCGTGGCCATAGCCGTCCTCTCCATTTCCCTTTAGCTTTCGCCCTCTTCTTCCTTCTCTTTGCGGATCTCGAGGAGCCCGCCCCGCGGTCCGGGGACCGCTCCCTTGACGACCAGCAAGTTCCTCTCGGGATCGGCCTTGAGCACCGTAAGCCCCTGGACGGTCACCCGCTCGCCGCCCATGTGGCCCGCCATCCGCTTGCCCTTGAAGACCTTTCCGGTGGCGGCCATGTTCCCGATGGAGCCGGGGATCCGCTGGTGGTCGTGGCCGTGGGAGGCGGGCAGGCCCGCGAAGCCGTGCCGCTTCATCGCGCCTTGGAAGCCCTTCCCCTTGGTGATCCCGCTGACCTTGACCTTTTCGCCCTCCCGGAAGATCTCCACGGTGATCTCTTGGCCCACTTGGTAGTTCGAGACGTCTCGGATGCGAAACTCCTTGAGGTGGCGCTTGAGGGGGACGCCCGCCTTCTCGAAGTGGCCCTTCAGCGGCTTGTTGACGCGCTGGGGCTTGACCTCGCCCATCCCCAGCTGGAGCGCGCCGTAGCCGTCCCTCTCGGGGGTGCGGATCTGCACCACGACGTTGGGCGGCGTCTCGATGACCGTGGCCGCGAACGCGTTCCCCTGCTCGTCGAACCAGCGCATCATCCCGACCTTGCGCCCCAAGATCCCCAAGGCCATCCTCTTCCCCTCCCGTGTAGGGCTCACAGCTTCACCTCGATGTCGATCCCCGTGGGCAGCTCGATGTCCATGAGGGCGTTAATGGTCTCCGACGTCGGCTCCTTGATGTCGATGAGCCGCTTGTGGATTCTCCGCTCGAAGTGCTCCATCGACTTCTTGTTCACGTGGGGCGAGCGGAGCACCGTGTAGCGCTTGATCTCCGTGGGCAGCGGGATGGGGCCGGAGATCTTCGCCCTGGTCTCCTTGGCGGTCTTGACGATGCGGCGCATCGCCTCATCGACCAGCTCGTGATCGTAGCTCTTGACCCGAATGCGAATCTTCTCCCGCGCCATTTACTTCACTTCCCCTCCAGAACCGTCTCTTTGATGTGCTCCGGCACGACGTCGTAGTGGGAGAACTTGAACTGGTACGTCGCGCGCCCCTGCGAGAGCGAGCGGAGCACCGTGGCGTACCCGAAGGTCTCCGCCAGCGGGATGACCACGCGGATCACCTGGGTGTTCCCCTGGACGTCGAAGCCGCGGATCTCCGCCCGGCGCTTGTGGAGGTCGCTTACGATCTCGCCCACGTAGTCCGTGGGGGTGATGATCTCGCCCTCCATGATGGGCTCGAGGAGCTCCGCGCGCGCGCGCTGGAACGCCTGCCGCAGCGCCCGGGCCGCCGCCGTCTTGAAGGCGATCTCCGAGGAGTCCACCGGGTGGAAGCTCCCGAAGTGGAGGGTGGCCTTGATGTCGGTCACGGGGAAGCCCGCCAGCGGCCCGCTCCCCATCGCCTCCTCGATGCCCGCCTTGACCGCGGGGATGAACTCCCGCGGGATGACCCCGCCCTTGGTGGCGTCCACGAACTCGAACCCGCCTCCTCGGGGGAGCGGCTCGAACTTGATGCAGACGTGGGCGTACTGCCCGCGGCCTCCCGTCTGCTTGACGAACTTCTCCTCGACGTCCACGGGCTCCGCGAGCGTCTCCTTGTAGGCCACCTGCGGTCGGCCCAGGTTCGCCTGCACCTTGAACTCCCGCAACAGGCGGTCGAACAGGATCTCCAGGTGGAGCTCGCCCATCCCGCCGATGATCGTCTGGTTCGTCTCGGAGTCCACCTTGACGGTGAAGGTGGGGTCCTCCTGGGCGAGCTTGAGCAGCGACTCCGTGAGCTTCTCCTCCTCGGCGTCGGACTTGGGCTCCACGGCGGCGAAGATCACGGGCTCGGGGAACTCGATCTTCTCCAGCAGGATGGGGTGGTTCGGGTCACAGAGCGTATCCCCGGTGGTGACGTCCTTAGGCCCCACCAGCGCGCCGATCGCGCCCGCCTCCAGGACGGCCACCTCCTGGCGCTTGTTCGCGTGCATCTGGAAGATGCGCGCCACGCGCTCCTTCTTGCCCGTGGAGGCGTTGAGCACGTACGTTCCCGGCTCCAAACGCCCGGAGTAGACCCGCACATACGTGAGCTTGCCCGTGTACTCGTCCACGGCGATCTTGAAGGCCAAGGCGGCCATCGGCTCCTCGGGCGAGGGTCGTCGGACGATCTCCTTCTCTTCCTCCCCGGGCGCGGTGCCGCGGATCTCGCCGCGGTCCAGGGGCGAAGGGAGGAAGTCGACCACGGCGTCGAGGAGAGGTTGCACCCCGATGTTCTTCAAGGACGACCCGCCCAAGACGGGCACGACGCCCTTGGTGAGGGTGGCCCTTCGGATCGCCGCCCGGATCTCCTCCGGGGAGATCTCCTCGTCGGCGAGGTACCTCTCCATGATCTCGTCGTCGACCTCGGCGAGGGTCTCCAGGAGGTGATGGCGCATCTCCTCGGCCCTCTCCCGGGCCTCCTCGGGGATCTCCCGGTACTCGTACTTGACCCCCTGGGTGGCGGGATCCCAGACGATGAGCTTCCTCCGGAGGAGGTCGATCATCCCGAGGCCCTCCTCCCCCTCGCGGTAGGGGATCTGGAGGGGCAAGGGGAGGGTGCCCAGCCGTTCGGCCATCTGCTCCACGGTCTTCTCGTACTGGGATCCGGGTCGGTCGAGCTTGTTGATGTAGGCGACCCGGGGTACGCCGTACTTGTCCGCCTGGCGCCAGACCTTCTCCGTCTGGGATTCGACCATGTCCACGCCGGAGAAGATCACGACCGCGCCGTCGAGCACGCGCAAGGAGCGCTCCACCTCGGCGGTGAAGTCGACGTGGCCCGGGGTGTCGATGATGTTGATGACGTGGCCCTTCCACTCGCAGAGGGTGGCCGCCGAGGTGATGGTGATGCCCCGCTCGCGCTCCTGGGGCATCCAGTCCATCTCGGTGTCGCCCTCGTCGATGTCGCCGGGCTTGTGGATCCTCCCGGTGTAAAAGAGGATCCGCTCGGTGGTCGTCGTCTTGCCCGCGTCGATATGGGCGACGATCCCGATGTTCCTCAGCTTCTCGATGCTCTTCGTCTTCTTCTTGCCCGTGCTCGTCGCAACAGCCATCGTCCCTTCCGTCTCCTTACGGGAGAATCTCCTCGTGGGTCCTAAAGGATTACCAGCGGTAGTGGGCGAACGGCCGGTTGGCCTCCGCCATGCGGTGGGATTCGAGCTTCTTCTCGTAGGCGCGGCCCTGGCCCTGGGCGGCGTCGAGGAGCTCCCCGGCCAGGCGCTCGACCATGGTCCGTTCCCCCCGCTCGCGGGCGGCGTTCACGATCCAGCGGAGGGCCAGCGTCTTCTGGCGGTCCTCCGGGACGTCGTAGGGGACTTGATACGCCGCGCCGCCCACCCGGCGCGAGCGGGTCTCCAGCTTCGGCATCACGTTGCTGACGGCCTTGTAGAACACCTCGAGGGGGTCCTGGCCCGTGCGCTCCTCGATGAGGTCAAACGCCCCGTAGACGATCCGCCGGGCCAAGGACTTCTTGCCGTCGCGCATCACGTAGTTGATGAGCTTGGAGACCAGCTTGCTGCCGTAGCGCAAATCGGGGTAGAGAAACGGGGGCTTGTCCTTCCCCGTCCGGTACCCCGGCAGCTTGCTCTCCAGCTGTTTGTTTAAAACCGCCATATCGCGTTCACGCTCTCATCCCTCGGATTAGGAGGACGGGCGCTTGGTGCCGTACTTGGAGCGGCCCTGGCGCCGACCCTCCACGCCCGCCGCATCGAGGGCGCCGCGGACGATGTGGTAGCGGACCCCCGGGAGGTCGGGGACCCGCCCGCCGCGGACGAGCACCACGGAGTGTTCCTGGAGGTTGTGCCCCTCGCCCGGGATGTAGGCCGTGACGTACTTCCCGTTGCTGAGGCGCACACGAGCGACTTTGCGCAGCGCGGAGTTCGGCTTCTTCGGCGTGCGGGTGAAGACCCGCGTGCAGACCCCCCGCCGCTGCGGGCAATTATCCAATGCGGGCGACTTGCTCTTGTACTCCTTCGTCCGGCGCCCGTGGCGCACCAGTTGGTTGATCGTCGGCATAAATTCCCTTCCTCCTAAGGCTGCACGTCCTCCTCAGATCGCGAAACACACGTAGTAGAGGGAAGATACGTGCTGGTGCGGGGTATTATACGGGATCGATTCCCCCCTGTCAAGCAACCGCAGCGCGTTCTCCCACCGTCGGATCGAGCGGCTACTCTTGAGATCAGCCCCCCTCAGGCTCAGAGCTCTCGGCAGAGCCCTCCCCTTGGTCTTCGGCTGCTGCAGCTTCCTCCGTAGCAGGAGAGGGGTCTCCCGCTTCCGGGACGCCGACCGGGCCGTGGGAGCCCGCCTCGCCGTTCCCAACGTCGCCGTTCCCGACGTCGAGACCGTCCCGCCGAAAGCCGGTGCCCACCGGGCAGAGCCGCCCGATGATCACGTTGGACTTGAGGCTCTCCAAGGGGTCTTCGGCCCCCCGCAGCGCGGACTCCGCCAGCACGGTCGTCGTCCGCTGGAAGGAGGCCGCCGCCAACCACGATTTCGTCTCCAAGGCGGCCTTGGAGATCCGAAGGAGGACGCGCTCGCCCACGGGGAGGCGCTTCTCCTTGATGCGCACCCGCTCCACCTCCCCGCCCCGCTCGAGGGGGAGGGTCTCCAAGCCCGCCTCCAGCGCCAGCTGCAGCAGCCGCTGGGTCACCTCGGAGCCCCGGGGCGCGAGCACCTCGGGCTTCTCCTCCTTCCCCTTCCCCTTCCCCTTGCCGTCGTCCTCCGGGGCCGCAGCCGAGGAGGGAATCACCACGTCTTCGGCGAGGATGCTCCCGAGGATCTCCTCCCGGCGGCGGCGGATCTCCCGGTTCTCCTCCTCCAAGCGCCGCAGCTCCTCGCGGAACTCCTCGAGGATGACGAGCTGGTTGGGGAAGAAGTCGGAGTCGCCGGGGTCGACGATCCGCACGTTGTTGACCATCTGGCGGATCACCAGCTCGATGTGCTTGTCGTTGATGTCGACCCCTTGGCTCTTATACACCTTGTGGATCTCCGTGAGGAGGTACTCCCGGGCCTTGTGGACGCCCGCCACCTTGAGGAGCAACTGCGGGCTGGTGACCCCCTTGGAGAGGAGGTCGCCCTCCTGGACCTTGTCGCCCACCTTCACCACGGCGGTGCTGGAGAGCGGGACGGTCATCTCGTAGTGGAGCTGGATCTCCACCAGGCCCTCGTCCCGGCCCTTAAGTTCTTTGACGGCATCGACGACGCAGCTGCCCCGCGTCGGGAGGTTCAACGCAAAGAGAGGTTCCCCGGCGCGCACGGGCGAGCCGTCGGCCTTCAAGACCGTGAGGTCTTCGGTGAGCGGGAAGACCCGAGGCAGGTCGGGATCGGGGGTGTAGACGATCACCCGGTCCTCGCCCACCAGGGCCATCCCGGCCCGGTCGGCCTTGAGGGTGATGGGCGTCGAGCGCGTGGTGAGCTGCATCCCCGGGGTGACCTTCTCCCCCACCTCGACCTTCTTGCGCGCGCCGTGGGGGAGGCGATAGCGGACCTGCCGCCCCTCCTCGTCCTCCACCACCAGGAAGCGCTCCCCGTCCTCGATCACCTCCACGACCGTCCCCGAGGTCTGGGCGACGACGGGTTCCTCATTGTAGGGCTCGCTGAGGGGGGTGCCCTCCTCGACCCACTGGCCCGTCTCCACCACCGGGCGGACGCCGGGCGGCAGGAGATACACTCGGTCCTCCTCGCCCAGGATGGCCACGTAGCGGCGGTCGGCGCTCTCCACGATGTGGACGATCCCGTCCACGGGGCTCTTGGCGTGGATGAGCGAGGCGGGGGTGACCTCCTCGCCCTCGCGGGCATTCACCAAAGCCGCCGGGACGCGGACGAACTTCTCGTCGCCGCGGATGTGGACGACCTCCCGCCCCTCCTCACGCTCCACTTCCGTGATGACGCCGCTGATCTCGGCCACCTCCCCCTCGGGGCTGCGCAGCGCCTTGCGGGCCTCGAAGAGCTCCTCGGCCCGGGGCAGCCCCTGGGTGATGTCCTCGCCCACGACGCCGCCGGTGTGGAACGTCCGCATGGTGAGCTGCGTCCCCGGCTCGCCGATCGACTGGGCGGCGATCACCCCCACCGCCGTCCCCAGCTCCACGGGTCGGTGGTTGCTCAGGTCCAGCCCGTAGCACTTCACGCAGACCCCGCGGCGCGTCTCGCAGGTGACGGGGGAGCGGACCACGATCCTCGGCCTCACCTTGACGGACTTCACCTTGGCTTCCTTGAGCTTCTCGGCCAGGTAGGGAGTGATCCGCTCGTCCTGGGCGACGATCACCATGTTCGTCTTCGGGTCCCGCACGTCCTCGACGCTGATCGTCCCCACCGCCCGCTCCACGAACCCCTTGTCCTTGGGGGAGAGCTCCAAGACGGTCTCGGCCAGCTCCTTCGCCCTCTCCCGGTCGATCAACTCATCCCGCTCCAGGAGGGTCTTCCCGTCGAAGCGGATGGGTTCTGCCAGATACCGCCCGTAGATGCGGGTCTCGATGGGCTCTAAAATCTCTTCGCGGCTGTAGCGCAGGGGGTGGATCTCCACCCCGGCCTGGGTGCCGCAGTCCTCCTCCTTGACCACCAATTCCTCGGTGGCGTCGTACAGCCGCCGGGTGAGGTACCCCGACTCGGCGGTCTTAAGGGCCGTGTCCGCCGTGCCCTTGCGGCCTCCATGGGTGCTGATGAAGTACTCCATGCCCGTCAAGCCCTCGCGGAAGTTGGACTTCACAGGCGTCTCGAGGATGCGCCCGGAGGGGTCGGTCATGGGGCCGCGCATCCCCGCGAGCTGCTTGACTTGATTGGCCGAGCCGCGGGCCTTGGAGCGGACGATCATGTCGATGGGGTTGAAGGGGTGCTTCGCGAGGTGGTCCATCGTCACCTTCTCGATGCGGTCGACCGTCTCCATCCAGATGCGCACGATCGCCTCGCGGCGCTCCTCGCGGCTGGCCATCCCCAGCTGGTAGCGCTGCTCGATCTCGTCCACCCGCTTCTGGGCTTCCTCGATGATCCGAGCCTTCTCCGGCGGGATGAGCGCGTCGCGCACCGAGATGGTGAGCCCCGACTGGGTCATCGTCCCCAGCGCCAGGTCTTTCAGGGCGTCCAGGAGCTCCACGGTGCGCTCCCGCCCGAAGCGGCGGTAGCACTCCATGATCAGCGCCTCCACGTCGCTGGAGGTGTACGTCTTCTGATAGTTCCGCAGCTCCTTGGGGACGCACTCGTTGAAGCGGGCCCGGCCCAGGGTGGTCTCGATGAGCTCCCCGTCGATCCGGATGATCACGGGCGCGTGCAGGCTGATGACCCCCGACTCATAGGCCCGCTCCGCCTCCCGCAGGCTGCTGAACGCCTTGCCCTTGCCCTTCCCCTCGGGGTCCTCCAGCGTGAGGTAGTAGTACGCGAAGACGAAGTCCTTGGTGGGGGTGCTCAAGGGCCCGCCGTGGGCCGGACTCAAGATGTTCTTGGAGGAGAGCATCAGCTCCCGGGCCTCTTGGATCGCCTCGGGCAGCAGGGGCAGGTGGATGGCCATCTGGTCCCCGTCGAAGTCGGCGTTGTAGGGCGGGCACACGAACGGGTGGATCTGGATCGCCTCGCCGTCCACCAGCACGGGCTCAAACGCCTGGATGCTCAGCCGGTGGAGCGTGGGCGCGCGGTTGAGCAAGACGGGGTGTTTCTCGATGAGCTCCTCGAGGATGTCCCAGACGATGGGCATCTCGCCCGCCAAGGCCTTGTTCTTGATCTCGTCGTAGTTGGAGATGTGCGGGTAGTCCCGCTCGGAGAGCCCCCGCAGGATGAAGGGCTTAAAGAGCTCGAGGGCCATCTTCTTGGGCAGGCCGCACTGGTGGAGCTTGAGCTTGGGGTTCACGACGATGACGGCGCGGCCCGAGTAGTCGACGCGCTTGCCCAGCAAATTCCGCCGCAGCCGCCCCTGCTTCCCCGAGATGCGCTCGCTCAGGGATTTAAGAGGCCGGTTGTCCCGCCCCAGGATGGGGTTGTCCTTCTTCTCGTTGTGGATGAGGGCGTCGACGGCCTCCTGGAGCATCCGCTTCTCGTTGCGCAGGATGATCTCGGGCGCCCCCATCTCCCGCAGCTTCTTGAGGCGGTTGTTGCGGTTGATGATTCTTCTGTACAGATCGTTGAGGTCGGTGGTGGCGAACTTTCCGCCCTCGAGTTGGACGATGGGGCGAAGATCCGG
>JALSGO010000140.1 GCA_026982655.1 Candidatus Bipolaricaulota bacterium
CACCACAAGGCCGCGCTGGGCTTGATGGTCACGGCGAGCCACAACCCCCCCGAGTACCTGGGCGTCAAGATCAAGACGGAGCTGGGCGGGGCCGCGCCTCCCGAGATCACAAAGCTCGTGGAGCGGATGACGCCCGAAGAGCCCCCTGCTTACGCCGAGCTCGACGACGACGAGCCGTTCCCGACGCTCGATCTCAAGAGCCCGTTCCTCGCGCGGGTAAAGGAGCTCATCGACGCCGAGAAGCTTCGGGGGGCGAATCTCAAGGTCGTGGTGGACGCGATGTACGGCTCCGCGCGGGGGTACATCGTCCAGATTCTGAAGGAGCTGGGGATCCCCTGCATTGCGGTAAGGCACGGGCGCGACCCCTACTTCGGGGGCCACGGCCCGGAGCCCGTGCGCCGATACTTGACCCCCTTAAAGGCCGTGATCCGCGCCGAGGCGGAACGTCAGCGCCGTAGCTCCGACCGACAGATCCTCGTGGGGGTGGTCACGGACGGGGACGGGGACCGCGTGGCGGCGATGGACGAGCAGGGGGAGTTCGTCGATCCCCACCGCTGCTTCGCGCTGCTGCTCGACTACCTGGCGGGCGTCAAGGGGCTTACGGGCAAGGTCGTGAAGAGCTTCACGCTGGGGGACATGGCCTTCAAGCTCGCGAAGGTCCACGGTGTGCCCGTGGACGAGGTCCCGGTGGGCTTCAAGTACGTGAGCGAAAAGCTGCTTACGGACGACGTCCTGATCGGGGGCGAGGAGAGCGGCGGGATCGCCGTAAAGGGCCACATCCCCGAGCGCGACGGGGTGCTCATGGCCCTGTTGCTGCTGGAGATCGTGGCCCATCACCGCAAGCCCCTAAGCCAAATCCTAGACGAGTTGATGCAGCGGGTGGGGTATCACCACTACGACCGGCGGGACCTCCGCTTGGAGGAGCGCATCGAGGTCGTCGAGAAGCTCAAGCGGGCGGAACCCAAGGCGTTCGCGGGCAAGGCCGTGGTCAAGATCGAGACGCTGGACGGGGTCAAGCTGCGCTTCGAGGACGGCTGGCTGCTGTTCCGGGCCTCGGGGACGGAGCCTTTGCTGCGCATCTACTGCGAGCTGGACGACCCGGAAGAGGTGCAGCGGGTGTTGGACGAAGCGGAACGCTTCGCGCACGGGGATCGCACCCTGTGGTAAAGGGTTCTCTAGAGTGAAGATCTTGACAAAGCGATCGCGTTATGTTATAAACAAACTCAGAACATCTCCGAACCGCTCGGGAAGACCTTAGGCTTGTTGCTGAGAGCGATTCCCACGAAGGGGACCCTCGGGAGGTGTCTCTCACCGCGCCAACGGGGCTGACGTCCGAGGGGGGGACCGTTTGATGGTAAGGGCGCGGTGGCTCTCTTCCAGGATCGCAGTCGCACGCTGCTCCTCAGCTGAGGTTTTATCCATCCTAGACATCTCACCGGCTCCCCGGCCTTGGACTCGCCCTCGGGAGCAGGGAGTGTGGGCAGCTCGATTCGACGCTACCCCGTTGGCGCGGATCCGTAGGACTCGACTGTCCGCTCCCCCTGCACGTGATTCCGGAGTCGTGATTCGTAAGAGAGGCCCGCTCGCTCGGCCCGTCCCCTAGCAACCACATCCAGGGAGGGAGGTAGAAAATGCAAACCGCTTGGCCCCGTAAGGTACGGCAGGCGATAGGCCTCCTGGCACTGTTGACTCTGCCCTTGGTTTTCGGAGGCTGTGCCTTGGTGATCCAATCCTTGACCGCGGACTTCACCGCTACCCCAACGGCGGGGGCCGCTGCGCTCACGGTTCAATTCACGGAATCCGTCGTCGTGGACCCACCTCGAGCGATGGCGACCTATCGGGTCCTGTGGGACTTCGGGGATGGAACTACCTCTACCCAGAGGAACCCCACCCACATCTATGCTGCCCCGGGGGTCTACACGGTGACCCTCACCGTGACCGCCGGCCACGGGAACCTAGCGCAAACGGTCACCGTGACCAAGACGGACTACATCCAAGTGGCCAGCTCCGGGGGGTACGTGCCGCCTCCACCCACCGGGACGGGGAGCGCGGCGGACATCAACACGGCGATCGACAACGCCGGAGCGGGCGGCCTGGTCATCGTCGGGCCGGGGACCTACACGGGGGACGTCGTCGTGGACCGGGACGGGGTGACCGTAAGGGCCGTTCCGGGGGAGACCCCGGTGGTCGAGGGCCGCTTGATCGTGGATGTGGATGCGGATGGGGTGACGGTGCAGGATCTCGAATTCACGGGAGCCTTGGAGACGACGCCCTTTGCCAGCTTTGTCGACCTCACGCTGACCCATACCCTCCTGTACGGGCAAACGTTCAATACGACCCTCAGCTGCGATGATGTCGTGAACGACGGGGAGAGCGTCCAAGCGAGCTTGGACGCTGCCACCGGCGGCGAGACCGTCTGCGTCGGGCCGGGGACGTACGTGGAAAACCTAGACGTTCAAAAGCCGATCACGCTGCGCTCGATCGCCGGTCCGGATGTCACGACACTGCAGGGGCTGGGAGGTCCCTCGGGGGTTGCAATCCGCGTCCGCGCCCGCGACGTCACCCTCCGCGGGTTCACCATCAAGAACCCCACCGGCGCCTTCGGGATCGATATCAGCGAGACCCCCACCACGGACAACGTGCTCATCGAGAACAACGTCTTCACGGACATCGGTCCCTCCTCGGACGATTGCAACCCCCTCTGCTTCGGGGCGCAGGGGATCTGGGTGGAGCAGGGCGACGGCATCGTGATCCGCGGGAACACCTTCACCAACCTCACGGGCGAGGGCTCCACCAAGGCCGTTCTGATCTCCCAGAGCACCGTTACCACGCCTCTGGTCACGAACCTCATCTTCGAGGACAACGTGATCAACGGGATCGTCTCCAATCAGCGGGGCGGCTACGGCTTCCAGACCGCCGGGCCGACCACGGGGCTCATCGTGCGGAACAACACCATCCAGAATTTGACGGGTCTGTGGGCCACGGGGATCGGGCTGGAGAGCGACACGCCCAACGCGCTCGTGCAAGGCAATACGCTTCAGAACTTCACCGGCACGACCTATGGAAGCGTGGGGGTCAACGTGGAGAGCAACCCCAGCGCGGCCACGATCACGGTGGCGCAGAACAACTTCCTGAGCGGCCTGGACGCCGGAGCCGTCAACAAGGTCACGGGGACGACCCTGAACGCGGAGGACAACTGGTGGGGAGACGCCAGCGGCCCCGCCGACCCGGACGGCACCACGGAAGTCCCGCCCTGCACAGCCGATCCCAAGACGGAGGTGAACGCCGACGGGACGGGTGCCTCCGCCCCGGGCCCGGATTCGGCCCTGATTCCCGACGACTGGGGCTACGTAGACTACTGCCCCTGGGCGACCTCGCCCTTCTAGTATTTGCCCCTCTCAGTCGGGACTCGTCGAGGTCTCCTTCGAGATCGGCTCGACGAGAGGCCCCCGGCAGGCCGGCGCTCGCCGGGGGCCTCTGTCGAGTTCGAGGTTGCGCCGCAAAGCCCGATTGCGCTACTATGCCCCTCCGATGCGCGTCGAGATCGTCCCGGTTCGCACTGCCCGAGAGCTTGGGGCCTTTATCCGCTTGCCCTGGAGGCTCTACCGCGACGATCCCTATTGGGTTGCCCCGCTCTTTGTAGAGGAGCGCAAACGCTTCGATCCGCGCCGAAACCCCTTCTACGAGCACGCCGAGGTCCAGCTCTTCTTGGCCCTCCGAGACGGACGACCCGTGGGCCGGATCTCGGCCCACATCGACCGCATCCACAACGAGTTCCACGGGGAGAAGACGGCCTTCTTCGGGTTCTTCGAGTCCGTAAGGAGCAAGGAGGTGGCGCGCGCCCTGCTCGAGGCGGCGGAGCGCTGGGCCCGCGAGCGGGGGATGGAGAGGCTGCGCGGACCCTTCGGGTTCAACACCAACGGCTACTCGGGGCTGCTGATCGAGGGCTTCGACTCGCCCCCGACGCTGCTCATGCCCTACAACCCGCCGTACTACGCCCGGTTCATCGAGGGGAGCGGCTACCGCAAAGCGAAAGACCTCCTGGCGTTTCGCATCGACATCGATGAGGCGCTGCACGAGCGCATGCGGGTTCTGCTCCCCCGCTTGGAGAAGATCGCCGAGCGGGCCCTTCGCCAGGGCTTCCGAGTCCGCAGCCTCCATCTGAAGGACTTCCCCGGCGAGGTCAAGCGCCTGCGGGAGATCTACAACGAGGCCTGGGAGCGCAACTGGGGCTTTGTGCCGCTCACGGAGCGGGAGTTCACCGAACAAGCCAAGGAGCTCAAGCGCATCCTGTTGCCGCAGCTGGCCAAGATCGTCGAGCGGGGGGAGGAGCCCGTAGGGTTCGGGCTGGCCCTCCCCGACTTCCATCAAGCGTTGCGGCCCCTGCGGGGACGGCTCTTCCCCTTCGGGATCTTTCGGCTGCTTTGGGCCTCGCGTCGGATCACGGGCCTGCGGCTCCTTACGTTTGGGATCAAGCGGAAGCACCGGGTGCGCGGCGTCGACGCCCTCCTCTACGCGGAGCTCATCCGCGAGGGGTTGAAGCTGCCCTATCGCTGGTGCGAGTGCTCCTGGATCTTGGAGGACAACCGCCTCATCATCCAGGCGATCGAGCTGGCGGGCGGCAGACCGTATAAGACCTACCGGGTGTACGAGAAGGATCTATGACCTCTGACTTTGGTCTAAGATCGGAACCGGGGATGGGAAGTTGAATCGAACCCTGAACTCTGCCTGAATTGGGGATGGGATTGGCAACTGGGAGCTAGGATTTTGCCGCCCCGGGCGAAACCGGCTATGCTCTCCTCCTTGAAATGAAACCGAACGCGCGCGCGCTTCTGGGACTGCTCGGTTGGGTGGGTTTCGGCCTGGGTCTGGGGCTGGGCCTGGGGCTGCTCCCCGGCGGGGTGGGAGGCCTCTCCGGGGATAGGCCCGCGTACGCATCCCCATCCCCGTCCCCCCGTCTGGAAGGGGCCCTTGTGCAGCTCCTTAGGACGGATCGTCCCCGGCAGGGGCTCCTCGCCCAGCGGATCGGGGTCGATCTCGACGTCCGGCGGCGCGTGCGGGTCGTGGTCGAGCCCCTGAGGACGACGTCCCCGGCTCGGCTCCGCGGGAGCGTCGAAGCCCTCGGCGGCGTCGTGGAGGCACAAAGCTCTCGATTCCTGCGCGCCCGCGTCCCTCTGGAATCCCTGGCGAAGCTCGCCGAGGTGCCGGGGGTGCGGATCGTCCGACGGCCTTATCGCTTGCGAACGTTGGAGATCCCCCGCTACCGGGAGGGCACGCTTCCCACGGGAGGGCTCCTCTTCCACAGCTACGGGATCCGGGGGCGGGGGGTGACCGTGGCGGTCATCGACGCGGGGTTCGAGGGGCTCCAAGAGGCGTATCGAGAGGGCTGGCTCGACCCTGCGGTCGTCGTAGGGACGATCGACTACAGCGGGAAGGGCTTCGAGTCCGGGGGGGACCACGGACTGCGGGTGGCCCGCCTCGTCCACGAGATGGCCCCGGAGGCCTCCCTGCTCCTCTTGAACCTGGGGGAGGACGGGGACGAGGTCGTCTTCGAGAAGGCGGTGGAGGAGGCGATCCGCCGGGGGGCTCGGGTGATCAACCACTCCATCGGCTGGTTCGAGACGAACTTCGGGGACGGGACGGGGCCCATCGACGCGATCGTCCGCCGGGCGCGCGAGCGAGGGGTGTTGTGGGTCAACGCCGCGGGCAACCAGGCGGGGGCCCACTGGATGGGCCGGGCCTACGACCGCGACCGCGATGGGTGGGTGGAGTTCCGGCCAGAACTCGAAGAGCTCAAGGTGTGGGCCACCTTCGGCGGGGTGATCACCTTGGTGCTCGTCTGGGACGATTTCCCGCAGACGAGTCGGGACCTCGACCTCTTCCTGCTCGACGGGGAGGGGGAGGTCGTGGCCTCGGCGGAAGCCCCGCAGCGGGGGTTCGATCCCCCCTATGAGGTGCTCGAGTACGTCGTGACGGAGCCCGGCGTCTACTCGCTGAAGGTAAAACGAAAGGGGCGCTGGGCCGACCCCTCTTCCCTCCCGCTGCGCTTCAAGGTCTGGAGCTTCAGCCACACCCTCTCCCCTTCGATCCCGCACGGGAGCGTGATGGCCCCGGCGGACTGCGAGTGCGCCCTGGCCGTGGGGGCCGTAAACGCCTACCGCTGGGAGGAGGACGGGCTGGAGGGCTTCAGCGCGCGGGGACCCACCAGCGACGGGCGGCTCAAGCCCGATCTGGTCGCTCCCGACGGGGTCCACGGGGACCTCTTCGGGACCTCCTTTGCCGCGCCCTATGTCGCGGGGGCCGCGGCGCTCCTGCTCTCCCGAAACCCGGACTGGAGCGTCGAGGAGCTGGAGCGGGCGCTCTTGGCGAACACGGTGGACATCGGCCCGCCGGGGCCGGACGTCGAGAGCGGCTACGGAAAGCTTCGGCTTTCGCTGGGGAAGCCCTCGGCGGTGCGGGAGATCCCTTCCCCGACGCTTCGGCCCGGAGAAGAGACCCTCGTGAAGGTCACCGTGCGGATGCCGCCGATGCGGTTCGGGGCGCTGGAGCTGCGCGAGAGCCTCCCGCCGGGCTTTGGGCTGGAGCCTCAGGAGGCCGACGGCGCGCAGGTCGAGCGTCTCGCCGAGGGGGAGGCCCGCTGGGTGTGGCCGGCGCTCGGCCCCGGGGAGAGCCGCACGATCGTGTATCGGCTACGGGTGCCTTCCTCCGCGGAGCTCGGCCTCTATCCCCTCCGGGGAGAGCTGAACGGCTTGATCGTGACGGGCGACGACGAGATCCAAATCGTTGCCGCTCGATCTTCCCCGACGGCTACGAAGGATCGAAAGGGGATCGCCTTGGAGGTGCGCGCTCGGCGTTCTCAGTTGACCTTGAGGATCCGTGGGCTCCCTTCGGGCCGATGCGCTCGGGTGCGAATCTTCGATTCGGCGGGACGAGAGCGATTCCTCAGCGGATCGCTCTGCGCTCCGGGGCTTACCATCCCCCTGGCCCGGTGGGCCAACGGGGTCTACTTTGCCGTCGTTACCGCCCCATCCTCCACCGGCGAGAACCCCGTCCCAAAGCGGGTGGTGCGCTTCGCGGTGTTGCGCTGAGGCGGGTAAGATTGTAACCGGAATTATTGACGGCAACCCCGCAAAGGCCCTAAGATCCCCCAAGGGGGCTGTGGGATGCGCACATCGTGGAGGCGGGCTCTGAGCGTTTGGGTGGGCGTCGGGAGCGCGGGCGTCGTCCTCCTGCTCCCGGGCTGCGGGCTTCTCGCGGGGAATAGCGTCCCCGTCGCGATCATCGAAGCCGAGCCCACCCGGGGCGAAGCGCCCCTGACGGTGGAGTTCGACGCCTCACGCTCGTACGATCCCGACGGCCTCATCGTACGTTACGTTTGGGACTTCGGAGACGGCTCCACCGCCGAAGGGCTTCGGGTGAGGTACACCTACACCCAAAACGGGATCTACCTCGCGACCCTCACGGTGGTAGACGCCTTCGGGGCCCGCGATCAGGACAAGGTCCGCATCGTGGTGGGGAACCCGCCGCCCCGCGCGATCTTGGCGGCCACCCCCACAAGCGGCTGGCCGCCGCTCACGGTGACCTTCGACGGCTCGGCCTCTTTCGACCCCGAGGGGGAGGAGATCGTCCGCTACGAGTGGGACTTCGGCGACGGGAGGACCTCTCAGGGGCAGCGGGTGAGCCACACCTTCCAAGAGCCCGGGGTCTATGAGGTCCGGCTCACCGTCACGGACCGCGACGGTGCGAGCAGCACGGCTTCCTTGAGCATTCATGTGCTCAGCTTTGCAAGCGCCTGGGACGTCCGGGTGGGCGAAGCCCCTGCGGATGCGGTGGCAGGCGACTTCAACGGCGACGGCCTCTTGGATATAGCCGTGGCGAACAGCGAGGACGACTCCGTCTCCGTCCTCTTGGGGAGGGAAGGCGGGGGGCTCGCCCTGCACGAGACGATCCCCGCAAGCCGTCGGCCCGTGGCCTTGGCCGCCGGGGACCTCAACAACGATGGCCGGACGGATCTTGTGGTAGCCCACCTCGATTCGGGAGCGGTGCTCCCCCTCTTGGGCCAGGGGGAGGGGCGCTTCCTCGTCGGGGAGGCCGTTACGGCGGCGCGCTGGGCCTCGACCGTGGCCCTGGCCGACTTCGATCGGGACGGCGTGCTCGACCTGGCCGTGGCCGACGTCGCCGACGACGAGATCCACGTGCTCCTAGGGGACGGCCAGGGCGCGTTCACCCTCACCACGGTCATCCCGGCGGGGAGCTGGCCCGCGGCGTTGGCGGCGGGCGACTTCAACGGGGACGGGCGTCCGGATCTGGCCGCAGCCCACTTTTTGGACAACTCCCTGCGGGTCTTCCTGGGGAACGGCGTGGGGGGCTTTCGCATGGGCGAGGTCTACGAGCTGGGGCCGGGGCCCACGGCTCTCCTCGCCCGCGACCTCGACGGGGACGGCACGCTCGACTTGGTGAGCGCCAACGCGCAGGGGAGCACGCTCAGCCTCCTGCGGGGTCGGGGGGACGGGCGCTTCGACCCGCCGGACCCCTTGCTCGTGGGCGCCGGACCGCGCGACGTGATCGCCGCGGACTTCGACGGCGACGGCGTACTCGACCTCGCCGCCGCCAACAGCACGGCGGAGTCCGTGACGGTCCTGCTGGGCAACGGATTGGGACGCTTCCCCGAAACGTTGGCCCGGGAGTTCCCTGTCCTAGGGGTCCCCACCGCCCTCGTAGCCGGGGATCTCTTCGGGAGCGGATCGCCCGATTTGCTCGTGGTGCGCTTCGACTCCGGCAGCCTCTCCCTCTTGCTGAATCTCCCCTAAGCCGTATAATCTCCTCGAGGTTTGTGAGAATGAGACCGGATGAGCGCTTTTACAGCCCGACGAAGGGGCGGATGTCCTTCGTCGAGGTCGTGGACGATCTGGTGGCCCTTATGGAAGAGGATCCGGAGGAGAACTACCAGATCGTGGTGGGGACGGATTCGCACGCGGGCCTCGGCGAGATGGACTTCGTGAGCGCCATCATCATCCACCGCATCGGCAAGGGGGGCCGCTACTTCTGGCGGCGGGTCCGCGAGCCGCGGGTCCACACCCTGCGCCAGAAGATCTACAAGGAGGCGCTGCTCTCCTTCGAGCTGGCCAAGGCGCTCATGGAGGCCCTGGAGGAGCGGACCCTTCTCGACTACAACCTGGAGATCCACGTCGACGTGGGGGAGCGCGGCCCCACCCGCGAGCTCATCGACGAGGTGGTGGGCATGATCCTCGGCTCCGGGTTCGCGGTCAAGACCAAGCCCGACGCCTACGCCGCCTCCACCGTGGCGGATAAGCACACGTAAAAGGTCCGCCTCCCCCAAGCAAGCGTAGGCCTTAGGATCGCACGAAGACCCAAACGACCTCGTCTTGAAGGACCTGGGAGAAGCGACCGGGACGCCTGCGGAGCGCTTGCCATTCTTCCTCCGTATAGAGAAACACGTCTGCCGGGACCGGGAGATCGGTAGCGTCCCACGCCGTTGGATCTTCTGAGAGCGAGGTCTTCCGGGGGGATGCTGAGACCACGAGGATCAGGTCCAAATCGCTCCCGACTCCCCAATCCCCCCGCGCATAGGAGCCGAAGTACCCGACGCGGAGGACCTCGGGGTGCCGTCGGGCCAGGGCTTGCGCCCAGTGCTTCACGGCCCTCTCGACCGTCCTCTTATCGGGCCATCTGAGCACGGACGAAGTCAAGGATCTCACGGGCATAGCGAAGGGCCTCCTCGCTCTGTAAGGGGCCGTAGTGCTCAAAGGGCGCTCCCTCCGGATGGCTGTTCGGGTAGCGAGAGGGGATGTAGAAGTTGTCCAGGACCCGAGCGCGGTGGATTAAGTCCTCCGGTACGGAAACGGACTCCGGAAGCTCGCGAAGCAGCCTAGCCACCACGTGCCCCCAGGCCTCCTGCCCTAAGTGCAAGTGGAGGGCTTTTACCGCCTTCTCCGCAGCCTGTTGGGCCGCAAAGCAAGCCCATTCATGCCGATCGGCATCCCGCGAGTCGCGGGCCTGCTCCCAGTCCCGCTCCGCCTGTCGCAGCCAATCCTCCGCTCGGTTCGCCATCTTTGCGTTCCCCCCAGTATCGTAGCCATCTCCCCATGGTTCGTACAACCCCTTCTCCGTTCCGTCTGCGGTTTGCGGAGA
This sequence comes from Candidatus Bipolaricaulota bacterium, assembly GCA_026982655.1. GTDB lineage: Bacteria > Bipolaricaulota > Bipolaricaulia > RBG-16-55-9 > RBG-16-55-9 > JALUUA01. Next base: position 10,153 of record JALSGO010000140.1, read on the forward strand.
AGGGGAAGGGGAAGACTCCCCGAGGTCACCCGCTTAAGGCCAACGAATCTCCCTCCGTCCTCACGAATCCGCTCCGCGGAGGATCAACACGAACTCCCCCCTGACCCTGGGCCTCTCTCGGAGCCGCCGGAGCACCTCTTCCGCCGTCCCGCGCAGGAACTCCTCGTGAGCTTTGGTGAGCTCGCGGGCCAGGCAGATCTCCCGTTGCGGCATTACCTCGGC
>JALSGO010000141.1 GCA_026982655.1 Candidatus Bipolaricaulota bacterium
CGACCTCTTAAAGGAGCGGGACCTGCGCTCGGTCCTCAAGGATGCCCTCTCCGACACCGAGATCTTGAAGAGGCGCTTTCGGCACTGCGCCACCCGCTCGTTAATGATTTTGAAGAACTACAAGGGGCGCCGCAAGTCCGTGGGGAGCCAGCAGATGAAGGCGTTCCTGCTCCAGCACGCCGTGGAAGCCCTCGACGAGCGCTTTCCCATCTTGTTGGAAGCGTATCGGGAAGTGATGGAGGACGCGATGGATGTGGAGAACGCGCAGCGGGTGATCGACGAGATCCTGAAGGGTGAGATCGAGATCGTCGGGCGGGTGATGCCCCATCCGAGCCCCTTTGCGTTCCACATCGTGATGCAGGGGAGGAGCGACCTCATCAAGTACGAGGACCGGCACGCGTTCTTACAGAGAATGTACCGAGAGCTCATGGAGCAGCTGGAGGAGGAAGTGCAGGCGGAGGCTTAAGTGTTTGGTTCGTTCTGCTCCAACCAAGCGACGTCGGCCAGGTCCTGCGGTCGTCCGGAGGCTTTCTTGTTTTGGATGAGATGTTCTCTTCCTAAGACCGGGATGCGTAGGCCCTCGATTTCCACTTCCACGCGGGCAGGCCACGCCTCCTCGAACGTGACGCCCTCGATGGATGTGAGGATGTCGATCCGCCGGGGAGCTACCCCGATCTGGAAGATCAAATCGGGCTTTTGAAGGTCCTCGAGGGCGAGCTGCGAGAGCGGAGCGCCGAACCTCTCCAGGGCCCGCCAAACCCGTCGGGCGTTCTCGGGGGAGGGACGGACCCACAGGTCCAAGTCGCCCGTGGCCCGGGGGTGGCCGTGCACGGCCAAGGCGTACGCCCCCACCAAGAGGAACTCAACGCCCTCGTCTACGAACGCGGACAATATGTCGCGGAAGTCGGGATTCAGCATCGAAGTCCCCCCGGCAGGCCCAGGTCCACGCCTCCACGGTGAGCGGCCAGACCATCCCCAGCCGCTCCGCGGGCGTAAGCCGCTGCCAGTCTGCCCCCTCGGACTCGCCCCGCCGGAGGACCCGAAGCGTGCAGTTCCGCTTCTTCATCGTTATTGTTGTGATTCCTCCCGCTCGATCACCTGCGGGACTTCGAAGTAGCCATCGCGCCTGCGGGGCGCGTTGCGCAGCGCCTCTTCCGGGGGGACGGAGGGCCGGGGCTCGTCCGCTCTCAAGACGTTCTTTACGTCGAGGACGTGGGAGGTGGACTCCACGTCGGAGGTGTCCAGCTCCTCCAGCTTCTTGAAGTATTCAAGAATGCGCCCCAGCTGCTCGCGGTAGAGCTCGACCTCCTCGTCCGTGAGCTTGAGCTTCGCCAGCTGGGCGATGTGCAGCACTTCTTCGCGGGTGAGCATGGGAGTATTATAGCGCTATACCCTCGCCAGCTCGAACTTGTCCCCGAATCTCCGCTCGAACTCTTGGAT
>JALSGO010000142.1 GCA_026982655.1 Candidatus Bipolaricaulota bacterium
CCGCGCTCGCTGCCGTAGCGCACCTTGAGGTTCATGAACCCTTCATCCTCAATCCGCTGGGCTAAGATTTGCTTGACCTTCCGTTCGCGCATAGATGCCTTTCTGCGTTTAAACACACACTCTGCGTTTATAAACGCACACTCTGCGTTTTATGCGTTTGTTTTAGGCAGTCGGTAGTAAGCTCCCCTCCCCTTGCCATCTGCAGGCTCAAGTTTGCCCGTCCTTACAAGCTTCTTGAGGATGTAATACGCCTGATGTTCCTTCAATCGGCAAAGTTCAGCAGCTTCCCTGCGGCTAATCCGTCCGTGGGCGCGCACGTAGTCCAGGATCATCTGCTCCATCTGCTGGCGCTCGAAGCCCTTGGCCCGCACATAAGCAGCTTCTTCGCCCCGTCGGCGATACGTCGCCGCGGAAAGGGGATATGCCCGTCCTCGCCCTGTGCCTCGGGCCTCGATTAAGCCTGTCTCCACTAAGCGCTCCAACACCGCGCGGGCCTCAGACTCCGACTTCTGAATGAGCCTTGCTGCCTCTTGTGTGGTGATCCGGCGCTCCTGCCAGAGGCCGTTGAGCACCAGCAGCTCGTCGAGACTCAAGGGGCGACCCGCTTGGCTCTCTTCGACAACGAGGCGCACGAAGTTCAGGTTGGCCTTCCCGCCGGGGAGCACGAGCACGACGCTTTCCGAGGTGCTCCGCTCGTAAGAGGGAGCCGGACGCCCGTTGCGCAGTTGCTCCTCGAAGATGATGTCGATCCCGCGGCCCGTGCGCTCGACAACGCCCGCCCGCTTGAAGGCGTCGGACAGCTGGGGGTTGCGCGGCCGCGGCGGGGCCACCAGCAGGTTGTCCAGGCGGATGCCTTCGGGAAAGCCGCCGGGGTTCGAGATCTCAATGCGGTCCTCATGCCACTGGACGTGCACCGCGCCCAGGCGGGTGTAATCGCGGTGAATGAGGGCATTCGCTACCCCCTCGCGGAAGGCCCGCTCGGGATAGTCGGGCACTCCAATCCGGATGAGTCCGATGGTGACCTCCTCCTCGCGGTTCCGCGCTCGAAAACGGGTTAGAAGTTCCTCCATGATCCGCAAGAGCGGCCAGCGGAAGAACTCGTTGACCTCCACGCGCGTCCCCGTGAGGACCTGGAAGGCCACCTCGTGCGTCGGGAGGAACCGCCGCAGCGCTTCTTCCTTGCCGAAGAGCAAGAGGCCGAGCACGCGAACCGTGGTCACCTTGTGGTTGGCTTCCACAGCGCCGAGGGCTTTGGCCAGCTCCACATCCGGCAGGTCCAGAAGGCTGGTGTCGCCTTGACCGCGGCTCTCCCGGATGAAGCGCCGGAAGCGCTCGAACTCCAAGGGGTCCAAATCGCTCCAAGAAGCCTCCGGAACCGGCAGCATCGAGTCATCCAGTGCTCCACGATGGGCCAACGCTGCCTGCATCTCATGGAAGTGGTAGGGCAAACACTCAGGCCTCCCCGTGCCTCCGATGGCGCGCCGCTTATAGACGCCGTCCGCTGTTCCTACGGGCACCGTCGCAGGTGGCACTTCAATCACGAGCACGGGCTTGCCCTCGAGTTCGACGACCTCAACACGGCAGCTGAGCGAAGGACGCGTTCGGTTCGCGATCAAGGCCTGAATCCGCTGGGGATCAATGGCTCCGGCATGTCGGGGACGGGCACCCGTCACCCGGCCATCGTCCTCGACGCCGATAAGGACGTAGCCCATCTCTTGAGTAGAACGATTGGCCATGCACACGACTGCTTCCACCAACTCATCGTCCGAGAGCCGTCTCCTCTCTTCTCCCTTAAACTCAAGTGTCAGGCTCTCGCCCTGCGCGATCAGCTCTCGGAGTCGTCCTGGAGTCATCGGATTAATCGGCCTCCGCTACGGTCTTCCAATCTTTCACCACGTAGCGGACGATGTCCACCACTTCTTGGGGCTGGAGCTTCCTCGCCGGGTTCTGCACCCGATAGAGCCCGGGCTCTGTCGCGGCGTGCTCTACGACGTAGAGCCAGTAGTCGTCGCCCAGACGCTGAGCCATGAGCCACTCGTTCGGGGTGAGCGCCACCGCGCCCGTCCGCGCTCGGGCCTTGACCTCGATGTAGCGGACGGAGCCGTCGGGGGCCGTCGAGCGGAGGTCATACCCCAAGTTCTGTTGTGAGACGTCCTCCGGAGTGCGCCCTTGCTCCTGCTCGTAGCGCATCGCGACCTCCATGCCGACGGCTTCCACCTCGGGGTCGGAGCGCATGGCCTCCTCTGTCTCCACGTCCGCTTCGAGGCTCAGCGCTTCTACGACGGCTTCTAAGGGGACCACGCGGGCTACGCCCAAGACGCGGGGCGTGGCGGGCGTCAAGCGGACCTCCCGCTGCAGGGCCTCCTCCAGCCGGCGCTTGCGGGCCTCCAGCTCCTCCCGGCGACGCCGCTCGTTCTGGAGGGTCGCCTCCGGGAGGTTCTCCCCTTGGGCTCGGCGGGTCTCGTAGTCCACGAGCTTGGCCTCCGACTCCAGAATCATCTGCTCCAAGGAGCGCAATCCGTATCTGCGCTTTACGGCCGCATCCCGCTCTCGCTGCTCCCGGAGTTCTCGGCGATATCCCTCGAGCGCGCTCTGGATCGCGAAGCCGACCACGCGGCCTTCATCCAAGTCGTCAAGGGAGGCTGGGTTTGAGCTCAACAGGGGCTCGGCCTCTTCAGGGCGGAGGGGCTTGAGGTCCCAAAGGACCGAGGGATGAACCAAGCGGAGCTCTCCCCCTTGAGGCTCGTAGACGGCGAAGAGCCGCTTGCCCGCGATGTCGTTGAGGCCGTCGCGGACCTCGGCCTCCAGGAACCAAAGGAGGCCGTCGAGCTTTCCGTCGGGGTCGGCGAAGACCGCGCCGCGCCGGACGTCCTCCGTGCACTTCGTGAAGAGCTGCTCGATGAGCGCCTCCAGCAGGGGATGGCCGGGAGCCACGAAGACGGCTTGATTGAGCCGGGCCTGCTCCTTCTCGAAGGCGATCTTGCGGTACTCCGGGAAGACCTCGCCGTAGCGGTCCTTGAAGTCTTTCGAGACGTTCCGCAGCTCGTAAGGGACGTGGGGGATGCGCCACAGCCCGTCGTCGCGCCGCTCCAGGGGCACGCCGAGCCGCTTGCAGGCCCGCTCGAAGAAGCGCTCGATGTATTCGGGCACCAAGCGGTTCTCGCGGGCTCTCCGCTCCTCGCCCAAGATGCGCGTGAGGTCGATGTGGCGGACGGCCAAGCCCTCCAACGCGGCCTCCCGCACCCGCGCGACGGCCTGCTCGTCGGGGACGGCTTCGATCTCGCGGACGATCTCGTCGAGCGTGCGCCGCCGGGAGATCGCCTCGACGATCAGCTCCTTTAAGCTCTTGCCGGGGAGCACCTCCCCCACGACGTCGAAGACGCGGTCGCTCCCCAGCGCTTCCTGGATCTCTTGGAGCTTGCGGAAGAGGGCCTCCAGCACCTTCCCCTCGCGGGTGTCGATGGCCACCAGGTTGTAGATGTGGACCTCCTTCGTCTGGCCGTAGCGGTGGACCCGGCCCATCCGCTGCTCAAGACGGTTGGGGTTCCAGGGGATGTCGTAGTTGACCATGAGGGCGCAGAACTGCAGGTTGATCCCCTCGCCGCCCGCCTCCGTCGAGACCATCACCTGCGCTTTCTCGCGGAACTCGTGTTCCGCGCGGATGCGGGCGTCCAAGCGCATCCCGCCGTGGAGCGGAACCACGGAGTAGCCCCACTCTCGGATCTTCTCCACCAGGTAGTCGAGGGTCTCGCGCGACTCCGTAAAGACGAGGAGCTTTTCTCCTGTCTGTCGGAGGCGCTCCTCCTCCATGACCCGCTGGAGTTCTCGGAGCTTCGTCTCGACCTCGAGGCGCTCGGCCTGTTTGGCCAGCCGAATCAACTCCCCGAGCTGCCGGATCTCCCGTTCCAGTTCCTCGCGCGTCTCCGCCGCGGTGAGGCGCTCGACCAGCTCCTCCTCGCGCTGGAGGCGCTCCCACTCCTCGAGGTCTTCGAGGGCGTCCTCGTCGATCGTGCCCCGCTCGGCGAGCCATTGGCCCACCTTCAAGAGCTGTTCTAGGCGCGCCTTGCGGCGCTCCAGGGAGCGGCGGACGGCCCGGACGCTCGAGGCCAGCCGCCTCTGCAAAATTAACAGAGCAAAGGCGACGTTGCGCTTCTCCTTGGCCAGTGCCTTGTTGTAGCTCTCCTCCACGTAGGCCGTCACCGCGTTGTAGAGCCGCTTCTCCTCGTCGCTCAGGAAATACTTGACGGTGAAGACCTTGCGGGGTGGGAAGAGCGGTCGCCCTTGGAAGTCCTTCAAGTCCTCCTTGAGTCTCCGCAGGAAGAGCGGGTTGTCCTTCTTCTCGACGGATTCGAGAAGTAAGTCCCGCGAGGCGAAGAAGCCGGGTTCCAAGAGATCTAAGAAGAGCCGGAAGTTCTCGGGATCGCCGCGGTGGGGTGTCGCCGTCAAAAACAGCACGAACGGGCTCGTGCGCGAGAGCAGCTCCCCCAGCCGATAGCGCTCCGTCTTCTGGGTCTTTGTGCCGTAGCGGTAGGCGGCCATCTTGTGGGCCTCGTCCACGATCACGAGGTCCCAGTGGGCCTCCGCTAAGGAGGCGAACACATCGTCCCTCTTGGCGAAGTCCATCGAGGTGAGGATCTGAGCGTGCTCGCGCCAGACGTTCCGGCCCCAGGCGGCGTCCATCACGCTGCGATCGACCACGACGAAGGTCTCCGCAAATCGGTCTCGCATCTCGCGCCGCCATTGGTCCTTGAGGTGGCCGGGCACCACGATCAGCACGCGACGCACCAGGCCGCGATACTTGAGCTCCTTGAGGAGCAATCCGGCCATGATCGTCTTGCCCGCGCCGGGGTCGTCGGCCAGCAGGAACCGCACCCGTGGGTTCTTGAGGACGTAGAAGTAGACGGCCTCGATCTGATGGGGCAGGGGGTCGATCTGCGAGACGTTGACGGCAAACAGGGGGTCGAACTGCTGCGCGTAGCGGATGCGGTGGCCCTCGATCGCGAGGAAAAACGCTAGCCCTTGTCCGCCGAAGTCCCTCCTGTCGGCGGAGGTCCGCTGCAGGCCTTGCAAGTCCGCAGAGGAGAGGACGCGGTCGTAGAACTGCCGGGTGTGGACGCCTACGGCCTCCACCCTCACGAGATCGCCGATAGGTCGCACCTGAAGGACGCGAACGGGCTCCGGCCAGCAGTCTCCCTGCAGCACGTCGTTCGGTCGGACCTCCCTTGTATCCATCCGTGCTGCCTCCTTCGCCTTCAGCGCACCTTGGGGGAGAAGCGCGGGGATTTGCGTCGAGTGCCCCTTCGGCTTGACGAGGGGACGCCCCTGGGGTAAACTCCCAGCGCCCTGGCGGTGTAGCTCAACCGGTCGAGAGCGCCCGTCTCATAAGCGGGAGGTTCTGGGTTCGAGTCCCAGCACCGCCACCCTGAGGGGACGTAGCTCAGCTGGGAGAGCGCCGCGTTCGCAACGCGGAGGTCGCCGGTTCGAGTCCGGTCGTCTCCACCACCTCCCCTCCCTGGGCGCTAGTCCTCACAGCCTTCCATATAGCCGCACCGGCAAATCCTACGGCAGCCGAGGACCCATGTGAACCGTTCCCCGCAGACGGGACAGCGCTCCTCTTCCCCCTCGGTCTCGCCCTCTCCGCGAGGCGTCTCTCGGGGAGGCCGAGGCTCCTGCGCTTTGCGGGCCATGGCGGCATTATACCCCTGCGGAGTAGAATCTCCATGCCGCGATGGAAGAACGAGAGTTCCTCGAACTGTTCCGCAGATATCTGAGGAGTCGTGGCCTCTACGACACCCGCGCCCGCGAGCGGATCGCCGCCGCCCTCTTCCGGCTCCCCGGCCACGTGGACGCCGCCGCCTTGGGGTACCGTCTCCGTCAAGAGGGAGTCCCGGCGGCTCCGGCCACCGTCTACCGCACCCTCGAGCTGCTGGTCCAGGCGGGCTTGGCCCGCAAGTTCGTCTGGGACGATCGGGCACTCTACGAGGCCGCCCTGGGCCGCCCTCATCATGAACACCTTCTCTGCACCCAATGTGGCCGGATCGTCGAGTTCCACGACGCGCCCCTGGAGGAGCGAATCGCCGAGGTCTACGAGGAGCAGGGGTTCCGCCCCGCGAGCCATCAGGTGCTCCTCTTCGGGATCTGCCCCCGATGCTCCGCGGGGTCTTCCCAATAACCATAAAAAGCAAACCGACCGGCCTCGGGGGACCGGTCGGTTCGCTGCTGGGTGTGTACCTGTAAGGAGGTGGTTTCCGGCTTGGCCTGCTCCCCTCTCCCGTTCTTCCGTCCGTCCGTCGGTGCTTCTCAGCTCTAAGGAGGTCTCTGCATGTCTAGCAAGTTCATCGAGATTCTACCTCTCGAACCGTGAAAAAGGAATGGAAGCCCGGTGAAAATTCGGTGGAAGCCCTTCGCGCTCCGAGGGAGAGGGGAAATCGGGATCAGAAGCGCAGGGAGAGGCCCACGACCCAGCCGCGGCGGGTGTGATACCCCACCGAGAGGGCCCCCACCCCTCCTTCGCCTTCGCCTTCGCCTTCGCCCCTGCCCCCGCCCACGGCCAGCGCCACCCCGCCGTAGGCCGTAAGGTAGCCGACCGTCTCCCGATAGCCGTTGGGCAGGATCTCCACCTGGGGCGCTCCCCGGGAGAGGCCGGGGACGATGATGACCCCGCCCGGCACGGCGATGTGGACCCGCTCCTGGACCGCGATCCCCCCGGCCAGCTGGGCGTAGATCCCCGTCCCCCCCAAGGGCAGCGAGAGCTTGAGATAGGCCTCCGTCTCCGGGCCCAGGTTGTAGACCTCCTCGTTCTCGAACTCCGTCGGGGCGCCGATGTCGAAGTATTCGGGGATGTCCTCGTCGGCGGTCAGAGAGACCGAGCCGCCCAGGATCAGCCCGCGCAGCAGCCCCAGCTCCGCCCCCAGGCTGAGCACCCCCTCCCCGTTGAGCCCCGCGTTCAGCCCGAAGACCCACCCCCACGGGCGGAGCGGCGGCCCCGCCCCCTCATCCGCCGGGGGTGCATCCTCTCCCGGGAATCCCGGCTCCGGAGGTGGTTGAAGCTGAGGTTGAGGCTGAGGCTCCGGAGAAGGTTCGTCCTCGCCCGCCCCCTCCGCGGGCGGGACCGCTTCCCGCTCCGGTTCCAGCGCGACGGAGAACTCCTGGAAGGTGCCGTTCCCCAGCCGAACGCTCTTCAGCCAAGGACGGTAACCCTCCTTGCGCAGCACGAGGAGGAACTGTCCCGGCTCCAAGTCGAGCGTAAGGGGGGTGGTGCCCATCTCCTTGCCGTTGAGGAGCACCCGCGCGCCCGGCGGGTCGGTGGTCACGCTCAGGTGGGCCACCGCCGGCCCCACCACGAACTGGGCCCAGTCGGCGGCCCACTCGTCCGGCTCCACCGTGATCCGGATGAGCCTCTCCACCTGAGGTTTGAGCTCCTCGGGCTTCCCCCGAAGCGGGGGGAAGGGAACTTCCTCCCAGCCCTGCGTGCTCAGCTCCTCCAGCAGAGGGAGGGGCCTGAGAAGGGCCAGCACTTGGAGGGTTTCGACGCCGTAGAGCTTCTCTACCACGAGGCTGTAGTCCGGCTTGTCAGGCAGGACGTGCTCTCCCGCCTGGAGGAAGGGGTTGGGCGAGAAGGCGTTGGGGAAGAGCAGCGTCACCCTCCCGGCGGGGTTGACGTTGTAGACGTAGACGTACGCGTCCCGATTCAAACGGAGGTGGATCCGCAGGGGCTCCCCCGGCGTGTAGAGCTGAAAATCCGTCCAGATCTTGACCTCCAGCTTGCTCTCTGCGGGGGGGACGATCACGACCTGCGGAACGGCCTCCTCCCCCTCCCCCTCCTCCTCTTGGCCGACGCCGGGGGGAAGGAGGAGGGGGATCGGCCCAAGGAGCAGGGCTCCCAACAGCAGGACGATCCCTATCGCGCTTCGGCTCCTCATGATCCAACCCCGCGGTCCATCTTAGGCCTTCGGGGGAGGGGGTGCAACTTCCCGCAGGGCTTGATGGAGGCGCTCGGCCACGGGGCGGGGGAGCCCCGCCTCTCGAAGCTCCTCCACGGAGGCCTCCCGCAGGCGCCGGAGGGAGCCGAAGCGCTCCATCAGCATCCGTTTGCGCCGGGGGCCGAGGCCGGGAATCCCGTCCAAGAGGGACTGCAGACCCACGCGGGTGCGCCGGGCGCGGTGCGCGCTCAAAGCGAAGCGGTGGGCCTCATCGCGCACCCGCTGCAGGAGTTGAAGGGCCGGGGAGCTTCGCGGGAGCCTCAGGGGCCGGGGGCGCCCCGGCAGGTAGAGGAGTTCCTCCTCCTTGGCCAGCGCGACCGCGGGGATCTCCCGCTCCAGGCCCACCTCGCGCAGGACGGCGAGCGCGGCGTGAAGTTGCCCCTTCCCGCCGTCCAACAGCAAGAGATCGGGCAGCGGCAGGAATTTTTCATCGCCCTCGAGGGCGCGCTCCAGGCGGCGGCGCACAGCCTCGGCGAGCATCCCTGTGTCGTCGGGCCCCTCGACGCTGCGGATCCCGAAGCGGCGATAGGCCCCCTTGTCGGGTGCGCCGTCTGCGAAGACGACCATCGAGGCCACGGGCTCCCGGCCCCGGAGGTTCGAGACGTCGAACCCCTCGATTCGCCGGGGGACCTTGGAGAGCCCCAACGCCTTCTGGAGGTCCCGCAGGGCCTCGGGGTCCGTCGGCGTTCCGCGGCGCAGGCGGCGACGGCGGAGCTCCTCTTCCAGGGCGATCTGGGCGTTGCGCCGGGCCGTTTGCACGAACCGGGCCTTCGGCCCCCGTTTGGGGGTTTGGAGGTAGACCCGCGAGCCGCGCCGGGCGCTCAGCCACCTCTCCAGCAGCCCCTTCTCGGCCTCTTCCACCTCGAGGGGGAGCAGGATCTCCTTCGGGATCGAAGTCCCGGACCCATATCGTTGCTTGAGGAAGGCGAGGAGCGCCTCCTCCGGGGCGCTCTCGGGGGGCAACGTCAGCGAGAAGCGCTCTCGTCCTACCCAGACCCCATCCCGAACTTGTAGGATTTCCACCGATCCCAGATCTCCTCGGACAGCGAGCCCGAGGGCGTCTTGATCGCCTCGGTTGGGGTCGAGCGCCTTGCAGGAGCGCTGGAGCCGCTCGAGGGCCTGCAGCCGATCGCGGATTCGGGCGGCGCGCTCGAACTCCAGACGCCGAGAAGCCGCCTCCATCTCCCGTCGGAGTTGGGGGAGGAGCTCCCGGTGCCGCCCCTGGAGGAAGAGGGTCGCCTCGTTTACTAAACGTCGGTACTCCTCCACGCTTACGGCCCCCACGCAGGGCGCGTCGCACAGCCCGATGTGGTGATCCAAACAGGGCCTCTTTCTCACGGGCTTCCCGTCGGGAGGGATCGCAAGGGAGCACGTCCGGATGCGAAAGAGCTTCTGCAGGATCCGGCGGGCCTCGCGCATCGCCCGCGAATTCGTGTAGGGTCCGAAGTAGCGGGCCCCCCTCTTTACGTCCGCCTCGATGCGGCGGGTGAGCACCAGCCGCGGGAAGGGTTCCGCCGTAAGCTTGAGGTAGGGGTAGCGCTTGTCGTCCCGCAGGCGGACGTTGTAGCGGGGCCGGTGGCGCTTGATGAGGGTGTCCTCCAGCAACAGGGCCTCGTGCTCGTTCGCCGTGACGATGACCTCGAAGTCCGCGACTTCCCCGACGAGCGCCCGGGCCTTGGGGTCGAGCGAGCCCGGGGACTGGAAGTAGGAGCGCACCCGATTGCGCAAAGAGGCGGCCTTCCCGACGTAGATGACGCGCCCGCGGGCGTCTTTCAAGAGGTAGACCCCCGGCTCGTCGGGGAGTTCTTTGACCCGGGTGCGCAGCGTCTTTCTCGGGGAGCTCATGGCGCTATAGTGTACCCCGAGGCGGGCGCCCGGTCCGGCGTTCCCCCTACCCGAGACGTCACCGCTCAGTCGGAACCGCTACGCCGAGGGACGGGGTGAGTGAGTGAGTGAGTGAGACTTCCGCTTCCAGGCCGAAGCCGAGGACGAAGGCGTCCGGTTCGCCAAGGTAAGATCAAGAAAGATCAGGGGAACGA
>JALSGO010000143.1 GCA_026982655.1 Candidatus Bipolaricaulota bacterium
CCAAGCCCCAGAGGTGGATGCGCTTCATGAGAAGACCCCCTTTTCCTGCTTTTCTGTGGAGAACCCTTGAGCGCACACTCCACACCCTTAGAAGAGGTTAGCGGATTATACCACGGGGGGGGGGGGAGTTGTCAAGCCCCCCGGAGGCTGTTTCCCTAAGCTGGGGTAAGGCACCCCAGCGCGTGGCGTTGGACCCTCCGGCAAAGACCCGCAACCCGCGGCACGCCCCTCAGTTCCCGATCCTCCCGGGGGGAAGTCCCGATCGAAGTCTTCGATCCGGCACTTGAGGGCTTGAGGAAGCCTCCGAGGGCGTCGGGGGATCCCCCCGCCCCCGCTCCCTCCGCACGATTCCGAAGCGGGAGAGGACGCTATGGGAGCCGGTCCTCCCTTCAACGCTTGACAGCCGGAGGTCGATGTGGTATAGTGAGCCCACTCTTCGCTCCGAGAGCGATCGGTCTTTGAGAAGTGGATCGGGCAGCATAGCCAAGGCGGGCATCCTGGGAGAGCATTCCCGAGAGAGTATGATCCCGGCTCAGGATGAACGCTCGCGGCGCGCTTAACACATGCAAGTCGTGCGCGAAAGGCTGCCCAATCGCTCCTTCGGGGGCGTGCGGGGGGCCGAGTAGAGCGGCGGACGGGTGAGTAACACGTATCTAACCTGCCCCCGTGTGGGGGATAACTTCCCGAAAGGGGGGCTAATACCCCATATGGCCCTGTCGACTGCGGTCGGGAGGGGAAAGGCGCTTCGGCGTCGCACGGGGAGGGGGATGCGGCCTATCAGCTCGTTGGTGGGGTAACGGCCCACCAAGGCGAAGACGGGTAGCCGGCCTGAGAGGGTGGCCGGCCACATGGGGACTGAGACACGGCCCTGACTCCTACGGGAGGCAGCAGTGGGGAATCTTCGGCAATGGGCGCAAGCCTGACCGAGCGACGCCGCGTGGGGGACGAAGCCCTTCGGGGTGTAAACCCCTTTCAGGGGGGAAGAATAAGTCGGGGAGGGAATGCCCCGGCGATGACGGTACCCCCAGAAGAAGGGACGGCTAACTCTGTGCCAGCAGCCGCGGTAAGACAGAGGTCCCGAGCGTTATCCGGAATCACTGGGCGTAAAGTGCGCGTAGGCGGCGGAGCGTGTCGACTGTGAAAGCCCCCGGCTCAACCGGGGGAGGCCGGACGAAACTGCTCCGCTCGAGCCTCGGAGGGGGGAGCGGAACTGCCGGAGTAGCGGTGAAATGCGCAGATACCGGCAGGTACCTCGATAGCGAAGGCAGCTCCCTGGCCGAGAGCTGACGCTGAGGCGCGAAAGCGTGGGGAGCGAACCGGATTAGATACCCGGGTAGTCCACGCCCTAAACGATGCGGGCTAGGTGTTGGCTCCTCTAACCGTGGGCCAGTGCCGCAGCTAACGCGGTAA
>JALSGO010000144.1 GCA_026982655.1 Candidatus Bipolaricaulota bacterium
CTGAAAGCCCGCGGTCGTGAGGGCGCTTACGGCGTGGAAGAGCGCCGGGATCGGCTCGCCCAGACGCCAACCCGAAAGCCCCCAGATGGCCAGCGTCCCCAGTCCCACGAGCGCGAGGAGCGTCCGCAGCTGGACGTCCCTCCCCAGCACGGCCAACCCCTCCCGTCGGGCGCGCCAGTACAGGGGGAAGCTGACCGCCCCGAGGAGCATCCCCAGCGTGGCGGCCCACGGGACCCACGGGGTGAAGAAGCGCCCGACGCTCTCGGCGTAGGGCGAGAAGCCCCCCGTGGAGATCGTGGCCAGCGCGTGGAGCAACGCGTCCCACGGTCCCAGTCCGGCGGCCACGAACGCCAGGAACCCCAGGGCGGTGAGCAGGGCATAGACCCCCAGGACGACCCGCGCGGTGGCGACCACGCTGCCGATCAGGTTCTCCCCGCCGTACTCGGAGGCGTACAGGCGGAAGGCCGCCGGACCCGAGCGGAGCAGCACCGCCAGGGAGAGCACGATGATCCCCGCACCCCCGATCCACTGCGCATACGCCCGGAAGAACTGGAGGCTCTGCGGGAGCGTCTCGGGGTCGAGGACGCTCAGCCCCGTGGTGGTGAACCCCGACACCGACTCGAAGAGGGCGTCGAGAAACGACGTCTGCGTCAAGAAGGGGATCGCCCCCACCAGGCCGAAGGCCCAGTAGGCCAGGGCCGTGACGACGAGGCCCTCCCTCAGCTCCAGGGTCGCCGGACGACGACGGGCGCCGCCGTAGCCCAGCAGGAAAGCTCCCAGCGCCGCCGAGGCGAAGAGGGCCGCCTCGAGGAGCTCGCGGGTGAGCAGGGCCACGCCCAAGGGGACCAGGAGCAGCGCGCCCAGCAGCTGGAGGGAGACCCCCAAGTACGCCCGTACGGCCGCAAGGTCGAGGGGCGCGACATACCGGACGAGGTGCATCGACCCGCGCTAGTCCGCGGAGGACTCCGGGATCAGGTGGTAGTCCGTGGTGTCCCCCCACAGGGTTTGCAGGTACCCAATTTGCCCCCAGTGATAGGCGATATGCCCGCTGGCAGCGGCGATGACTTGAGGCAGCTTCCAGGTCTGGCCCCAGGGGAGCTCGATTCGCTCCCCGAGGCGCTCATCGGGGAGGGAAGCGATCGCCTCGGCCAGCTCTTGGGAGCTCCTCTCGAACGCCTTCAGCGTCTCTGCGTAGCTCTTCCCCTCGGTATCGGGGGCCGTGTCCCCCGAGGGGGGCTCCCCGCGCAGGACGGCGAGAAACAGGTCGTTGGCCTTCGCGAGGTGGGAGACGATCTCGTGGGCCGACTTCGCCTTGGGGTCGGGCTTCCAGTCCGCTTTATCGGGGGGGACGTGACGGGCGGCCTCCAAGAAGACCTGCGCCAGTGCCTGGACTCGACGGCTTTCGAGTTGTTGCAGGTTCATGCCTGCCTCCTTTGGAACTGCGAAGTGTAGAGGATCCGGCGTGAGTGTAGTCCGGAAGACCAACGGTTGACAACCCGCGTCCGCAGGGCCTATGATAGGCCACCCCTAGGAGGGAGGGACCCGGCGTGAACGCAGCAAACGTATCGCTAAAGGAGAAGTATTCCCACTTCATCGGCGGTGAGTGGGTCGAGAGCGCCTCGGGGAGGACCTTCGAGACCCGAAATCCCGCCACCGGCGAACTGCTCGCCCAGGTGGCCGCCGGAGATGCCTCGGATGTCGATCGAGCCGTGGAGACCGCCTGGCAAGCGTTTCGCACCTCCTGGAGCCGTACGGACGCCAACGCCCGCGGGAAGATCCTCTATCAAATCGCAGAGGTCATCCGCAATAACAGCGAAGAACTCGCCCAGATCGAGACCCTCGACAACGGAAAACCCCTGATGGAGTCCCGCTTGGATATGTATCTGGCGTCGGAGTGCTTCGAGTACTACGCAGGCGCGGCCACCAAGCTCGAGGGCAAGACCGTCCCCGTCTTCGGAGAGCGACTTGACTACGTGTTAAGGGAGCCCTGGGGCGTGGTCGGCCAGATCATCCCTTGGAACTTCCCTCTGTTAATGGCTGCCTGGAAGCTCGCTCCGGCTCTGGCCGCCGGAAACTGCGTGGTGCTCAAACCCGCTGAACAGACCCCCCTCTCGGTGCTCCGTCTCTGCGAACTCCTCAGCGACGTCGTCCCCCAAGGGGTCATCAACGTGGTGACGGGCTTCGGCCCCGAGGCGGGCGCACCCCTGGTGAAGCACCCCAAGGTGAAGAAGATCGCGTTCACGGGCTCCACGGAGGTGGGCCGCGAGGTGATGGCCGCCGCGGCGGTGAACGTGGCCGACGTCACCTTAGAGCTGGGCGGCAAGAGCCCCCAGATCGTCTTTCCCGACGCCGATCTGGATGCCGCCTTGGAGGGCGTGCTCCTGGGGATCTTCTACAACGCCGGGCAGCAGTGCTCCGCGGGCTCGCGGCTCTTCCTCCACGAGGACATCTATGACGCGTTCATAGAGAAGCTCGTCGAGCGCACCCGTCGCATCTCCGTAGGGGATCCCACGAAGCCCGAGACCCAGATGGGACCGCTCGTTTCGAGAGAGCAGCAGAAGCGCGTGTTAGGGTACATCGAGCTCGGCGTCAAGGAGGGGGCCCGGGTGCTCGTAGGCGGCCAAGCCCCCGAGGACCCCGAACTCAGGAGGGGCTGCTACGTGGAGCCCACGATCCTCGTGGACGTCCAAAACGACATGACCGTCGCCCAGGAGGAGATCTTCGGGCCGGTGCTGTGCGTGCTCCGGTGGAACGACTACGGGACGATGCTGGAGCAGGCCAACGGGGTCCCCTATGGCCTTTGCGCCGGGATTTGGACCCGGGATTTATTGCAGGCCCACAAGACGGCCCAGCGCTTGGAGGCGGGCTACATCTGGATCAACCAGTACGACGTCTACGCCTACGGCGCCCCCTTTGGGGGGTACAAGCAGAGCGGCGTCGGCCGAGAGCTCGCCTTCGAGACTCTGTATCACTACACCCAGCAGAAGAACGTCAACATCGATCTAAGCGGAAAACCCTCGCGGTGGTTCCGGTGATCGGTAAGCGGACGATGGGAGCAGACTGCGGTCAGCGATCAGCAATCAGCAATCAGCGGTCCACGAGCAAATCTCAAGAGACAGAAACCCCAGGAGGCAATCGAGGAGGGAGACGATGGGTGACATGATCCTGTACGAGAAGCAGGGGAAGGTGGCGGTCATTCAGCTGAACAAGCCGCCGGTCAACACCTACGATCGAGCGCTGATGAAGGCGCTGGATGAGGCGATCGACGAGGTGCGCTTCGACGACGGGGTGGCCGTGGCCATCCTCACGAGCGCGCTGGACGGGATGTTCTCCGCCGGAGCCGACATCAAGATGCTCAAGGAGAGTACCCCGGACTACAAGGCGATGTTCTGCCTTGGGTGTCAAGAGACCCTCACCAAGATGGAGAGCTCGCCTAAGATCTTCATCGCGGCGTTGAACGGGACATGCGTGGGCGGTGGGTTGGAGATCGCCTTGGCCACCGACTTGCGGTTCGCCGCCCGCGGGGAGAAGTTCAAGATCGGGCTCCCGGAGGTGACGCTGGGGGTCCTCCCCGGCACGGGCGGGACGCAGCGCCTTCCGCGGCTGATCGGCAAGTCCAAGGCCCTCGACCTGATGATCACGGGACGGCTGATCTCCCCGGACGAGGCGCTGCAGCTAGGCATCGTCGACCGGGTGTTCGACCCCGCAGAGCTCATGGACCGGACGATGGAGTACGCGCAGAACCTCGCGCAGGGCCCCACCAAGGCGATTGCCTTCATCAAGCGCTCCGTCCAAGAGGGCTTGGAGATGTCCCTCGCCCAGGGCCTGGCACTGGAGCGCGAGCTGCAGAACCGCTTGTTTGTGAGTCGCGACGCGCAGGAGGGCCTGAGCGCCTTCCTCGAGAAGCGTAAGCCCCAATTTACGGGCGAGTAGACGGAAATGCAGAGGGCCGAGGAACCCCAACCCCGACCCCCCCGCGGCTCGGGCCCCTCGAGGAGAGCGGCCGAAGGGCGGGCGGGACGGTCTTGGCTCTTCCTGCTGGGGATCGGTCTGGTCGCGGTCGCCGTAGGCGGGGTATACCTCCTCGTCCCGGAGCCCTGGCTCCTGGATCGCAAGGCGAACGAGCGACTCCTCGGGATAAGCTTCGAGGAGCTCGTACAACGGGTACCCACCCTGCCCTCGTATCTGGTGGTCGTCTACCGCTTCTTCGGGCTCTATCTGCTGGGCTTCGGGATCATGGCGACCGTAGTGACCCTAACGGCCTTTCGCCGAGGGGAGCGCTGGGCTTGGTGGCTCATGTTCCTGGGGCTGGGCGGCCTGCTCCTCCTGCAGACGTATCTGATCGCGATCCACATCCCGGTTTCCCCGTTCCTCTGGCTGGACATCCTCGTTCTGCTGCTCTGGGGGATCGGCTTGGCCTTCTCCGCCAAGGTGGGATGGCTGCGGCGAGGGTAACGCGCACGGCGCTCAACCGCGGTCCGCTTCGATGTCAAGTCCCAGCTGTTTGCGGATAAGGCTACAGAGGGAGTCCTTGATTTCGCGATGGCGGGGGACGGGAGCGCTGCGGCCCGTGTTTGGGTTGTAGTAGATATCATGGCGACGGCCTCGGCGTTTGAGAACGCAGCCCGCTTGCTCCAGCTCTCGGAGAAACTCTCGGCGCTTCACCCATCGAGACGGAGCGGCTTCGAGCGCACGCGATCGGCAGGAGGCGCTTGTCCTTGAAGTTCCTCCATCATGAGCCGATACGCCTCTCGGATGTTTTCCTCCAGCTCCTGCAGAGTCTTCCCCTGGCTAAAGACTCCCGGAACCTCGCGCAATCGGCCTACATACCAGCCCTCATCGAGCCAATACTCCAACGTGAACTCGCGCGTCATGGCGATTCCTCCAGGATCAGTGTAGATTGCATCCTCGACGATGACAAGCACCGAGGGGAGGGAGTTTTTATGTACGTAGCGGAAACCGACCACGACATCGTCGTACGCCTGGAGGACGGCGAGGACGTCCACGCGTCCCTGCAGTCGTTGGGACTTACCGCGGGGGCGGTGGTCGCGGGCATCGGGATGCTCCGGGAGGTCACGCTCGCCTTCTGGAACGGGAGCGAGTACGTCGAGCACCTCGTGAAGGGGCCGGTGGAGCTCCTCTCCCTGCAGGGCAATCTCTCGCGTAAAGAGGGCGATCCCTTCGTGCACCTCCACGCCGTCCTGGGCCGGGAGGATGGGACGGTGGTGGGCGGGCACCTCATGAAGGCGACCGTCCACGAGACGAACGAGATCGTGATCCGCAAGCTCCTGGGCGTGGTGATGGAGCGCAGGGAGGAGCCGAGCGGGCTCTTCGGGCTCTATCCCCACTCCAGTTCCGGCTCCAGCGCGCCCTGATCGAGAAGGCGCTCGACGGCCCGCCGCCAGCCCTCGGGGCCGACCCCCTCGACCCGCCGGAGGCGGGGCGGCGAGGGCGAGAGGTCTTCCCACGTCCCGTCGGGCTTCTGGACCAGCACGGGGAGGTCCACGGCGCGCAGGAGCGGCTCGTCGTTGCGGCTGTCCCCCATCCCTACGGAGAAGACCTCGCCGTGCTCCCGGCGGTAGAGGTCGATCAGGGCTCGTACGGCCTTGCCCTTGTCGGTCCGCGCGCCCAGCGCGTGGTAGAAGACCCCGCCGTGGGTCCAGCGCAGGCCCGCCCGCTCCAGGGCCCGGAGCACCCGGTCGCGCTCCCCCGGCGAAAGACCCCCCAGGAGGAGGGTCTCGTCGTACTCCCGCGCTTTCGCCCTCTCGGCCTCCTCCCGGGACAGGCCGGTGAGGCCGGCCACTTCCTCGGCGGAGAGATCCCCAAACCCGGAGAAGCGTATCCCCAGCTCGCGGCGGATCGTCTGGATCCGCCGCCGGATCTCCGCGTAGGGGAGCCCCAGCTCCAGGACGTCCCAGTCCTCGAATTCCCGGTCGTGGGGAACCGCAAACGAAAAATATCCCTTGGGGATGTAGAGGGCCCCGCCGTTCTCGACGAGGAAGGGGTCGGCGATCCCCAGCTCCTCGCGCAGGGGGAGGATCTCCGCCCGCGTCTTGGCCGAGCAGAGCACCACGGGCACTCCGCGCGCTTGCAGTTCCCGAAGCGTCGGTTCCGCGGGCTTCCACGAGCCCGTCCTCAGGTCGAGCAGCGTGCCGTCGAGGTCCGTGAAGATGACCGTTCGAGGGCGCTCGGTTCGTCGGGGTCGGGCGGTCACTTCGCGGGCACGATGGAGTAGGCGTCCATCTGGGACTCGAGGGCCGCTCCGAACTTCTCTAGGTCGACGGTGCGCAGCGGGGCATACGTCTGGGGCCGCGGCGGCTCCTCCTCCCCGCAGAGGGCCCCCTGCTCGCGCAGCTCCTCGAGGATCATCTCGTGGACCTCCTCCTCGCTGAGCTGCGAGTGGTAAATGGCTCCCAAGCCCGCCAGCAGCATCTCCTTGAGGTGCTCTTCGCCCTTCTCCTCGTGCAGGTGGGGGTTTCGGCTCTCAATCTGGAAGATCTCCACGCCGCTCTCGGCGGCCTTGGGGTCCAAGACGGGCTGCACCCCGCCGAAGCCCTCGAAGATGGAGAGGAGCTCCTGGGGCTCGATGGCGAACCCCGAGGCGTAGGGGAGGAGCATCGCCAGCGGGAGGCTCATCGCGTGCTCCCCGGCGTTACCCGTCTTGATGATCTCCGTCTCGAAGCCCGTCTTGTACGAGATCACCGCGTTCATGACGCGATTGGTCACTTGGGAGACCCGGCCCCACTTCTTGAAGTAGAGCCCGTGGGCGGACATCTTCGGCTTGTAGCGCCAGAGCACCCGTACCATGGCGTAGGGGGACTCGGCCATGCTGAAGCCCGCCGCGTAGCAGCGGATGTACTCCCACACCGAGCCGGGGAAGTAGTTGTCCGCGTCGATGAACCCGACGTACTCCTTGCCCAGGACGCCCGCCAACAGGATGCCGACCATCATCCCCTCGGCCTTGCCGTCGAGGATCCGGCCGTCCTCGCCCAGGATGTCCGTGTATCCGGCGCTCTCCAGCGCCCGGGCGAGGTGAGGGTCCTTCTGGTGGACGATGAGCGCCCGCCGCTGGGTGAAGCGGCAGTACTGCTCCAAGGCGTCCCGCTCCATCCGGAAGCGGTCGAAGCGCTTCCGCTCGCTGTTGCTCACCACGATGATCAAGCACTCGTGGGGGATGCCGCTGATCACCCCCTCGAAGAGCTTCAGCTTCTCATCTTTGGTGGGGATGACGACGGCCATCTGCTCCTCGTAGTCCTTGATGACGTCCTCCTCGATCTGGAGGACAGCGAGGTTCCCCTGGGCGGTGGGGACCCGGGCCCGGCCCGAATCGAGTTCGAGCACCTTCTGGACGTCGTGCATCCGGGCCGATCCGAACCGCTCCGTATATCTATGCTGCTCAATTCTCATAAGCCCTCCTTCAACATGTTGTAGGGAAAGGGCGAAGATCGCTCCATCGCATTTCGTTCCCAAGGAAAAAAAGACCGCTACGCTCTCAGGATACCACGAACCGCCGGGTGGACGCAACCCGCAGCGGGAAAGACGCCCCCTTCACTCGGACTCCACGGAAGCGATCCGGTGAAGGGTGCTCCGGCCCGTCTCCCCGAACTGCAGGGTGTAGAGCGCGTGGTAGAGGCCCCTCCGCGCCAAGAGCTCTTCGTGGGTGCCCTGCTCCACCAAGCGGCCCTTGTGCAGCACCAAGATCTTGTCGCAGTGGCGGATGGTGCTCAGACGGTGGGCGATGACGATCGCCGTCCGCCCCGAAAGCAGACGGTCAATGGACTGCTGGATCAGGCTCTCGGTGCGCGAGTCGATGTTCGCCGTGGCCTCGTCCAAGATCAAGATCTTCGGATCAAACGCCACCGCGCGGGCGAAGGCCAACAGCTGGCGCTGGCCCACGCTGAGCGTGGCCCCCCGCTCCTTAACCTCCGTCTCGTACCCCTGGGGCAGCTCCCGGATGAAGGCGTCGGCCTGCACATAGCGGGCCGCCTCTATCGCCTTCTCGCGCGAGATGTGATCCGCGTGCAGGCGGATGTTCCCCAGAACGTCCCCGGAGAAGAGGAAGACGTCCTGCAGCACCACGGCGATCTGGGAGCGCAGGAACTGCAGGTCCAGCTCGCGCAGATCCACCCCATCGAGCAAGATGGCCCCCCGCTGGATCTCGTACAGTCTCAAGAGCAGGCTGATGATGGTCGTCTTCCCCGAGCCCGTGGGGCCCACGATCGCCACCCGCTCCCCGGGCTCCACCGTGAACGAGACCCCCTTCAGGATCCAGTCCTCCTCCCGGGGATCGGGCCGATAGGAGAACCAGACGTCGCGGAACTCGATTTTCCCCTCCACCTGAGGGAGGGTGCGCCCCTCGTAGCGCTCCTCGGGCTCGTCCAACAACAGAAATATGCGCTCCGAGGAGGCCATCGCCCCCTGCAGGATGTTGTATTTCTCCGCGAGGTCGCGGATGGGCTGGAAGAGCATCTCCACGTACTGCAAGAAGGCCACCAGCGACCCGAAGGTGAAGACGCCCGCCAGCACCCCGCTCCCGCCGCGCCAGAGGATGAGCGCCGTGGCCAGCGCGCTCACCAGATAGATCAAAGGCTGAAACACCGCGAAGATCGTGATCTGGCGCATGTGGGCCTGGTACTCCTCCGTGTTGATCCTCTGGAACTCCTCGAAGCTTCGACGTTCGCGCACGAAGAGCTGGATGATCCGCATCCCGGAGATGCTCTCGGCTAAATATGCGTTGAGCTTCGCGAGCTTGCGGCGCACGTCGCGATAGGCGTCCCGTGCCCGCTTGCGGAACTCGAAGGTGATGTAGAAGAGCAGGGGCATCAGGGCCAAGATTATCAACGCGAGCCGGGCGTTGAGCCGGAACATCACAGCGAAGATCCCCACGATGAGGAAGACGTCGCGGAAGGTGTTCACCAAGACGGCGCTGAACATCTCGTTGATCGCCGCCACGTCGTTGGTGGCCCGCGTCACCAGCCGCCCCACGGGGTTCTGATCGAAGAACCGCACGGGAAGGCGCATGAGATGGCGAAAGATCTGGGTTCGCATGTCGAACATCACTTTCTGGCCCGTGTACTGCAGCAGATACGTCTGCCCGTACGCCAACACCAGGCGCAAGAGCAGCACAGTCCCGTAGGCGGCGGCGACCATTGCGAGCCCCCCGAGCGCCTGGACCAGGGGGATCGCCGGGACGGCCTCGATGTAGGCGTCGATCGCCACCTTGGTGAGATAGGGCAGCGAAAGCTCCGTGGCCGTCACCAGCAACGAGAGCGTGATTGCAGCCGCGAACAGCCCCTTGTAGGGCTTGACATAGGTCAGCAGGCGGCGCATGAGCCGGGCATCGTACGCCTTCCCCAGCCGCTCTTCCTCCCAGTGGTAGCTCACAGCGTGACCTCCTCCTCCGCCCGCTGCAGCTCGTACAGGTGGGCGTAGATCCCGTCCTGGGCCAGGAGTTCCTCGTGGGTGCCCTGCTCCACGATCCGCCCGCGGTCCAGCACGATGATGTGGTCGAGGTCTTTCACCGCAGAGATCCGGTGGGCGATCACGATGGCGGTCCGCGAGCGCAGGACATCTCTGAGATTGTGTAGGATCTCCTCTTCCTTCTCGGCGTCCACGGCGGAGAGGGCGTCGTCCAAGATCAACACGGCGGGGTCGGCCAGGATCGCGCGGGCGATCGCCACCCGCTGCCGCTGTCCGCCCGAGAGGGAGACGCCCCGCTCGCCCAAGAGCGTGTCGAAGCCCTGGGGCATCTCCAAGATTTCCTCATAAATGCCCGCCCGCCGGGCCGCCTCTTCAATCTCCTCGGGAGAGGCGTCGGGCCGGGCGAAGGCGATGTTCTCCCGGATCGTCGTGGAGAACAGAAACCCGTCCTGGGGGACGAGCGCGATCCGTCTCCTCAAGCTCCGGAGCCGATAGTCGCGGACGTCCCGCCCGTCGAGGAGGAGCGTCCCGGGGGGCGGGTCGAAGACCCGCACGATCAGGTGCA
>JALSGO010000145.1 GCA_026982655.1 Candidatus Bipolaricaulota bacterium
TCCCCGGCACCCGGCCCAGCAGGATCCCCATCGTCTCCAAGAGGTCCTCGGCGAGCCCGGAGCGCTCCAGCATCACGCCCATGAAGACGAACAGGGGCACGGCCACCAAGAGGAAGTTCGACATGATGTTCCAGACGTTGAGCACCCACATGGGCAGCCAGTTCAAGCCCAAGGTGGGGATCCCAAAGAGCAGGGCCATCGCCCCGATGCTGAACGCCACGGGAAACCCCGTGAGCACGAAGACGACCAGCCCGAAGAACATGAGGAACGGCAGGATCTCCATGAATTCCACTTAGGCCTCCTCCCGGGGGAGCTCGGGGCTCGGGGCGGGGGTCGGAGGGGAAGGGGAGGGGGAAGCGGAAGCGGATTCCGAACCGGGGGTGGGAGGGGGAGCCGTCTTGCGCTTCCGGGGCCTTCGGGGGCGGCGGGGCCGGGACTCCCAGAGGAAGAGGGCGTTGCGGGCCGCCTCGGCCAGCCCTTGGAGGGCCAGGAGCGCAAACCCGACGGGGATCATCGTCTTGAGGAGGTAGCGGGCCGGCAGCCCGCCGGGGTCGGGGGAGCGCTCCCAGAAGCGCCAGGAGCGCCCGACGAAGCTGTTCTCGAAGCCCCCGTACTTCGACCAGAGCGTCCCCCAGATGAGGAATCCGGCCAGAGGCAGGAGGAAGAAGAGGGATCCCAAGAGGTTGATCCACGCCCGCCCGCGCGAGCCGAGCTTGTGGTAGAGCATGTCCACCCGGACGTGGCCGTCGTGCTTGAGGGTGTAGGCCGCCCCCAACAGGAAGATCACGGAATAGAGGTGCCAGTTCAGCTCGATCAGATACGTGGTGTTCCGCCCCAGCACGTAGCGCTCGAAGACGTTGTACGAGGTCAAGAGGACCATAGCAAGGGCGAGCCACATCACGATCCGCCCGGTCCCCTCGCTGATCCGGTCCACAACCCGCACGAAGAACTGCAACGCTCTCATCGCGGTCCTCGCCTACGTCGTGGTTTTACTGTTGTAGTCGTTTTCTCTGTCTAAGGCAAATCGAATCCCCATCTCGCAACGCCGCCCCGCAGTTCCCGGGCGATTCCTAATGTGACATAGATTACACTCGCTGCGGTTGAAGGAGAGCGGTTCGCTCCTTGGGGGCCATATCGGAGACTTGGGCCAAACACTCGTCCTTTTTCCTCGGGAAAACAGGCTTCAGAGTATCCCCGGTGGTGCGCATGGGAAAGGCATCTCCCCTTCTCCGCAGGCTCGGTTTTCTTCTGCTCCATGTGGGGGTCATCGGGGTCATCGTCGGCTGCACGTTCTGGGTTCAGCTGCCGGAGGGCCCGGTGGTGCGGGTGACCCTCCCCGACGATCGGGTGCGGGAGTTCATCGCCAAGATGGACCGACTCACCTCGCGTCTCCTGGAG
>JALSGO010000146.1 GCA_026982655.1 Candidatus Bipolaricaulota bacterium
GACACGGGCTTCCGGAACTTGTAGACCCGCGCGCCGGTCAGGAAGACGACCGAAAGGTGGGTCTGGACGCAGGTCACGCCCGCGCGGGCACTCTCGTCGTGCGGATAGGCCTCCGGCCGCCCGAGCGCCTCGACGAGCTCCGGGACGCCTAGGGAAGCTCTGCAGATCTCGCCATTCATGGTACAACCGTCTGGGGGGTATCGAGATGGCGAAGCAGCAGACTTTTGCGGGTGAGGCCTGGCGGCGGAAGGGCAAGGTGACGCGGCGGGAGCGTTTCCTGGCCGAGATGGACAGCGTGATCCCCTGGGACCGGCTGCTGGGGTTGATCCGCCCACATGACTGCGCACCCTCCGGTCAGGGCCGCAAGCCGCACGACCTGGAGGTGCTGCTCCGGATCTACTTCCTGCAGCAGTGGTTCGATCTCTCGGATCCGGCGGCGGAGGATGCGATCTACGACTCGGAGTCGATGCGCCGCTTCGCTCGCATCGAGCTCGGCGACGACAAGGTTCCGGACGAGTCGACGATCCTGCGCTTCCGGCATCTGCTGGAGCGAGAAGGTCTCACCGAGGGGATCTTCGAGGTCGTGAAGGCCTTGCTCGATGAGAAGCGGCTGATGCTGCGCTCGGGCACGATCGTGGATGCGACGATCATCTCGGCGCCGAGCTCGACGAAGAACAAGACGAAGAGCCGGGACCCGGAGATGAAGCAGACGCGGAAGGGCCGGAACTGGTACTTCGGGATGAAGCTCCACATCGGAACCGATCGCCGAGGTCTGGTGCACAGCCTGACGGCGACGCACGCGGCGGCTTCTGACATCAGCCAGCTCGAGGCGCTGCTCCACGGCGAAGAGACGGTCCTCTACGGGGACCAAGCGTACTGGAAGGAAGCCCACCGCGAGGCGTTCGAGGAGGCGGGCGTTCGCTACCGGGTGAACCGCCGGGCGCCGGGCGGGAACAGGAAGCAGACGGAGTCCTGGAAGCGGATCAACCGCGCACGCTCGCGCACGCGGGCCCGCGGCGAGCATCCGTTTCGCGTCATCAAGCAGCTCTGGGGCTTCACGAAGACGCGGTACCGCGGGATCGCGAAGAACCTGGCCCGAGCGCAGACGCTGTTCGCGCTGGCGAACCTCTACACCGTGCGGAAGAAGCTGATGCCCCCGGGGGCGACGTGCGCCCTGTGACCGAGAAGGGGTCGACGGCCTTCTCCGAACGCCCCTCCAGGGCGAACGAGGGCGAACGAAAAGGCCTGGCCCACTACCACGCCACCCCCACCGACCGCCTGACGGCGCCCAGTGCAGAGCTTCCCTAGCGCGAG
>JALSGO010000147.1 GCA_026982655.1 Candidatus Bipolaricaulota bacterium
TCCTCACCGCGGAGATCCGGGAGCTCACGGAACACCTCAAGCAGCACAAGCACGACTACCACTCCCGCCGGGGGCTGATGCAGAAGGTGGGCCGCCGTCGGCGGCTTATGCGCTACTTAAAGCGCGAGGACCCCGTCCGCTATCAGCAGCTGATCGAGAGCCTCGGCATCCGGGGCTAACACGACGCTCATATGCTTAGCTTATGGATTTTATGAGATGCGAGGGAAGGGAAGATGGGAAATAGCGTAGATGCGTTGGCAGCGTTCCAAGTGGTCGAGCACCGCTACGGCCCCTTCGCGTTGGAGACGGGCCGGGTGGCCCGCCAGTCCGACGGGGCCGTGGTCGTGACGTTCGGCGAGACCAAGGTGTTGGCCACCGTCAACCGCGACGAGGTGGAAGAGGATATCGATTACTTCCCCCTCACGGTGGACTACGAGGAGAAGTTCTACGCGGGCGGAAAGATCCCCGGCGGCTTCTTCAAGCGCGAGGGGAAGCCCTCGGAGGAAGCGGTCCTCAACGCGCGGATGATCGACCGGCCCATCCGGCCCCTCTTCCCCGAGGGCTACAAGGACCGCGTCCACGTCGTGGTGACGGTCCTCTCCGCCGACAAGGACCACCCCCCGGAGATCGCGGGGATGCTCGGGGCTTCCGCCGCTTTGACGATCAGCTCGGTGCCCTTCCTCGGCCCCATCGCGGGGGTGCGCGTGGGGCTGATCGACGGCGAGTTCGTGATCAACCCCACCGCGGAGCAGCGCGAACAGAGCCTCATGGACATCGTGGTGGCGGGCACGGCGGAAGCCGTCACCATGGTCGAGGGGGACATGAGGGAGGTCCCCGAGGCTCAGGTGATCGAGGCCATCCAGCGGGCCCACGAGGAGATCCGGCGCTTGGTGCAGTTCCAACGGGAGTTCGCGGAGAAGGCCCCCGCCAAACCCAAGGTGGAGGTGACCCTCCCCGAGGGGCTCGACGCGCTCCAAGAGGAGCTGCGGGCGCTCGTCTGGGACCGCTTCGAGGAGCTGTGGGGCCCGATGCCCAAGCTGGAGCGCGAGGCCCGCGCGGATCAAATCCGGGACGAGGCGATCGAACAGCTGGTGCAGAAGAGGCTGGAAGAGAACCCCCAGATGACGGAGTCCGAGCAGAAGTCCCTCCAAAAGGCCCTCAAAGGGTTGTTCAAGGAGCTCCTGCGGGAGTTCGTGCGCAAGGAGACCCTACGCCGTGGCGTGCGGATGGACGGGCGGAAGGCAGACGAGATCCGCCCGCTGCGCATCGAGGTGGGGGTGC
>JALSGO010000148.1 GCA_026982655.1 Candidatus Bipolaricaulota bacterium
GCGCAGCTTCTCGATGGGGTCGACCTTTCATCTCATCAAGAGGAGGTAGATACCGTGTTGACATCGGGCGTACGGCGCGGTAGCGTAGCGGCGTTGGCGGTGATGTTGCTGGCGCTGGTGGGACTTGCGGGTGGGACAGCGATGGTTCCGGCTCAAGCGCAGACTCTGGACGGCGGAACGGCGACGCTGACGCCCGGGCAAGGCGCGAGCCCGCAGGAGGAGCTGCTGACCGAGGCGCTGGGGGCCCTGGTCGAAGCGGGCTACAACCCGGCGGACTTCGACTTCGAGAGGGCCGTGTTCGATCCCCAAGGGCGGGCGGTCTTCCTACCAACAGACGAGATCGAACGGCGAGCGCAGGCGTTTGTGCAGAACGAGCAGCGCTTCCTCTTGATAGGGGTACTCTACGCCCGCCAGCCCTTCGAGTTCCAGGGGAAGCGCTATGGGCGGGGGGTGCATCCCGTGGTCCTAGAGAACCGCGCTGCATCCTTAGACCCTAAGGGACGGAAGAGTGCAGCTCGAGCCTTCCATGGGAACGAAGGCCCAGGGTACGATGGAGGTTCCTGTACCCATAATAGCAATAACGGAGACGTCATTTGCGTAACGGTTCTGGTCGGAGGCCCAGCACCGAATCCCGGCATAGCCGTTCCTCCTCCCCCGCCGCCGGGAGGACCGGGAGTTCTTCCTGGGGCCTGCGCTGCCTTGGGGAGTGCAGCCCGATTTGCTCCTACCCTGGGAACGTTCGTCGTCATTGCTGGGGCCGTCACCGTAATCTGCATTCTGATCCCGTTAGCCTTCTAAAGAGGACTGCCGCGTGAGCCCGAAGCACCAGAGACGACCTACAGATACTGCAAGGGAACGGAACAACAACCGTTCCCTTGCTAACTTGCCCTCGCCTCTTCTACGCTTAGGGCTGTTCTACTTTTATTCGATCTCGCTAGCGGCCTTGGCCTCTACGATCCCAGAGGTTTCTTTGATTGATCTGCAGTTCCGCGTTGTACCTGTACCTATAAATGCAGCGTATCCTTTCTACACCTTAGGGGTGATTGTGCTCACGTGTTGGCTCATGACCTGCTGGATCGATCGGCGTCCCTTTAGCAGTCTGGGCCTTCGCCTGGGAGTACAGGTTGGAGCGTACCTCCTTCTAGGTTTCGGGACGGCGTTTGCTGCAAACGTATTGACGCGTTGGCTTATGATGGCAGCTTATTTGCAGGTCCCCGCTTGGCCGTTTTTTACACTCGTACCCGCAGAAGAACGTCCCTTCTCCCCGAGCACGCTGTTGGCCGTAGCCGTCTACGAAGAGCTTTATTTCCGCAGCTATGCTTTCCAGACCGTAATGGCCAGCCTAGGAACGGTGCCGGCCATCCTGGCCACCTCTGTGGCCTTTGGCATGATCCACGAGTCCCGACTGACGGGAGCACTGGCCGTGCTTTTGGGCATCTTCCTGAGCGCACTGTACATAAAGACACGGAGCCTCTGGATGCCTATCGGTTTTCACCTTGGTTGGAACGTCACAAGCACGTTTATAGGGATTCTCGGATTCGAAGGATCTATGGCGACAAAGTGGGAAGTCGTCTTGGCGAGTCATGCCTTTACTGTGGTCCTGCTCACCTTGCTGGTGCTAAGGCTGCCCCTCCGTCCTCACCCGCGCGACCGGGAGCTGTGGGATCGTTATGTCAAGCCCGCCCCTTGGCCCCCCTGGCGGCGGGCGAAAGAGGCCTCCTCCGTCCGAGCAGAACCCCAAAATCCTCGATAACATCTCTTTGCCTTATCGTTTTGCCCGTATTGACACGCAACGCGCGACTTGACGGGATATGTAAGGGTACCCGATCCCAGCCAAGAGGGGTGAGAGAGGGAGGATCAGAGCTCAGGAACCGCTCTGGCTCAATGGCTCCCCGGGGTGGACTCGAACCACCAACCTACCGGTTAACAGCCGGTCGCTCTGCCAATTGAGCTACCGGGGACCGTCGGGTTAAAGCTTTACGTAAAGTATAGCAAGCGCACGGAACCGTGTCAACAGACCGGGTACCTGCGCTAACGGAAATCCCCTAAAGGCGGAACGGGATCGGAAGGCCGTTCCCCTACCGAAAGAGACGTTGAGCCTTTTGAATGC
The DNA here is from genome assembly GCA_026982655.1 of Candidatus Bipolaricaulota bacterium. Lineage (GTDB taxonomy): Bacteria > Bipolaricaulota > Bipolaricaulia > RBG-16-55-9 > RBG-16-55-9 > JALUUA01. The sequence continues at coordinate 2,111 of JALSGO010000148.1, forward strand.
CCTCGAGGAGGCGATCGATCTCGTCCTCGGTGTTGTAGAGGTAGAAGCTGGCGCGGGCGGTGTTGTCCATCCCCAGGCGGGCCATGAGCGGCTGAGCGCAGTGGTGGCCGCTCCGCACCGCGATCCCCTCCTCGTCCAAGATCCCGGCCAAGTCGTGGGGATGCACGCCCTCGACGTTGAAGGAGATCACCCCCAGGCGGTCCTCCGGGTCGTGGGGGCCGTAGACGACGAGGCCCTCCAGGGAGAGCAGCCTCTCCAGTGCGTACTCCAACAGCTTCCGCTCGTGGGCGTAGACGGCCTCCATGCCCAGATCGAGCAAGTACTCGACGGCAGCCCCCAGGGCGATCCCGTCGGCGATGCTCGGGGTCCCCGCCTCGTACTTCCACGGCAGCTCGTTCCAGGTCACCCCCTCCAGCGTGACGGTGGCGATCATGTCCCCTCCGTGGAGGAAGGGGTCCATCTGCTCGAGAAGCTCGCGCTTGGCGTACAAGAAGCCCGTGCCCGTGGGGCCGAGCATCTTGTGGCCCGATGCGGCCAAGAAGTCGCAGTCCAGCTCTTGGACGTCTATCGGAATGTGGGGCGCGGACTGGGCGGCGTCGATGACCGTAAGGGCCCCCACCCGGTGGGCCTCCTCGACGATCTCTTGCACGGGGTTGACCGTCCCGAGCACGTTCGAGGCGTGGATCGCGCCTACCAGCTTCGTCTTGGGGGTGATCGCCTCCCGCAGTTGATCGAGCCGCAGGCGCCCGCGGTCGTCTACGTCCACGAATTGGAGCACAATCCCCCGGCGCTCCCGCAGCATCAGCCAGGGCACGAGGTTGGAGTGGTGCTCCATGATCGTGAGCACCACCTCATCGCCCTCGCTCAAGTTCCAGAAGCCCCACGCGTAGGCCACGAGGTTAAGAGCCTCCGTGGCGTTGCGGGTAAAGACGATTTCCCGCCAGCTGCGGGCGTTTATAAATTTGGCGACTTTCTTGTGGGCGTTCTCATACGCTACGGACGCCTCGTGGCTCAGGGTGTGGACCGCGCGGTGGACGTTCGCGTTATGGCGTTCATAAAAGCGGGTGAGCGTCTCGATCACGACCTTGGGGCGCTGGGTGGTGGCGGCGTTGTCCAGGTACGCCAAGGGCTTGCCGTGGATCTCCCTTTGGAGGATGGGAAAATCCTCCCGAATCCTGTGGGGATCCAGCTCTTTCGCTTTCGCCTGTGCCGGCTTGGCTACGTACGCCATGCTCTCGCCCCGTTTCCCCCTGTTTCGCTTATTCAAAGAGGATCTGCACCTCGTCGCCCTCGACGCGCACCTCGTAGGTGGGCAGGGGCTCGAAGGCGGGCATCCTCAGCACCTCTCCCGTGGTGATGTCGAACTGCGCCCCGTGGCGGGGGCACGTAATGATCGAGCCCTCGACCGTGCCGCCGGTGAGCACCCCGCCGTCGTGGGTGCAGACGTCTTGAATGGCGTAGAACTTCCCGTCGATGTTGAAGACGGCGATCGGCTCCCCGTCGACCTCCAAGGTCTTGTGCTGGCCGGGGGCCAGCTCGTCCGTCTTGGCAACCGTGATCCAGCGCGGCATCCGATTCGTCCTCCCTTGTTTCCCTAACTCCTAGCCTAGAACCCGAACTCGTCCTCGCCCTCGTCGTCCCCGTCCGGCCACTCGTGCTCGTCGAAGAGCGCGCCCTTGACGACTTTCAGGGCCAGCAGGGCGCACTTCAGCCGCATGGGGTTCACCTCCACGCCCAGGAGGTCGAGCATCTCGCGCCTGCCCATCTTCCGGATCTCTTCCAGGGGCTTGCCCTTGATCTCCTCCGTGAGCAGGGAGGCCGCGGCCTGGCTGATCGCGCACCCCTTGCCGCTGAAGCGCACGTCTTCGACCCGCCGGTCTTTGAGCTTGAGCTCCATGCGGATCTGATCGCCGCAGGAGGGGTTGCCCTCCTCGCCGACCACGTCGGGGCTCTCGAGGTGGCCGAAGTTGCGGGGGTCTTTGTAATGATCGAGCAGGATCTCCAAGCCGAGTTCGTCCATGGTCATCCCCCACGGCCATTATCGTGCCCTCCCCAGGGGAACGTCAAGCGGCCTTTGCGCCTGCGGTCCCCTGCCACTTGCGGTGGAGGAGCTCCCGCATCCGCTCCCGGACGGACTCTAAGGGGATCTTCTCCAGGGTGGGCTCGAAGAAGCCCTCGACGATCGTCCGCTGGGCCTCGTCCTCCGAGAGGCCGCGGCTCCTCAGATAGAAGATCTGCTCCTCGTCGAGCTGGCTGGTGGCGGCGGCGTGGGTGCAGCGGACGTCGTTGGCCTCGATCTCGAGGCTGGGGATGGCGTTCGAGCGCGGGCCGTCCTCGAGAATAAGGGAGCGCTCCGCCTGGAAGGCGTTCGCCCCCTGCGCGCCCGGCGCGATGCGAATCAACCCCCAGAAGACGGACTTCGACTTGCCCTTGAGTGCCCCCTTGACGTTCACCTCGCCGCGGGTGTGCGGCTTCTCGTGCAACAAGTTCGAGGTGAGGTCGAAGTGCTGGCGCCCGTCGGTGAAGAAGACCTGCACGTCTTCCACCTCCGCGCCGGGGCCGTCGAGCACCGTCTCGACGTGGGACATCACCAACCGCCCCCCGAGCCACCCCAACGTCCAGGAGAGCCTCCCGTCGGCCTCCACCACCGCCCGGCGTCGGGCGAAGTGGAAGACCCTCGTCGGGAGATTTTCCACCGAGGCCACGCGCACCTCGGCCCCCCGCCCCACGCGCACATAGAGACTCCCGACGTGGAGCGCCGCTCTTTCCACCTCTCGGGAGGAGACGAGCTCCTCCAGGAGGGTTACGGAGCTGCCGGGCTCGGCGATCAGAACGCCGAGGGAAAAGGCGGCCCGGTCCGCTTGGGTGACCTCTTGGACGACCTTCAGCGGCTCCTCCAGGGAGACGTCACGGGGGATAACCGCAAAGAGCCCGTGGCGGAAGAAGGCCTGCTGCAGGGCCGTAATGCGATCTGAGGGGGCCGGAAGGGCCGCGAGGGCCTCCCGGACGAGCTCCGGGTGCTCCCGCACGGCCTCCTCGACGTCCAGAAGGAGGACGCCCTTGGGCTGCAGCCCCGAGGAGCGCTCGATCCGGGGCGCGGCTCCGTCGAGGAGCGCGTACCTCGCGGCTACGCCCTCCTCCTCGGCGGTGGCCTCCGGGCGGGGCGGCGACGCCGCCTCTCCCGGGATTGCAGCCGCGGGAGCGGGCGTCAGTTCCTCGAGAGAGAGTCCTCGGACTTGGGTGTAGCGGGAGCCGGGCATCGAGAGCCGTTGTGCGGCCTCCCAGTGCTCCAGGCGCCACGCCAAGAGCCAGTCCGGCTCCCCCCGCTCGCGGGAGAGGGTCTCGACGGCCTGACGGCTCCAGAGCTCTACGTTCGTCTGCGCACTCGTCCCGTTCGTGGTCATTTCCCTCCCCTGTTCTTCGTACGGATTAACCGACGGAGCCTTCCATCTCTAGCTGGATGAGGCGGTTGAACTCCACGGCGTACTCCATGGGCAGAGTCTTCGTGAAGGGCTCCATGAAGCCCAGCACGATCATGGCCAGGGCCTCCGCCTCGGGGATCCCGCGGCTCTGGAGGTAGAAGATCTGGTCCTCGCCCACCTTGCCCACGGTCGCCTCGTGGCCTACGGTGACGTGGTCCTCGTCGATCTCGACGTAGGGATAGGTGTCGGAGCGGGAGTGCTCATCGAGCAAGAGGGCGTCGCAGAGCACGGTGGCCTTGGCGTGGTGGGCGCCCTGGGCCACTTTGAGCCAGCCCCGATACGAGGTGCGCCCGCCGTCCTTGCTGACGGACTTGCTGGTGACGGTGCCGGTGGTGTAGGGCGCGGCGTGGATGAGCTTGGCCCCCGTGTCCTGGTGCTGCCCCTTGCCCGCGAACGCGACGCTCAAGATGTCGGCCTTCGCTCCTCTTCCAATCATATACACTGAAGGATACTTCATCGTCACACGACTTCCTATATTCGCGTCCACCCACTCCACCGTGGCCTCTTCATACGCCACGGCCCGCTTGGTCACGAGGTTGTAGACGTCGTTGGACCAGTTCTGCAGGGTGGTGTAGCGCAGATGGGCCCCGGGCTTGGCGATCAGCTCCACCACCGCCGAGTGCAAGGATTCTCGCGAGTAGACGGGCGCGGTGCAGCCCTCGATGTAGTGGACCTTGGAGCCCTCGTCGGCGATGATCAGGGTCCGCTCGAACTGCCCCATGCTCGCCGCGTTGATTCGGAAGTACGCCTGGAGCGGGATCTCGACGTGCACGCCCTTGGGTACGTACACGAACGACCCCCCGGACCAGACGGCGCTGTTTAAGGCCGCAAACTTGTTGTCCTCCGGGGGGATGACCGTCCCGAAGTACTCCTTGACCAGATCGGGGAACTCCTTCAAGCCCTCGTCCATGGAGAGGAAGACGACGCCCTTCTTTTCTAAGTCCTTGCGGACGTTGTGGTAGACGACCTCGGAGTCGTACTGGGCCCCCACGCCCGCCAGGAACTTCCGCTCCGCCTCGGGGATGCCCAGCTTCTCAAAGGTCCTTTTGATGTAGTCGGGCACGTCGTCCCAGGAGCGGGCCTCGCGGTCCGTAGGGCGGGCGTAGTAGATGATCTCGTCGAAGTTAATGGCCGAGAGATCCGCGCCCCAGGTGGGCATCGGTTTCTTCAAGAAGATCTCATAAGCCCGCAGGCGGAACTCGAGCATCCACTTCGGCTCGCCCTTGATGTGCGCAATCTCCTCGATCACTTCGCGGGAGAGGCCGGGCTTGCCGATGTACTCGTAGCGATCGGTGGGATCCTTGAAGTCGTACTTGCTGTAATCCCGCTCGAAGACGGCCTGCTCCTTGGCCTCCTCGACGACGGCTGCCCCCTTGTAGCGCTTCTCCCCCAGGTGGGTCACCTCGGCCATCTACGCCACCCCCTCCTTCTCCTCTTCTTTGCTTGGCCTTTGCGCTCCCTCCTCGAGCTCGATGCCCAGCTCTCGGAGCAGGGGCTCGTAGCCTTGGGCTTCCAGCTCGTGGGCCAGCTCGGGCCCGCCGCTCTTTACGATCCGCCCGTCGACCATCACGTGTACATAATCGGGCTTGAGGAAGTTGAGGATGCGCTGGTAGTGGGTGATCGCCAGGCACCCGAAATCGGGCCCGCGCAGGGCGTTGACCGCCTCGGCGACGATCTTTACCGAGTCGATGTCCAGCCCGGAGTCCGTCTCGTCGAGGATGGCGATCTCGGGCCGGAGCATGAGCATCTGAAGGATCTCCGCCCGCTTCTTCTCCCCGCCGGAGAAGCCCTCGTTGAGATACCGGGTGGCGAACGACTCGTCCAATCGTAGCTTCTTTAGGTTCTCCAAGAGCCGCTTGCGGAACTCCCCGAAGGGGAGCTTCTCGCCGTTCGCCCGGCGGGCCTTGATCGCTTGGAGCAGAAACCGCGAGAGGGGAACCCCGTCGATCTCGTAGGGGTACTGAAACGCCAAGAAGAGCCCCAAGCGGGCCCGCTCGTCCGGCTCCAGCTCCAAGATGTTCTCCCCCTTGAAGAGCACCTCGCCCTCGGTGACCTCGTACTTGGGGTGGCCCATCAGGGCGAAGGCCAGGGTGCTCTTCCCGGAGCCGTTGGGCCCCATGATGGCGTGGATCTCGCCCTTTTGAACGATCAAGTCGAGCCCTTTGAGGATCTCCTTCTCCTCAACCCGGACGTGTAGGTTCCGAATCTCCAGCCGATCGGTCATGACCTCTCCCTTCGTTTGGCTTGGCTTCGCATTCGCATTCGCTGAGTCCGGATACAGCCTTAAGGAAGTCGCAAAAAGTCTACTAGATTGGTCCGATTTTGTCAAGGACGCTCTTGTGATAAGGACTTGCCTTGCTCTAGGGTCCGTGCGCATTGACTTCCTATGGGCACCGGGATTAGAGTTAGATACGGTTACCGACGCATTGCCCTGCGTTGCTCATTGCAGGTCTTGCTGGGGCGTTAAAGGAGCAATCAGACAGTGAAACCCGATCCTCGAGACAAGACCTTTCGAGCTAACGCGAGTCAGTTCTTTGTTGCGGGCGAACTTTGCCGAAGAGGGCTGGTAGCTGTCGTTACCCTTGGGAATTGCCCTAACACAGATATCCTCTGCAGCAATAGAGACGGCACGAAGTTCGCTCATATACAAGTTAAAACATTTGTCCCCGGGATGAAGACGTGCAGCGTGGGGAAGAAAGCAGAGATACCCTACGGGCCCAATTTCTTTTGGGTTTTAGCGGGAATACCGAGGCCAGATATGAACGCACCTTTCGAATACTATGTGATTCCAGCGGAGATCATGGCCAAGAACGTGCGAGAGTCCCATCGACAATGGCTTCAAGAGCCTGGCAAGCAGGGACAACCTCACAAGGACTCTTCGGTGCGCACAGTGGTGCTTCCGCCGGGGAGATGCAAGAACGGTTGGAGTATCGCTGGCTACCGTGACCGATGGGATCTTATTGAGAGAGCATGTTCCCCATAATGACAGCGGAATTGCGATGGCATAAACCAATCTTGCACTAAGCGCGTGTGGAAAGACCGAAGGCGAGGTGGTGGTAAAATCCGATACAATTCCTCCATGTCCATGCAGACGGAGATCGTCATCGGCTTGGAGATCCACGTCCAGCTGGCGACCCGCACCAAGCTCTTCTGCGGGTGCTCCACAGACTATTTCGGCGCTCCGCCCAACCGCCACTGCTGCCCCGTCTGCCTGGGGATGCCCGGGGCGCTCCCCGTGCTCAACGAGCGGGCCGTCGAGCTCGCCCTCGTAGCCGCCCTGGCGCTGGGGTGCGAGATCCCCTCGTACTCCCGATTCGACCGCAAGCAGTACTTCTACCCCGACCTCCCCAAGGGGTACCAGATCTCGCAGTACAAGGCCCCCATCGCCTTGGGGGGACACCTCGACCTCGAGGGGGACGGCGGCGGAAAGAGGGTTCGGCTGCGAAGGCTCCACTTGGAGGAGGACGCCGGGAAGCTCGTCCACGACCCCGCCGCGGGGCGGACGCTTGTAGACCTCAACCGCTGCGGGGTGCCCCTCATCGAGATCGTCACGGAGCCCGATCTTCGCTCCCCCGAGGAGGCAGCCCGGTTTCTCAAACAACTGCGGCAGATCCTGCGCTATCTGGAGGTCTCAAACTGCGACATGGAGAAGGGGGAGCTCCGCTGCGACGCGAACCTCTCGCTGAGCGTGGACGGGCAGCTCGGCACCAAAACGGAGATCAAGAACCTCAACTCGTTCAAGGCCGTGGAGGAGGCCCTCCGCGCGGAGGCACAGCGCCAACGCTCGCTCCTCGAGCGGGGTCAACGGGTGATGCAGCAGACCTTCGGCTGGGACCCGGAGCGGGGCCGCTTAGAGCCCCAGCGCACCAAGGAGGAGGCGGAGGATTACCGCTACTTCCCCGACCCCGATCTCGTTCCCCTTACGATCGACGAGGCCTGGAAGCGCAGGCTGAGGGAGCAGCTCCCGGAGCTGCCTCACGAGAAGCGCAGGCGCTGGAAGCGAGAATTTGAGCTGCCCGACTACGACATCCGCGTGCTCACCGAGGAGCGCGGGATCGCGGAGTACTTCGAGCGGGTCGTGGAGCTGCATCCGAAGCCCAAGGACGTGAGCAACTGGATGATGACGGAGCTCCTGCGGCTCCTAGCGGAGGAGGAGCACCCGGTGCCCAAGCTCCCGCCGGAGCGCTTCGCGGAGCTGTTGAAGATGGTCGAGGCCGGGACGATCCACCGCAACACGGGGAAGGACGTCTTGGAGGAGGCCTACCGCACGGGGAGACCCCCCAAGGAGATCGTCGAGGAGCGGGGCTTGGCCCGGATCGCGGACGAGGCGGAGCTCGCCCGCCTCGCGGACGAGGTGATCGCCGAGCAGCCCGAGGCCGTGGCCAACTTCCGGGCGGGGAACGAGAAGGCCCTGGGGTTCCTGGTGGGGCAGCTCCGGGCCAAGACCCGGGGCCGGGCCGACCCGAAGCTCGCCGCCCGCCTGCTGCGCGAGCGGCTTTCGCGTTAGCGCCCCCGCAGCCCCCGCTCCCCCAGGCGCTCCAACGCGAGGAAGGCGAGCGCGGAGATCGCGATCATCCCGACGCTCAGGGCGCTGGCGGCCTCCAGCCCCCGCCGCCCCGAGAGCAGCTCGTAGACGGCCACCGGCATCGTCTTGAGCCCCGGACGGGCCAGCATCAGAGTGGCGCTCGTCTCTCCCAAGCTCAGCGCGAACGCGAAGAGCGCCCCCACCACCAGCCCGGGAACAAGCCACGGACGCTCCACGTCCCAGAACGCCCTAAGGCGCGAAGCCCCCAAGCTGCGGGCCGCCTCCACCAGGGAGCGGTCCAAGCGGAGCAGCAACGGGGCCACCGCCCGCACCACAAAGGGGTAGACGATCACGGCGTGGGCGACGATCACGGCCCAGGCCGTCCCGCTAAGAGCCAGCGGAGGCTGCCGATACGCCTGCAGCAGCGCCAACCCCAGGATCACCGAGGAGGTCGCGATGGGGGCCATGAGCAGGGCATCGAGGAGCCTCCGCCCCGGCACCCGGAGGCGCGTGACCCCAAACGCGACGGCCAAGCCCACGGGGAGCGCGATCGCCACCGCTCCGAGCCCAAAGCGCAGGCTGTTGAGCACCGCCTGCAGGGGCGGATCGCCGATCCGGGGCTCGTACTGGCGCCGGAGGAGGAAGCGATACCCCTCCAACCCCAGGCGCTTCCCCTCCGGCGTGGAGACGAGGAACGAGTCCACCAACACGGCCAGGAGCGGCCCGGCCAGGAGCAAGGCGCTCACGACGAGAAACGCCCAAATCATCAGGCGATGGGGGCGCAGGGCCTCGCGCCCCGAGGGGAACAGGGGCCGCGTCCGCGCCCGGCGCTGCAGGGTAAGCTCGCGGGCGAAGACCCCGCCCAGCTTCAGGTAGGCGTACACGAAGAGCAACGAGAACCCCAGCCCCACGAGGGCCAGCGCGGCGGCCTGCGGTCGGTTGAACAGCGCCTTGGCTTGGGTGTAGATCTCCACCTCCAGGGTGGAGAAGCGCGCCCCGCCCAGCGTCAGCACGATGGGAAAGCTCAAGAAGGTGAAGATGAACACGAGGGTCATCGCGCTCATCAGGGAGGGCAGGAGCTGAGGGAGGGTGACGGTCCAGAAGACCCTCGAGGGAGGAGCCCCCAGCGCGCGGGCGCTCTCCTCGTATTGCGGGTCGAGCCCCTCCCAAGCGGCGTTCACCACCCGGGCGATCAAGGGCGCGTTGTAGAAGGCGTGGGCCAGCACGATGGCCCCCAGGCTGTAGAGGAGTTTGATGGGGGGCTCCTCCAGCCCGAGGAGGGCCATCAGCATCTGGTTGACGTAGCCGTTGCGGCCCCAGAGAAGAATAAACCCGAGCGCGACGGTGATCGCGGGGAGCACGAAGGGCACCATCACCAGCGACTTCACCCAGCGCTTGCCGGGGAACTCGTAGCGGGTGAGCAGATACGCCAAGGGGAAGCCCAAGGCGACGCTGGCCAGGGTGCTCCAGAGGGCCTGCTCCACCGTGAAGAGCAGAACCCGGCGGACGTAGGGACGGGCCAACGCGTCGGGGACGAGCGGCAGCCCCTCCCGCAGCACGCTCAGCAGAGGGTAGTAGAAGAACAACCCCAGGAACGCGAGGGGCGCGCCCAAGAGGGCGGCGTAGAAAGCCGTTCGCCTCAGGTTCATGAACTTACACCTAAAAAAGCAAAAAAGGGCCCGGACGCTCAAGCCGGGCCCCTCTGCTTGGTTTGGTTAACGTCCCACCACCGTCTCCGCCCAGAGCTGGAGCCAGCGGTCGTCGTTCTCGGCGACGGCGCTCAAGGGCAGCACCGCCGGGGCGGGCGGGACCTTCGCACACCGCTGCCACTCCTCCGGCAGCTCGGCCTGGGCGTTCGCCGGGAACATGAACTCCGTGGTGGGCAGCTTCTCCTGCACCTCCAAAGAGAGCAGGAAGTCGATGAACTCGCGCGCGAGACTCGGGTTGTCCGTGCCCTTCACCACCCCGGCCCCGAACACGGTGCGGTACGCCTGCCCCTCCAAGAAGAAGGGCTGATAGCGCTCGTCGAAGCAGGCGTCGGTGGAGAAGCTCACCACGATGGGGGCCTCCCCCGCCTGGAAGGCCTCGTACGCGGCGCTCCAGCCGGGGAAGACGCTCAAGACGTTGGGCAGCAGCCGCTCCCAGTACTGCGGGAAGAGCTCGCCGAAGTTGTAGATCGTCCAGAAGAGGAAGGCGTGCCCCACGCTGCTGGTGCGCGGGTCCTGGACGAGGAGCGCCTCGCGGAAGCGCCCATCGAGCAGGTCAGGGAACGCCCGCGGGAGCTCCTCCGCGCTCAGGGCCTGGGTGTCGTAGACGAGGGTGATGAAGCCGTGCTCGTAGGGGATGAGGGTGTTCTCGGGGTCCACTTGGAGCTCTCGGGGCACGAACTGCAGGTTGGGCACGTCTTCAACGCTCAAGGGCTCGAAGAGATCGAACTGCTTCGCCTTGGGGACGTCGTTGAGCTCCCCCATAAACACGTCGGCGGGGGTGCCGCCCGCGTCCCGCTCCGTGAGCAGGCGGGCGAGCATCTCCCGGCTCGCGCCCGTGGCCACGAATTGAACGTCCACGCCGGTGCGCCTTTCAAATTCTTGCTCGACGAAGGCCGCCGGACCCCACTCGACGAAGCTGCTGTAGACGTAGACGTAGAGCGTATCTCCCTCTTCCGCCTGGGCCTGAACCACGATGGGAAGGGCCGCAGGCCCGCTGACGAGGACGAGGACGAGGATCCCTATCCCCAGAAGGGCGACTCCCGTTGCAGCCCGCAGGATGAGGTTTGTGTTGCGCATGGAAACTCCCCTCCTTGATAGGATGAGATGATCGGGGAGCCCCGGTTAGGGGAAGTAGAGCCGAAGGGATTTCGCTTTGCGGAGTTCGAGAAGGCGTTTTGCATGGTTCCCTCCGCCGGTATTACCCGGATCAGGTTCAACGGGTCGACCCCAGACTAGGGGTCCTCTCAGCCCGGTTCCCCCGAGCTCCCCATGAATTACTCTACCTCAAGGAAGGGTGGATGTCAACCCTCTTCAAGGAGCACTTCCCACTATCTCCCTCTCCTTTAGTCTGGTCTTGACAGGTCTTGACAGTTTGTCCTTCGTTGTCCTAAGATCGGAGCGGAGGTCGCATAGGGTTTGCAACTCATACAAGGAGGCCAAGGAGGCATGGACCGCCCAAGGAGGTGCAAGGGATTTTTTGCTGTTGGAGTTGGTCTGATCGTTTTAGGGCTTGTGACGGCCCCCGCGTCGGAGGGTCGCGCTCAGGAACTCTCCGGGCGGATCACCGGAGATCTCACGTTCGCGCCCTTTTACGAGTTGCTCCTCCCTCAGTCGCCTTCGCTTCAGCCGATTCCGAAGACGGCGGAGCAGGCCCCTCAGCTCGTGGGGCTGACCACCCAACTCGATCTGGGGCTGGACTTCCCCGGAATCGCCTTCGACGGGACGTTCCTGTTCAGCAACCTGGGTTTGACGCTCGCCTGGCTGAGCAGCGACCTTCGCTTCCTGGCACGGGAGGATCGAGGGGTGGATCGATCCGTTCAGAAGAGAACGATCGTCCAAAACGACTTTGTCAAAGTGTTGCGGGCCTTTCCCAGCCGCGTCCCCGCCGGAGGGACGTTCGAGGTGCTCGTGATCGTCGAGGCCCTGCAAGACCTTACGGGGACATCCCTTACGGTCACCGAAGAGTATCCGGCGGGGTGGCGGGTGGAGTTCATCGATCCCCTGGGAGCGCTCGTCGCATCGAACGCCGCCCGGTGGACGGTGTCGTTAGGGCTCCCCGGCTCGCGGGCCGTGATCCGCTACAGCGTACGCGTCCCGGAAGAGGCGCTCGACACGGCGTCCATCCGCGGCACGATCGAGTCGGCCCTCTTCCCGCCCCTGCGCTTCGACGACGCCCTGGAGGTCCTCCCACCGGCTCCCCCGACGCTGCCGGGGCGCGTGCGCATCCGTCAAGACCTCCTCTTCTCGGCCGTGATCTCCGGAGGCGTGATCGTCGATCCCTTGAGCTTTCGGTTGTTAGCGCTGCACACCCAGCTCTTCCCTCAGCCGGGCCTGAGCCTGGCTAACTTCCTACGCTTCCAAAACGTCGGGACGTCGCAGACGCCCTCCCTCCGCTGGAGCAACCTAGTCCAGATCACGGGCCGAACGACAGGAGGGATGAGCGTACGGACCACGCTTCGCTTCTCCGACGAACCGGGATCCAACCCCTTGGCCTTCGACCGCGGTACCCTTCAGATCGGCGGCTTGCCGATCGCGCCCGGGTTGAGTCTCGGGCTCTCTGCAGTCTTCGACTCCCAGGCCGTCCTGCGCCTTCGCGCGCTCCCCGGCTGGACCGCCGAGTTCCCGGGCACCGAAGTACGCCTCCAGGGGGAGCTGCTCTTTACCGATCAGCCCCTCCGGATCGAGGACTTCGGCGTCGGCCTGCGGGTGCTCGGCGAACTCGTCGAAGGGACCCTACAAATTCGCGATTCCTACGGAACGCTCCTCTATGACAGCGGCGTCCCGGGCGACGGCATCGAGGAAGAACACCCCCTCGAGCTGGTCCGGCGAACGGTGCTGCTGCGCTTTACCCTAGGTCCGCTCGACGTCCAGTCCCTCAGCCGTTTCGGCCCTGTCTTGGCCGACGTCGACCTCGACGGCGCACGGGAGAAGTTGGCCGACGCCAAGCTGCTCCAACAGGAGGTGCGCGTGCAGCGCTTCCTGGAGGCGGTGCTCGTCTCGGCCCGTCTGCTCTACACGGCTCCCACGACCACCCTAGAACCTCCGACCCTCTCGTTGGCCGATGCCGAGTTGACCGTCGTCCGCGGCCCGTTCCGCTGGGAGGCCGAAGCGCGCCTCTCCTTCGACCCGCTGGCCTTCCGTACCCGGCTGAGCTTCTCCCTGAGCTTCTGACCCCTCCACCCGCTGGGGAAGACCCTCCCGGGTGTGATCTCCACCCTTGACACATCGGTTTTCCCTTAGGTAGAGTAAAAACAATTAGTTGCATTTAGGAACACTCCCGAGACGGAGGGATCGCACCATGAAGCGGGAACTGCGGCGGAGAGGCGGAGCGGGGAAGTGGGTCGTGCGCAGCTTGGCGCTGACCGGGCTGGGTGCGCTGTTGCTCGGCTTGACCGGGTGGCCTCAGCCGACGCGACTGTTGTACCTCCCGACGTCGGAGTGGGAGCGCGTCCTCGACGAGAAAGAGGACGTTGCCTACGCCGTAGCCGTGGATGCCTCGGGCGCGGCAGTGGTCGTCGGAACGAGCGAGATCGTCAAGTACGCTCCGGAGGGGACGACGCTGTGGCGTCGCACGCTGGCGGCACCCGCACGGGCCGTCGCTCTGGATCCACAGCTGGGAGACGTGCTGGTAGCCGGAGAAAACGGGTTGGAGAGGTACACGAGTGACGGTCGTCTGCTCTGGCATCGAGGAGGAGCCTATCGCGACGTGGTCTGGCCGGAGGAAGGCCCGATCGTAGCCCTGACGGCCGACGGCGTCTTGAAGCTCCTAGAGCCTGACGGACGCGTCCTCCGAGAGCTGGATTGGGGAGAAGCCTTCACCCCAGAGGCGGAAGCGCGGGCGCTGGCCCTTGGACCTTTCGGGCTGCGGGGAGTGGCCGTAGTGGGTGAGGGCTTCCTCGCGCTCTGGGAGATCGATCCCGACGCCGCGAAAGGGCGCGTGCAATGGCGGATCGACTACGTGGGAACGGCACGCGATGCGGCCTTCACCTCCGGAGGGTTGCTCCTCGTCGTGGGCGATCAGGGAGTGGAGGCCTACGAGACGTCAACGGGCAAACGACTGTGGCGGGCGCCCTTCCCCGGGGAGAGCGAACCCCAAGCCGTCGCCACCGTTTCGCCCTCGTTCGAGGAAGCCCTGGAGCGGGGACTGACCGACGACGTGGCGTTCGTGGCCGGGGCGGTAAGGCGGAAGGGAGAGGAGGATTGGGACTTCCTCACGGCTAAGTACACGGCCACGGGCGAACTGCTTTGGAGCGTGCCGCACGACGGCGGCTACGGCGACGACGTCGCCTTCGGGGTCGCCGCTCAGCCCGGTCCGCCCAGCCGCATCTACGTGACGGGGTTTACCTCCCGGCCCCAGGAGGAGTCGGCCTCCTCCTCCAGAGGGGGTCCCCTCGATCGGGACTACCTGACGGTCGTCTACCGCGAGCGGGTCCTCCGCGCGCAGGAGGGAGGTCCCTGTCCGGGGCAGCGGCCCCAGGCGGGGTTTGAGGCAGAGCCCCCCGCGCCCGCGGTAGGGGAGTTCGTGCGGTTCTCCAACACCTCCACGGACCCCGACGGCTGGGTCGTCGGCTCGACCTGGGACTTCGGCGACGGGATCACCTCCCAGGCCCACAGCCCCACCCACGTCTACGCCCGTCCCGGGGTCTACACGGTGACCCTCACCGTGGTGGACAACGCGGGTTGCGTCGCCCAGGTCCGGCGCACGGTAGAAGTCAGAGAAGGACTCGGTCGCTTGGAAGGGTTGCGTTGGGAGGCCGAGCCGTTCGCGTCCGAAATCACCGCGGACTTCGCCTGGACGGTCACCCGCGAGACCCGTCCCAACGGGTACCCCCTGGGGTACACGCCGCCTCCGGAGCCGACGGACCTCGACACCGTGCACTTCGCGGACCTCTCGACGTCTCGGGTCACCCAAGTCGAAGTACGCTTCGACGTAAGCGGGCTCGACCCCGACGGCACCGCCGTGCTCTGGGAGTGGGACTTCGGCGACGGCACGACCGCCACGTTCCCCAGTCCTCAATCTCCCGTGCACGTCTATGAGGCCCCCGGCAGCTACACCGTGCGCGTCACGATCACGGACGCCGGCGGGAGGACCCGCGTCGTCGAGGAGACGCTCACCTTTGCCTCCGACCCGCTACCCCTCCTCTCCTGGGAGTGGGACCTCGACGGCGACGCTCTCGTCGACGCTTTCGGGCAAAACCCGAGCTTCGACTACCCCGACGACGGGCTCTACCCCGTGACCCTGCGGGTGGAAGACGCTTTGGGCAACACGGCCTCCGTCACCCAGTCCCTTCGCGTCGTCAACGTCCCGCCCCAGCCGGACTTCTTATCGGGGTTCTTGGGGTTTCCGGAGCTCATCAAGATCGGGGGCTTCCTCTGGAGGCGGGAAGCGAATTGCACCCCTGATGCAAGGGTGGCGGGCACGGCACGCTACACGGTGACCATGCCCCCGGACTCCGGCGGGCTATCCCTTGCGGATCTGTCTGCGGACAGCGAGCCGTGGGGGGCCGTCACGGGCGTGAGCTGGGCCTTCTCGGCGCCTGCGCCCGTGACGGTGCAGTATCTCCAAGGCAGCGATGCCGACCCAGAACCCATCGTGCTGCTGCTCAACGACCTGGGGCGCTTCTACCGCGGCCCGGTCGACGTGACGCTCACGACCACGGACGACGACGGGGACAGCTGGTCCACCACCCAAACGCTCTTCGTCGACAACATCCCGCCGTGCGCCGCCTTCGTCGCCGAGGTGACCACTAAGGCGTTGTCCGCCGCTTTGAACTGCGAGGTGTGCGTCAAGCAGTACGGCCGCGGCGACGAGTACGTGGAGACCAAGGCGGATCTGGGCCTCATCAGCCGCACGATCCGCCGCCCCAAGGGGAGCGAGAGCTGCCCCAAATTCAACGCGCTCTGCGGCCCTTCGGAGGCCGTCACCTACGGCTTCGAGGTGACGCTCTCCCTAAATGTGCGGGAGAGCCTCACCGTTACGGAGGCGGCCCCGCCGGGCTGGGGCATCGATTGCGCCACGGCCAAACTGCTCCCCGGCCTCAGCTGCACCCCCACCGAGATCAGCGGGACCCTGCTCAAAGGTGGGGGTGAGGTCGTCTACACCCTGAAGGCCCTGCCCGGGGTGACGGGCGGCCCGCACACGATCCAAGGGACGTTTAGCAGCGGGAAGCTCACCGTCACCCTCGACTCCGACGTGGTCGTCTGCGATCTGGCGCGACTGGGGAAGCTCGAGTTCAGCGTGGACGCCCTAAACGGCGTCGAGTGGCTCACCCCCGCCGGGGGCGACTGGAACGGCGACGCGCTCGTGGGCTTCGACTGGTTCTTCACCGACAGCCTAGGGAACGCCTGGACGGCGACGGGCGAGCGACCTACGGGCGGCTTCTGCTCGGGAGGGCTCTGCACGCTGACCGCCGTGGACGTCGTCTGCGACGATACGGGCTGGCGCTACGACGTGGACGTCGAGCTGACGGTCGCGGACGAGGGCGGCGCCGTCAACACCCGCAGCGCCTCGCTCTCGTCCTCCGGCCCTTGCAGATGAGCCCCTGTCGGACCTAAACCATCTCGCTCGACAGGAGACAGGCGACAAGGCGAAGCGGGGTCGGACGCCCCATCGATCCCCGGCCTCCCCGATCGGGCTCGGTGTCCGACCCCGCCGGCGCTGCCCAGCCGCAGCCGAAACGAAGCTCCCTGAGCACCACCGCCTCCCCATCTCAAGGTCGAGGGCTACGGATCCGACGTTGAGATCTCGTCGTGCTCCCGAAAGCGTCGGCCCAGCTCGCCTTCCCGCGTCCTCGGCAACGAGAACGAGCATGATGAATATCATATCATCACTATGATCTTGACATAAACCAACTGTAAAAGGTAGTATGCAAAAGATAAGGGTGTAAACTCACAGTCCGGCACCCAACCCGAACCGGAAGGGGGTATCGGCCATGGCGGTGCGCAGCGGAAGGCAGCGCTCGGCGTGCTGTACGATCGGGTTCCGAGGAGCTTTGCTCATCCCCCTGGTGGCGATCTTCGCCCTGTTCCCTCCCGCCTCCCCCTTAAACGCTCAGGACGGCGGATCGGCAAACGCGAGGCTTACCGTGCCCGTCTCCCGCTGGGCGGATGACTTCCACGCCCAGGAGGAGGACGTTGCCTACGACGTAGCGGTCGACTTCCGCAACGAGGCGGTCGTCGTGGGCACCTCTCCGGTGGTCAAGTACTCCGAAAGCGGTGTGGTTCTGTGGACGGCCGACTACGGGGGCGTGGCCTTCGGCGTAGCCACCGACAGCTTGGCCAACGTCCTGGTGGCGGGTACCGCGGGCTTGGTGAAGTACGCCTCGGACGGGCGTCGACTCTGGACGGTGCCGGGGGCGTTTCGAGACGTCGCCGTCGGGGCGGGGATAGGGGACCTCCTCGTCGCGTTGCGGGTCTTGGAGGAAGGCGAGGGAGAGAAGGGGGATCCATCCCCTGTGGAGGTCTACACCCCGTCCGGAGAGCTGCGGGATCGCCTGGTCTATGAAGGGGAACCGGTCGCTGTGGCCTTCGGGCCGGAGGGACGGCTGGCCGTCGTCGTCGGACCGAGCGAGATCGTCCTGTACGACGTGGAGAGCGGTCGGAGACTCTGGACCACGCCCCCTCCGGGCGAACCGCGCGACGTGGCGGTGGACTCGGAGGGAGCGATCCTGGTGGTAGGGGATTTCGGGATTGCAAAATACGGGCCCAACGGGGTGCGGGAGTGGCAGGAATTCTTCCCCGGCGAGGCCTACGCAGTCACTTCCCTGCCCCAGCGCCTCGCCTCGCCCGGAGGCGAGGCGGGGCCCTCCGGCGACTTCGTGCTCGTGACCGGGGCCCTCTACGGCGGGGGCGACTGGGACTTCCTCACCGCCAAGTACAACGCGCGAGGGGACCTCATCTGGGAGGTGCGGTACGACGGGGGCTTCGGCGACGACCGCGCCTACGGGATCGCCATCAGCCGCAAGGGCTTCCTCTACGTTACGGGGATGACCACCCTGCCGACGGAAGCCTCCCCGCGCACCCGATCGGAGCCCGCTCCCCTCAGCCGGGATTACTACACGGTGCAGTACGTCGAGAAACCCCTACCGGAGGTCGTAGGGGCTCCTGAGCCGGCCTGCCCTGCGGGGCGGACGTCCCCGCAAGCGGAGTTCACCCCCCAACCGGATCTGGCCGTGGTAGGGGAGCCCATCCGATTTCGCAACAACTCCTGGGATCCCGATGGGTACTTGGTGGCTTGGATCTGGGACTTCGGCGACGGGACCATCAGCACAGCGTGGGAGCCCGTCCACACCTATGGACGCCCCGGCATGTATCGGGTGACGCTCACCGTGGTGGACAACGACCGCTGTGTGAGCGAGGTCTTCCGCGAGATCGAGGTCGGAGGCCGGGCGTTGGAGGTGCGCTTCCGCTGGGAAGAGGTGGTCCGCGGGGAGCTGCGGGCGGACTTCGACTGGACCGTGGTGCGCGAGGTCTACGGCTCCTACCCTCCGGGCTTCGCCCCCACCGAGGCGACCGCCCTAGACGAGGTGCGCTTCGTCGATCGCTCCACCGCCGGTGGAGCAGGCGGCGTCGTCCGATTCCAAGCGGAAGTGGAAGACTTCGATGGGGTGATGGCGGAGTGGATCTGGGACTTCGGCGACGGGACGACCCTCTGCTGCGATGACCCGAGTCCGGAACACGAGTACGCCGCTCCCGGGACGTACCTCGTTACCCTCACCGTCACCGATGCAGAGGGGGTGACCGCCACCTACGAGGACACGGTCGTGGTACGCGGCGGAGCCAATGAAATTGTAGAGTGGGATTGGGACTTCGGTGACGGGACCTTCGCCGCCCTCCCGGACCCCGCCCACCGATACCTCGACGACGGGATCTACCCGGTGACCCTCACCGTCTACGATGCTCTAGGAAACTCCGATTCGGTGACCAAGCCCGTCCCGGTCGTCAACGTCCCTCCCATCGCTCGTTTCTCCTACGTCGAGGAGCGGATCCCCGGCGAGATCGTGGTCGATTTCACCTGGAGCGTTGCGCGCGAGGTCTACGGCTCTTACCCTCCGGGCTTCGCCCCCACCGAGCCCACCGACCTAGACGACATCCTCTTCGAGGATC
Source organism: Candidatus Bipolaricaulota bacterium (assembly GCA_026982655.1). Lineage (GTDB taxonomy): Bacteria > Bipolaricaulota > Bipolaricaulia > RBG-16-55-9 > RBG-16-55-9 > JALUUA01. The sequence continues at coordinate 20,932 of JALSGO010000148.1, forward strand.
GCTCGACGCTGTCCCCGGGTCGGGTGGAGTTCTCCTTCCTCGAGGCGGCGGAGGACGTAGACGGCAGCTTGGTCGCCTGGGAGTGGGACTTCGGTGATGGGACGATCTCCACCGATCCGAACCCCGTGCACGAGTACGCCGCTCCGGGGACGTATCGGGTCACGTTGCGGGTCCGGGACGACGATGGGGCCGAGTCCCTCTTTACCCGCGAGGTCACCGTGCCCGAGCTGGCAACGGAGATCGTCGCCTGGCGCTGGGAGTTCGGGGACGGCAGCCCTACGGGAGGCTCTACGTTACAAAACCCGATCCATCACTACTTCGATGATGGGACCTACCCGGTCCGGCTCACCGTCTACGACAACTTGGGGAACTCGGCCTCCCTGACCCAACCGATCACGATCCTCAACGTCCCCCCGGTCGCCGACTTCGCCGGGACGTTCCTCGGGCTGGAGGGATGGATCCGCACCTGTGCGGACTTCGGTCTGCCGTGGGAGGACCGGATCGGGGGAGTAGGCACCGCCTGCGGGGACCCGACCCTCCCGCTCGACGCCGGTCCGATCGAGCTCTCGGACCTCTCCTACGACAGCGAGCCGTGGTTCTCCATCAGCAGCTGGCAATGGACCTTGGGAGGCGTCGTCGTCATGTGCGTGTCGACGCCGAACTGCACCGCCGAGCCTTTCCCCCAGATCCTCCTCTTCTCCGACGACGCGCTCTCCCTCCTCTACCGCGGTCCGGTGGAGGTGACCCTCACCGTCGAGGACGACGACGGAGCTCCGGACACCCGTGTCGAGACCCTTACGGTAGCCAACATCCCGCCGTACGCGGTCTTCGATTGGGACGCGTCCGGTGGGGGGATCGGCGGCGGTCCGGCCTCCCCTCCGAGCCGGGACCCCCGTCGACCGAAGCCGACCCAGCTGGGGGGCTTCGCCAGCACCGCTTGCGATGTTTGTGCCTCCCTGTACGGGGAGGGAGACGCCTACCGCGAGGTCTCCACGGGTGGAGTGACCGTCTTCCGGCAGATCTTCACCGAGTGTGACTTCACGGGAAACCGCGCCGTCTGCGGCATCTGGAACGCTCTGAGCCTCGGGATCTACGTCGTCGTGACGATCTCCGGCCCTTCCGGGGTGGTGGAGATCGCCGAAACGGCTCCGGCCGGCTGGACCTTCAACGACTGCTTCGATTACGACGCTTCCTTCAACCCCGTCAACGCCATCACCTGCGGGGGGACGGAATCCCAGCTCCTCGGGACCGTTGACTTGGCTGCGCTGGGAGGACAGTACACCCTCGAGTACAGCCTCTACCCTCCGGACGGCGTGACCGCAGGGCCCTATCCCGTATCGGGTGCTTTCGTCGTCGATGGGGTCCCGGTAGACCTCCTAAGCGAGGTCGTCCTCTGCGATCGGGTGGACGTCAGCCTGGACCCCCTTCTCCTATGGGCCTATGACGACATAGACGCGCAAGATCTCTTGGGGATCGCGGCGATCGACCCCAACGGGGACCCGGTAAGCTACAGCTGGAGCTTCGGACCGCTGGGAACGGCTACCGGTCAAGCCCCCGAGAGCGCGGATTGCCTCGCCGGGGATTGCGCCTTCTTCGTGGAAGGCCTTGTATGTGCTTACGATGGGATCGACTGGATCTGGAACTACGACCTTACGATTGAGCTGGTGGTGCAGGACTCGGTCGGGGCTTCGACGACGGCCTCGGCAACCCTGCCCTTCCAAGGCCTCTGCAATATCGGGGGCTTCTAGTCGATCGATGAAGACCGGAGACAAGGAGGGAACGAAGCGGGCCGTAGAGACGGCTCCTTCAGGACTTGACAACGTCGCAGGTCCTTGGGGTACAACCTAAGCAACACGAGGGGGATCCTCTCGGGACTACGCTTAAAAAAGGTGCAAGGAGGCAGGACCATGACCGATGGGAGGGAGGCGTCGCGCACGACGACTCGCACGACCGCTGCTTCTGCCTGGGGGCTTCCGATCCTGGGAGCAGCCCTTCTCCTGGGAATAGCCTTCTCCGCGGGAGGACAGGAGCTATCGGGGCGCTTCGGACTCGAGGCCGACTGGGAACCGCTCTCAGGGTTCTTCCTCACGGATCCGGATGCGGGGACGGTGAACCCCTTCCCTCCGGAGTCGGAGGCAAAGCCGGGGGTGTGGGGACTGACTGCACAGCTGGACGTAAGCGTGCAGTACCCCGCCATAGGGACGGACAACACCTTTGTGTTCACGGGCTTGGGGTTGGGACTGGCTTGGCTGAGCTGGGAAGCAAACTTCCCCCGGGTAGAGGAGCCTCAAGCCACCCCGAAGCGGACCTTCCGCCGTAACGACTTCATCCAAGTGTTGCGAACCTTTCCCTCCGTGGCCCGGCCGGGAGAGACCTTTGAGATGACGATCTTGATCGAGGCCCTTCAAGACCTCCCGCCGGGGGTGGAGGTCACGGTGCAAGAGGAGCTGCCGTCGGGTTGGCTCATCGACCCGATCGAACCGGAGGCGACCCGGCTGAGCCGTGAGGCAGCCCGCTGGCGGGTCGAGCTGGGAGCGGCGGGATCCCGGGACACGATCCGGTACCTCGCTTCGGTGCCGACGGACGCCGCCGTGGGGCGGGTCGCGATAGAGGGGAGGGTTCAATCCGATCTCTTCCCCGATCTCGACTTGAGCGATACCCTTGAGGTGATCGAGGAGCCGCCTACGCTGCCGGGACGGATTCGCGTACGCCAGGATGTGATCTTCGCGCAGCGGGTCAGCGGCGGGATGCTCCTCGACCCTATTGCCTTCCGGACAGCCAACCTCCGCGTAGAAGCGCTTCTGCAGCCGGGTCTACGGCTCACCAACTTCCTGACCCTTCAGAACGTGGGCACGCAACAGACCCCCTCGTTTCGCTGGCGCGACACGGTCACCGTCCAAGGCCAGACCTCCGGGGGAGTCAGCACCCGTCTGTCCCTGCGCTTCCGCGGAGAAGAGGACCTCCGGATGCTCTTCGATCGCGGATCTCTACAAATCGGTGCGCTTCCCCTCCTCCCCGACGTCGCCCTCCGCCTGCGGGCGGGCTTCGACGTGTCCCGGGTCAGCGAGCTTCGCCTTAGCCTCAACCACGTCCGTCCCGTCGCGAACGCTCTGGGACGGGTGACCCTTGACGTCGCCCTGCGGGACGACCTCACGCTCGAGGTCCTCAGCCTGAGCGTCCGGCTCAGTTCCCGGATCGACGGGATCTTCCTCGTGGACGACCGCTACGGCCCCCTCCGGTTCGACGGGGACGACGACGGCGTGGAAGAGACCCACCTCGCGCTCGTCCGCCGCCAGGTTCAACTGCGCTTTGCGATCGACAAGCTGGATGTTCGTTGGACGACCCTCTTCCGCCCCGTCCTAGACGATGTCGACTCCGATGGGGCTCGAGAGCGCATCTCCCGGGGCAAGCTCGTCCGACAGGAGATCCGCGTACGCAGGTCCCTTAAGGACGTCGTCTTTCAAGGCCATCTCCTCCTCGCCGAGGACGACCCGACCGCACCGGTGGCCACCCTCTCCCCGGCCCGGGTCCGACTGGGAGCCACGGTCCTCCGTCCCGGCTTGCGCCTCTCGGCCCAAATGACCCTAGAGCTCCGGCCGCTCCGCTTGGAGACGACGTTCGGCTTCGCTCTGAGCTTCTGAGCGTCTTCGCGCGTCCCTCCTCGGGGTGGCAAGCGGCGGAGGTCCCCCTTACCATACGTGCCGTACCCAGGAGGAGCAGATGCGGATGAAACGGTGGATATTGATCGCCGTCATCGTCGCGGTTGCCGCAGGAATCGTCGTCCTTTGGCCCGCGCCGGACCCCTTGCAAGGCGTCGAGACCGTAGCCATCTCCACCCCCTCCGGGGAGGGAGTCAAGCTCCCCCCGGAGGTCTTCGACGGGCTGGAGATCGTTCTCAACGACCGCCAGATCCGCATCGTCTCCGACCCCGAGGAGGCCGATGCCCTCATCACCCTGATCCCGGAGGAGGTCACGGTCCGAATCAGCCGTGAGACGGGCCTAGAAGTCCGAGCGCTCCTGCAGCTCACCAAGGACGGAAAACTCTATCAGTTGAACCTCGTCGTCACCCTCAACGAGCAGGGTCTCACCGCCCGGCTCGTCTCGAAGCGCTTCTGGGAGTAGAGTGGATGCCTGCCCCACGGTGACGCTCCGGGCTCAATCCTGGCCGTCCGGGTTGGCAGTTAACCCGCCCGCCCGAGTCCACGAGTGCACCTCACTCGACGGTGACACTCTTGGCCAGGTTTCGGGGCTGGTCGACGTCGGTGCCCCGCAGCACCGCGATGTGGTAGGCAAAGAGCTGCAGCGGCACCGTGAAGACCATCGGCAGCACCCAGGGGTCGGCCTCGGGCACCTTGAGGATGTGATCCGCCACCCGGACCAGATCGGGGCTCTCGGTGTCGGTGAGCGCGATCACGATCCCCTTGCGGGCCTTGACCTCCTCGATGTTGGAGAAGACCTTCTCGTAGACGCTGTGCTTGGTGACCAGCACCACGACGGGCATGTTCTCGTCGATTAAAGCGATAGGGCCGTGCTTCATCTCCCCGGCGGCGTACCCCTCGGCGTGGATGTAGCTGATCTCCTTGAGCTTCAGGGCCCCCTCGTAGGCGATGGGGCACAGAAGGTCCCGCCCCAGGTAGAGGAAGTTGGGCTTGTCGTAAAACGTGCGGGCGAGCGTCTTCACCTCGTCCTCCAGCCGGAGGGCTTTCTCCAGCAGGCCGGGGGCTTCGGCCAGCGCCTCCAGCGCCCCCCGCAGGTCGAATCCGGGAGGGAGGCTCCCGCGCAGCTCCCCTAAGCGAAAGCCCAGGAGGGCCAACGCGGCCAGCTGCACCAGGAAGCACTTCGTGGAGGCCACCCCGATCTCGGGCCCGGCGTGGGTGTAGAGCGTGAAATCGGCCTCGCGGCTGAGGGTCGAGCCCATCGTGTTCGTGATCGCCAAGACCGGCGCGCCTTCCTCCCGTGCCAGGCGGACGCCCGCGAGCGTGTCCGCCGTCTCTCCCGACTGCGAGACGGCGACCACCAGCGTGTTCGGGGAGAGATAGGGTTCCCCGTAGCGGAACTCCGAGGCGAGCTCGACGGCCACGGGGAGGTTCAAGAGGCGCTGCCAGAGGTACTTGGCCGTCCAGGCGGCGTGGTAGGCCGTCCCGCAGCCGATGAGCGTGATCCCCTCCAGCTGCCGCGCCCGTTCGGGGGAGATCTCGATCTCGTCGAGGTAGATCTGCCCGCTCTCCAGATCGAGCCGCCCGTGGAGAGTGTTGGCCACGGCCTGGGGCTGCTCGTGGATCTCCTTGAGCATGAAGTGCTTGAACCCCTGCTTTTGCGCCGTGATGGGATCCCATTGGATGAGGGTGGGCTCGCGCTCGATCCTCCGACCGTCGAAGTCCCGGATCTCCACGGAATCCCCTCGGAGGACGGCGATCTCGCCGTCGGCGAGGAAGAGCATCCGCTTCGTGTGGGGCAGAAGGGCGGGGACGTCGGAAGCTAAGTAGTTTTCGTCCTCGCCCAGCCCGATGACCAAGGGGCTGGCGGTCTTGGCCACCACGATCTCGTCGGGGTGCTGCAGCGAGAGGACCGCGAGGGCATACGCCCCCCGCACGCCTTGGAGGGCCTTCCGGACCGCCTCCTCCAGACGGTCCGCCTCCGCCAGGTGCTCCTCGATGAGGTGAGCCAGCACTTCGGTGTCGGTCTGGGAGCGGAACTCGTGGCCCTCCCGCAGGAGCTCCTCCTTGAGTCGGCGATAGTTCTCGATGATCCCGTTGTGGATCACGGCCAGGGTCCGGGAGCAGTCGAAGTGGGGATGGGCGTTCTCGTCCGTGGGGCGACCGTGGGTGGCCCAGCGGGTGTGGCCGATCGCCGTATAGCCCTGCGGCATCTCGGGATTGAGCCCCGAGATCAGCTCGTCGATCTTGCCCGCGCGCTTCTCGACCCAGAGCTTCCCCTCGTGGACGAGGGCGATCCCCGCGGAGTCGTACCCCCGGTACTCCAGGGACGTAAGCCCTTGGAGCACGACGTCCCGGGCGACGGGTCGCGCTCCCACGTAGCCCATGATCCCGCACATCTCGGCTCCCTCCCCGTTCGGTTTGCGCCGGAGCGGAGTATACTCCAAGCGCGCGGGCGGGCCAACCGCCGCCGCGGCGCGGGCGCGGGGAGCGCGGACGGTGATCCCGATCGCTTTGTCTTCCCCCAAGGCCCCTGCTATAATGCCGTGGGCAAGCGACCCGGAAACGCGCAGTGAGAGGAGGCCGTGCCGATGCGTGAAGTGGAGATCAAGGCCCTGTTGGTCGATCCGTATCAGAACACGCCCGTGGTCCTCCTCAAGGACCAGGGCTCGGAGAAGGTCGTCCCGATCTGGATCGGAACCCCCGAGGCCACCGCGATCGCCATCGCCCTGCAGGAGCGCGAGTTCCCCCGACCTCTCACCCACGATCTCCTTCAGAACGTGATCGACGCCATGGGCGGCGAGCTGGACATGGTGGTGATCGATCACATCGAGGACTCCACCTACTACGCGACCCTCTTCATCCGCGACCGCGAGGGGGAGATCCACGAGATCGACGCGCGGCCTTCCGACTCCATCGCGCTGGCCCTGCGCACGGGAAGCCCGATCTACATCGCCGAAGAGGTCTTCGCCGCCTCGGCCATCGACCTCCCCTACGAGGACGACGACCAGCAACGCGAGCAGTTCCGCGTCTTCGTCGAGAAGGACATGAACCTGGCCGAGTTCAAAAAGTTCATCCAGTAGCTCCCGTAGTGGCCGTAGCGGCTCCCTAAGGAGCCAAAGGAGCATCGGCACGTATCGTTAAAAGGACAAAACGCACCGTGCTTCGCCTTCGCACCCTAAGGGACGTCGACGTCACCGAGAAGCGCACCCTCGTGCGGGTGGACTTCAACGTCCCCCTCCAAGACGGGACGATCGCGGACGATGGGCGCATCCGCGCTTCCCTTCCCACGATTCAACATCTCTTGGAACAACGAGCCCCGGTCGTTCTGATGTCCCACCTCGGGCGGCCCAAGGGGAAGGTCGTCCCCGAGCTGCGCATGGACCCCGTCGCCCAAAGGCTCTCCGAGCTCCTGGGTCGGCCCGTCAAGAAGCTGGACGACTGCGTCGGCCCCGACGTCGAAGAGGCCGTACGCTCCCTGAGCCCCGGAGATGTGGTGCTGTTGGAAAATTTGCGCTTTCACGTGGAAGAGCAGGCGAACGACCCCGAGTTCGCCCAAGCGCTGGCCCGTCTGGGGGAGCTGTACGTCAACGACGCCTTCGGGACGGCCCACCGCAAGCACGCCTCCACCTACGGGGTCGCCCGGCTCCTCCCGGCGGTGGCCGGGTTCTTGGTGCAAACGGAAGTGGAGAGGCTCTCCCGGCTTCGGGAGGGGCCTGAGAGGCCCTACTACGCCCTCGTCGGCGGGGCGAAGCTGAGCGACAAGATCCAAGTCCTGCGGGACCTCCTCCCCCGCGTGGACGGCTTCCTCCTGGGGGGCGGGATCGCGTTCACCCTCCTCAAAGCCCAGGGGTACGCGGTGGGCCGCTCCCTCGTGGACGAAGGGCTCCTCCCCGACGCCGAAGGATTCTTGAAGGAATCCGAAGCTCAGGGCAAGGTCGTGGAGCTGCCCCGCGACGTGGTGGTCGCGCCCGAGCTTAGGCCGGGCGTCCCCGCTCGGGTCGTCCGAGTAGAGGAGATCCCCGAGGGCGAGATGGGCTTGGACATCGGCCCTGCGACCGTGGAAGCGTTTCGCGCCCGCGTTGAGGGAGCGAGGTCCCTGCTGTGGGCCGGGCCCCTGGGGGCGTTCGAGACGCCGCCGTTCCACGAGGGGACCCGACGGGTTGCGGAAGCGATCGCCCGCTCAAGGGCGTTTGCCGTCATTGGTGGTGGAGACACAGCAGCAGCCCTTAAATCTTTGGGAATCGAGCTGCCCGAGAACGTCTACGTCTCCACCGGCGGCGGGGCGGCGCTGGAGTTCGTGAGCGGAAAATCCCTCCCGGGGCTGGAGCCCCTTCTCCCATGAGAGCTCAATACCGCCCACCTCTTGAGCGAGGTCACGATGAACGGGTTCACGGTTGGCGTCCCCTCTCCCATGAGAGCTCAATACCGCCACAGGGCCCCGATGCCCCCGTGAGGAGCTAAGCGCTCGGCGGCCGGGGCGCGGATCACCTCCACCTCCGCGCCGTGCCGGTGAGCTAGAAGGGGGAGCATCGCCCGCAGCGTCGTCTCCCTAGGGTCAGGGGAGGAGCAGCGGGGACACGCCTCGCCGTCCGGCGGGTAGACGTGGCCGCACCGGGCGCACTCCTTCAAGGGGGCTTCCAAACGGCGGTTCACGATGACCTTCTCCACCCGCCCCTCTTGGAGGGCTTGGAGGGTGGCGGGAAGCCCTACGCCCGCCTTCTCGCTGGTGGAGGCGCGAAGCAGCAGGGCGTCCACCAGCTTCTCCTCTTGTGCCCGCTCGTGGGCCTGGATGGCCTTCATGCTCGCCTCCAGGACGTCGCTTAGGGAAGCCTCCCGCGGGAGGGAGATCGGGCCGATGAGCCAGCGGGCCTCGGGTCCTAGGGTCTGCAAGAAGCGATCCCGCACGGCTTTGGGGCCCGCCAGCAGGAAGCCCTCCACGCCCTGCTCCTCCCGCAGGCGGCGGAGCACGTCCTGGGCCTGCCGCCAGAAGCGCTCGACGTGGGTTTGTACCCGCCCCTCGAACGCGTCTCGCAGGTTTCCCCCGCGCACGGCGCCCCGAATCGCGGAGCCGTGGGGCTGACCCGGCGGGGTCAGTTCCTTGCGGCGCCAGTCGTGCGTGTCCAGCTCCAGCGCCCGTTCGTCCAATTCCCGAATCTCGTTCATCGCCACCACGAAGAAGCGCAGGTGCTCCGAATCGGCCCAGATCACCGCGTAAGGCCGGTACTCCTCCAAGAGCCAGAGGAGCTGGGTGAGCTCCGGGTGCCCCCAGTGGACCTCGTTCTCCACCGGGACCCGGAGATCAAACGTCTCCTCGGTGCTCTCCCCCAGGAAGGCGACCCAGGACTTCCCCTGGGGCCGGTGGTCGCGCACGTGGGCCTGGGCCCGCTCGGCCAGCTCCTGAAACGGCTTCCTCTCGTCGGCGGGGATGTGGGCGGCCAGCCCCTTGAGGGCGTCCTTGAGCCAGATGCGGTGGGACGCTTTGGGGTCCTCCGCCGGATCGGTGTGGAGGTAGACGCTCAACACGGGGTTCTCTTCGAGGGCCAGTAAGCGTTCGAGATCGTGTCGGGTCAGCATGGTCATCCCTCCTTGCGCCTGAGCTCCCCATCTTACGCCCCCTGAGGGCGCGGGTGCAAACGAAGCTCTAGAAGAAAATCGGCTTGCATACGGACAAATCCCCACGATAGAATGCGGTCGTCATGGGCATGAGGCTGATGGTGCGCTTCTCCGGGGAGATCGGCACGAAGGCCCGTGGGACCCGGATGCGCTTCCTAAGGCAGCTGGCGCGCAACGTCGAGGACGCGCTGCGCTCCGCGGGGATCGAGTACGAGCTCCATCGGGAGTGGAGCCGCCTCTTCGTGGAGACCCGCGGCGAGAGCCCCCAGGCTCCGGAGGTGCTCGCCCGCGTCTTCGGCGTGCAGTCCCTCTCCGTGGTGGAGGCGCGCCCGGGGGAGACCCTGGAACGGGTGGTCCAAGAGGGCGAAACGCTCTTTCGGGAGCGCGTACGGGGCAAGAGTTTCGCCGTGCGCGCCCGGGTCCGGCGCGACCATGCCGTCAAGATCCCCTTTGGCGCGACCGCCGTGGAGCGGGAGCTGGGCGCGGCGCTGCTCCCCCACGCTCGCAAGGTCGACCTCACCCGTCCCGAGGTCACCGTCTACGTCGAGGTGCGCGACGGGACGGCGTACTTCTTCACAGAGCAGCTCCTCGGCCCCGGCGGGCTCCCCTTGGGGGTGGAGGGGCGGGCCGTGTCGTTGGTGTCCGGGGGCTTCGACTCGGCGGTCGCATCCTGGCGGATGCTCCGCCGCGGGGTCTCGCTCGAGTACGTCTTCTGCAACCTGGGGGGCGAGGTCCACCGACGGGACGTGCTGCGCGTCCTCAAAATCCTCTCGGACCAGTGGAGCTACGGCACCCGGCCCAAGCTGCACGCCGTGGACTTCTCCGAGGTCGTCAAGGAGCTCCAAGCCAAGACGGAGGCCCGATACTGGCAGGTGCTGCTCAAGCGCCTCATGCTCCGAGTGGGCGAGCGGATCGCCCGGGAGATCCGGGCGCAGGGGATCGTGACGGGGGAGTCCGTGGGCCAGGTCTCCTCGCAGACGATGCAGAACCTCTACGTGATCTCCGAGGCGGTCTCGCTCCCCATCTTCCGGCCTTTGGCGGGGTTCACCAAGGAGGAGATCGTCGCGGAGGCCCGTCGGATCGGGACCTACGACCTTTCCGCATCGGTGGCCGAATATTGCGCCCTCGTCCCCCGCCGCCCCGCCACGAAGGCCTCCCTGAGGGTCGTCCAAGAGGAGGAAACCAAGCTCGACCCCTCCCTGCTGGACCGGGCGCTGGAGGGGCGGGAGGTCTTCGATCTTAGGGCGGTGGATCCGGCGTCGCTCTCCGCCCCCGAGGTCGAGATCGAGGAGATCCCCGAGGGGGCCGTGGTGATCGATCTGCGGTCACCGGGGGCCTATCGGGCCTGGCACTACCCCGGGGCCGTCCACCTCGACTTCTTCCAGGCGCTGGAGGAGTATAAGCGCTTCCCTAAGGACAAGACGTACGTGCTCTACTGCGAGCTGGGGCTCAAGAGCGCCCACTTGGCGGAGCTGATGCGCAAGGCGGGTCTCCGGGCGTACAACTTCCGCGGGGGGCTCAAGAAGCTCATGGAGTACGCCTTAGAACACGAGGCGCTCCCCCCGGAGCTCGTGCCGCCGGAGTACCTGTTCGGAAAGGACTCTTAGGGGAGAGGGGAAGGCGATGAACGCCTGGTGGGAGCGCTTCTTCGACGCGGAGATGGGCGAGGTGATGTTTCCCGAAGAGGCCTGGCGGCGGGCCGAAGAACTCTGCGATCCCCTCGTCGAGCTTTTGGGAGTCGAGCCCGGTGCGCGGATTTTGGATCTGGCCTGCGGACCCGGACGATTTGCGCTTCCCCTGGCAAGGAGAGGGTTTCGCGTCGTGGGCCTGGACCTCTCGTCCGTCTACCTGAAACAGGGGCGTGCTCAGGCGGAAGAGCAGGGGCTTTCCGTTGAGTTCATCCAGGGCGACATGCGCGCGATCCCCTTTGAGGAGGAGTTCGATGCGGTGGTAAACCTCTTCACCAGCTTCGGCTACTTCGAGCGGGAGGAGGATCACCTCAAAGTCCTTCAAGAGGTGCGCAAAAGCTTAAAACCCGGCGGGCGGTTTTTGCTCGAGATGGCCAACCGCGACGGGACCGTCCGCCGCTTTCAGGCCCACGATTGGCACGAGTTCCCCGACTTCTTGGCCCTGGAGGAGCGTAGGTTCATCCCGGAGCGGGATCGCATCGAGACCCGCTGGGTGAAGATCTACCCCGACGGCAGGCGGAAGGAATACCTCAGCTCGCTGCGGCTCTTCACCCTGCGCGAGCTTACGGAGCTTTGCTCGCGGGCGGGGCTGAAGGTGCTCGGCCATTACGGCAATCTCCAGGGCGAGCCGTGGGGGTTGGACGGGAATCGCTGGGTGATTGTGGCGGAGTCAACGGGATCGCCTCGCCGGGGGGGGGTCGGGCAGCCCTCAAGCACGGACGATCCTCCCGTCACCCTCCTTCGATGAGGATGTATTCCTCGGTGATCTCCCGCACCATGCCGTCGATGCTTGCGTGCTGTGCCACGCTGAGCGTAGCGATGTCCTCGATCGGTCCCTCCAGGGGTTTAGCGACGAGCTGACCGCGTCGAACTTCCTCGCCGACCTGAACGCAGGGCACCGAAGGTTTGACAATAGGGGTAAGAGTGTGGGTGAGGTAGATGCGCACCCGTTGGATTTTGTCCCGCACATCGAGAAAATCCTCCGGATGCCAATCCAGATACTCCAAGAGGCCGAGCTTCGTCATGATCTCCGGGAGCGTGTCGTCCCAGGTGGGCACGGGCTGTCCCGGAAGCTGTCGGAACGCCATCTGATCGCCCACGTACAGGGATTTATCCACCACAAGCAGCCCGTTCGTCTTCTTCAAGATGGCGTGCGTGCGTAAGTCGACCAGATCGCCCATCATGGGTCCCCCGTCGATGACCATTAAGTTGTGGGACCGCTGGGTGTTGATCCCTGTCCATCCCAGCATGTCTACGCTGAAGGCCCCCACGGGGGTGCAATAGACACGGGGTTCGGCTACCTCGCCGTAGACGTTCACGTACTTGTCAAGGACCGGCTCTCCCGCAAAGAGGGCCCGGTGCATGTTGAAGAGGGTTTCGACGTTGTTGACCGTCACCCCCACGGTGGCGGGGAGGGCTCGGCCCGGGACTTCGCGCCCTGTGACGGCCTGCGTGAGCCAACGCTCCTCCCCGAAGCCGTACTTCGACGGCGTGTAGGCGATCTCGAAGCCATGAGATTCCCGTAAAGGATCGAGGAGAGGGCGGTCCTTCTCTTTGGCACCGATGAGGATCTGCTCGAACCCGAAGATCTCCCGGAGGGCGTCGAAGACCTCCCGAAACCGATCTGCGTACTTCCGCAGCAGGAGCTTGTCCGCTTCGTAGCCGGGTTCCCCCTCCTCACAGTTGACGAGGAGTATAGGGGTAGGACGGATGTATTTAAAGTACGTGGGGAACCCGGCGCCTCCGGCGCCGACCAAGCCCATCTCCCGGAAGAGGCGCACGGCTTCCTTAGGGTCCGTCGTCAGCGGTTTGCTCACCCTCGCGTCACTCCCCTTGTCCGTTGTCCGGCGGTCCGCTTTGCCGTTGCGCGAGTACGACTTGAGCCGCAATGCGCGCTGCTTCCTGTAGGGTCGCAGGGGGGGCACCCCCTGCGGCGGTCACCACCCCGGAGACCAAGATATAGTAGACCTGTAGACCCTCCTGCCAAGCCAGCCCTGCCAGGCCGACCGGTTCGTTGACGAACGAGGTCATGGACACCCCGTTCACGGTGATCTCCTCCGTCTCCTCCCCGAGCAGGAGAAGGGTCTCCCGGATCGCTGCCCCGGACGTTGCGTCGGTGAGTTGGAAGCGCGTGATGCCCAGGCTCTCCACTACGCCTTCGTAGGGCGACCCCTCGTCCGGAGCGAAGAAGACCGTGACGGAATACTCCTCGCCGGGGAAGGCCGGGTCGGCGCGCTCAAAGTTGACGAAACGAAACCCCTCGATCTTCAAGGGCAGGGGAGGGGGCTCCTCGGCGGATCCGGGCGGGGCCGGAGCGGGAGCGGGAGCAGGGGCACCCTCTTCCGGCGCGCCGGGAGAGGCAGAGGCCGGCCCCGGAGGGGGGCCGTCCGCCTGCCACAGGACCAACCCTGCAAAGAGCGCAACAGCTGCTCCCACCAGCAACACAAAGATGAGAAAGAGATCTCTCATGGTAGATCGCCCCTTTTATACGGCACGGATGCAGGGGCGTCAACCCGACCCTCCGGAGCGGCGGCGGAACGGGGAGCGTGTCCTCGATATAATCACGGCATGGTGAATCGGAACCGGGGACGCGTCCTGGTGGGGATGAGCGGCGGCGTGGATAGCTCAGTGGCTGCGTGGCTCCTCCTCCAAGAGGGGTACGAGGTCGTTGGGGTGACCTTGAACCTCTGGTCATACGAGGGCCGCCAAGAGCCCTATAACGAGTGCTGCTCGCTCGAGGTGCGGGTCGTCGCAGAACAACTGGGCATCGAGCATCACTTCGTCGACGCCGGGGAGGGGTTTTACCGGCAGGTAGTCCGGCCCTTCGTGCAGGAATACACGGCCGGACGGACTCCCAGCCCCTGCGGACGCTGCAATCGCTGGGTGCGCTTCCCCAAGCTGCTGGAACTGGCCGAGGAGTGGGGATGCGATGCCGTCGCCACCGGTCACCATGCCCGAATCCGCTGGGACGAGGAGGAAGGCCGCTATCGACTGCTCCGGGGCGCGGATCCTTGGAAGGACCAGTCGTACTTCCTCTATGGGCTGAATCAGGACCAGTTGGCCCGCCTCCGCTTCCCCGTAGGAGAGCACACCAAGGAGGAGATTTGGGAAATCGCACGGGCTCAAGGGTTGGTGGCGGCCCGCAAGCGGGAGAGCCAAGACCTCTGCTTTCTGCCCCACGGCGACCCGCGGTCGTTCTTGAGAGACCGGGCGGAAGGGGAAAGAGGACTCACCCCCGGAGAGATCGTCGATTGGAAAGGCCGCGTGCTCGGACGCCACGAGGGACTGGCCTTCTACACGGTAGGGCAACGCCGAGGATTGGGGATCGCCGCCGGGGAGCGGCTCTATGTTATAGCCCTTGACGTCGTGCACAATCGGGTCATCGTAGGTCCCGAGGAAGCCCTCTACTGCGCGGGGCTGATCGCTGAGGACGTCCACTTCATCGACCCGAAGCTGGGCGAAGCGGTATCCCGGCACGGGGCTCCCCCCGTATCGATAGAGGTCAAGGTGCGCTATCGCAGCCGGGCGGTGCCTGCCCTTCTCAGGGGGCGGCCGGCTGAGGCCACCTCGCGACTGCAGGTGGCGGTCGAGTTCACCCAAGAGCCTCAGCGCGCGGTGACGCCCGGCCAGCTGGCGGTCTTTTACCAGGGGGAGGAGGTTCTGGGGGGAGGCACCATCGTCCGTGCACTCCCCCGCATTCCCGAGGCTGCTCAAGGGCCTCAGAGCGAAGAGGAGGGGGAGGAGAACGGGGCAGACGAACGCTTGTCCCCGCTATCGGCGCTATCGGGTGATGAGGAGGGCTTCCATCCCCTTGGCGCGCCAGACGGGGTCGTAGAGTTGGTAACGGCGTCCGCCCACCAGATCGACCCATAGGACCTGGGTCTCCCCGGGGCGGATGAACTCCGCTTTCTCCTTTAAGACCCGCTGCTCCACGGTGTCGTAGAGCTCGATTTGATGAATGTATCTCCCCTGATTCACGAAGACGAGCTTGACCCGGCCGCCTTGGATCTCCACCCGGTTCGGGGTGATCTGGTACTCCGTGAGGGTGAACTGTGCCTCACGTTGGGCCTGGACCGCCCCTCCGAGGGGACCTCCACCCTTGGGGCCAAAGAAGGCAAAGCCGACAAGGGCCAAGATGGCCACGAAGACGATGATCGTGATCGCTCGCTCCATAGGGTTCTATCCTCCTTGCTCGCTCGCTCTCCGAAGCTGATCTAGAGGGTCCGGACGGCTTCGGCAGGGCCGATCCACCCGGCGGCGGGATGGAGGCCAGGGGAACGGCGTGGAGCTGGTCCCCCTCCCCGCCGTAGGCTGCGCCATCATACCCTACGGAGACGCCTTGTGCCAGCGCACCCGTTCCCTTAGGGGCAGACACCCGCCTCCCGCAGCGATGGCATCGAGTCCACACGGGGATCGTCCGGCCGAAGAGAGGAGCTACAGCCGCTCCACGGGGAGGGGACGCAGGAAGGACTCGGCTCGGCTTGCAACCCGGCCCCCTCGCTGTACACTACTACATACCAGCCTTCGGAGAGTGGCGCAGTCTGGTGAGCGCGCCTGCTTTGGGAGCAGGAGGTCGCCGGTTCGAATCCGGCCTCTCCGACCCGCTATGCCCCATCAAGCCCTCTACCGCAAGTGGCGACCTCAACGCTTCTCCGACGTTGTAGGGCAGCCGTATACGGTGCAGACCTTGAAGAACGCGATCGCCCGCGGAGAGGTGGCCCATGCGTATCTCTTCGCCGGACCTCGGGGTACAGGGAAGACCTCCGTAGCGCGCATCTTCGCCAAGGCGATGAACTGCCTACAAGTCCGAGACGGGGAGCCCTGTAACGAGTGCCCCCCCTGCCAAGCCATCGGGCAAGGGAACCACTTGGACGTCCTCGAGATCGATGGGGCCTCCAACCGAGGCATCGATCAGATCCGCCAGCTCCGCGAGGAGGTGAACTTCGCTCCGGCCCAGGGGCGCTACAAGGTCTACATCATCGACGAGGTGCACATGCTCACCCACGAGGCCTTCAACGCGTTGCTCAAGACGCTGGAGGAGCCTCCGTCCCATGCGGTCTTTATCCTGGCTACCACGGAACCCCACAAGGTCCCACCTACCGTCCTTTCCCGATGCCAAGCCTTCGAGTTCAAGGCGATCCCTGCAGAGCGGATTGCAGCCCATCTGCAACGAATCGCCCAAGCGGAGGGGATCCTCCTGAGTCCTGCAGCCCGGGATGCCCTGGCCCGCCATGCCCGCGGTGCTCTCCGGGACGCGTTGGTCCTCTTAGACCAGCTTGCCTCCCTCGCAGGGGAGGAGACGATCACCGCGGACGCCCTCTACGAGATGCTCGGACTGCCTTCGGAGGAGATCCTGGAGCGCTTCCTCAACGCACTGCTGAGACACGACCGGGCGACGGCTCTCCAACTGATCGCGAACTTGGCCGAGCGGGGTCGGGACCTCGAGCTCTTCGTAGAAGAGCTCCTCCGCCGATGCCGCGACCGCCTCCTCGCGTCCCCCGGTCAAGGCGCGCAGTCCGTTCCCCCGGAGGCCCGCCTCGTGAAGGACCTCCTCGAGTTGCGGCGAGAGCTGCGATTCGCCCTCGACCCACGCCTCTTACTGGAAGTGTTCGTGCTCGCTCGATCTCCGATTGCCGTCGAGAACGCCACCGAGCCCAAGCCCCCCTCCGCCCCTCCATCCCCGGTTCCCGCCGCTTCTGCTTCTGACTCTGCAGTCTCCCGGGAGGCAGGGCGCCGGGTGGCGGACCGCGCATCGAAGGCAGCTCCCCGGGAGGAGGAAGGGCAGAGCGAACGCCCCCCGCTGGACATCTCGCAAGCGTGGCGGGAACTCCTCGCGCGGGCCCGACGGGAGAAAGCGGCCCTACAGGCCCTCCTCGCCGAAGCCTCCCCTCGCGTCGTCGGAAGCACGCTCTATATCGAGTACCCTCCGGACTACACCTTCCACAAGGAGCGGCTGGAGCAGCCGACCCAGCGATCTTTCCTCCAGGCTCTGGTGCGAGAGATCTTCGGCGAAGTCCAAGTGGTCATCGGGTTCTCCTCCGGTTCCGGATCTGCCTCCGCTGCGTCTCCGGCCGGACGCGAGGCCCAGGAGGCAAGCCCGATCCGCTCCGGCGCAGACTTGCAAGAGGGCGTAAGGCGGGTCCGAGAAGCCTTTGCGGGCCACCTCCTCCACGGGACGGAGGGGGCCGAAGCCGAAGGGGAAGAGGGGGAACGAGAGACGAGATAGGAGCACGCCGCGTTGAACCGGCGCGTCGTCCCGGCTTATAATGGGGTACCTTTGAAACCCGTGGTCAAGCCCACGGAGGAGGAGACGATGCAGCTTCCCGGCGGGATGAGCAACATGCTCAAGCAGATCAAGAAAGTCCAAGAGACGATCCAGAAGAAGCAGGAGGAGTTACAGAACCTGCGCGTGGAGGCGTCGGCCGGTGGGGGTGTGGTTCGAGTGGTCGCCAACGGACGGGAGGAGATCGTAGACCTTCACATCGACAAGGAGGTCGTCGATCCGGAAGACGTGGAGATGTTGGAGGACCTCCTCCTCTCCGCGATCAAGGAAGCCCAAGCCAAGGCCAAAGAGGCCTCTCAAAAGGAGATGGACGAGGTCATGAAGAGCTTGGGGCTTCCCCACATACCGGGGTTGTTCTAGAGACGAGAGCGAGACGAGAGATGATGCACTACCCAGCCCCTCTACAGAACGTAATCGAAGAGCTGAAAAAGCTCCCGGGCGTCGGGCAGCGCACGGCGGAACGCCTGGCCTTTCATCTCCTGAACCAGCCTGCAGCCGAGGTGGAAAGCCTGCGAGAAGCCCTCCGGGCGCTCAAGGAGCGGATCACGCTGTGCCGGGAGTGTTGCAACTTCGCAGACGTCGACGGCGACGGAGGGAGCGAAGGGCCGGGGCCGCGTTGTGCCATATGCCGCGATCCCGGACGAGATCGCTCCGTCATCTGCGTGGTAAGCCACCCCCAAGAACTCTGGAAGATCGAGAAGAGCGGAGGATATCAAGGTCTCTATCACGTGCTGGGTGGGCTCATCTCTCCTCTTCGGGATGTCCACCCCGAGGACCTGCAGATCGAGAGCCTGATGAGACGACTGCACCGCGGCAGCATCCGAGAGGTCATCCTAGCCCTGGATCCTACGGTCGAGGGCGAGCACACCTCACTCTACCTCGCTCGACAGATCAAGCCCTTAGGGGTCGTGATCACCCGCATCGCTCAAGGGGTCCCTATCGGGCGGGACTTGGAGTTCACGGACGAGGCCACGCTGAGTCGTGCCCTTCAAGGGCGCGTGCGCGTGGTCCTCTAGACATGGGCATGAGGGGGGGCGTTGCATGAGATCCGTCCGCTTCCACGAGCACGGTGGACCGGAGGTCCTGCGGTATGAGGAGGACGTGCCCGTTCCCGAGCCGGGTCCCGACGAGGTGCTCGTGCGAGTCAAGGCTTGTGCCCTCAACTACTTGGACATTTGGGTGCGTCGAGGTCTGCCCGGTATCCCTCCCAAGCTGCCGCACATTCCCGGCAGCGACGTCGCGGGCGTCGTCGAGAGAGGGGCCGAAGGCTTCTCGCCGGGCGAGCGCGTGGTGGTCAATCCCAGCCTCAGCTGTGGCCGCTGCGCGTCTTGCCGCCGGGGGGAGGATCCTCTCTGCGAGGAGTTCCACATCCTAGGGGAGCACGTGGACGGCGGATACGCGGAGTTCGTGAAGGTCCCTGCGCGCAACCTGATGCGCATCCCTGAGGGCTTCTCGTGGGAAGAGGCCGCAGCTGCCCCCTTGGTCTATCAGACGGCCTGGCGCGCCTTGATCACCCGGGCCGGGTTGCGACCCGGTGAGACGGTGCTGATCCTAGGGGCTTCCGGGGGTGTGGGCACGGCCTGCCTCCAGATCGCCAAGCTCGTCGGCGCTCGGGTCTTCGCCGTAGCCGGCACGGAGGAGAAACTGCAAAAGCTCAAGGAGCTAGGAGCCGACGAGGTCCTCAACCATCGCACGGTGGACTTCGGAAGAGAGGCTTGGCGCCTCACGAAGAAGCGAGGGGTCGATGTGGTGGTGGACAGCATCGGAGAAGCCACGTGGGAACGGAGCTTACGGGCCTTAGCGAAGGACGGTCGGCTCGTCACCTACGGGGCTACCTCCGGGCCCACTCCCCTCACCGACGTACGGCTCGTGTTCTGGCGACAGCTCCGCATCATTGGAACGACCATGGGGAACCACCACGAGTTCACCCAAGTCATGGAGCTCGTATGGGAGCGGAAGCTCCGTCCCGTGATCGACCGCGTATTCCCCCTGGAAGAGGCTGCCAAAGCGCACCGACGTATGGAGGCCCGCGAGCACCTAGGGAAGATCCTCCTCGCCGTTTAACCGGCGCTTCATTCGCTCGATGAGCGCCACGGGCGTGGGGTCCACGCCGTTCAGCAGGGCGAGGTAGTAGCTGACCCAGTCCCCCAAGTAGCTTAGGGACAGCAGACGGGAGAGCAGACCCTTGCCTTCCCCTTGGGCTTCGAGCACGACACGCCCCCGCTCCGCTAGGAGTTCGCGGGTGAGGGCAAAGCGCGTTCGGACTTGGGGATGCTCCTCCGGGTCGCGGAGGAGCACGTAGACGAAGTTCTCCGTAAGGGGGCTCTCCCAACTCATGATCTCGTTGTGGTGCAGCTCCGGGAGGACGTCCCAGTAGGCGGGCTGCTTGGCGTTCTCGTTGATCTGGCCCTTCCAGCGGCGGGCGCTCGCCTCGGTGACCTCGCTCCCGTAGATCACGGGGATCTTCTGAAAGAGGGCCCGGGCCAGCCGTTTCGCGGGGTTCTCCGTTTCGGGTTTCTCGCTGTAGGTTGCTGCAAGTCTCCGGAGCGTGCTCACGGCTTCTTGGAACTCCCGCTCGATCTCCTCGCCCTTCTCGAATGAGGACAGAAGGACGCGCAGAAGAGGGGCAAACAAATATCCCAATGCGGTGCGCGGGGGCATCCCTCCCGGGATCCTCACCGCAGTCATCCCGTGTTCTTCGGCTACCGTTGCGAGTTGGCCCCCGGAGGTGAGCGCGAAGACCGTGCAGCCCCGCTCTAGAGCCTGTTGAGTGCACGAGAGGGTTTCCTCGGTGTTGCCGCTGTAGCTTACCGCGAAGACCAGCGTTCTCTCGTCGGCAAAGGGCGGCAGCTCATAGCCCCGGACCACGTTTATGGGCTTAGAGAAGCCCTTTTGTTGCAGATAGATCCGCAGAAAATCGCCTCCGATGGCCGAGCCCCCCAT